>JBFIYM010000090.1:0-17722 GCA_041605395.1 Myxococcota bacterium | reverse complement strand
GTGCCCGGGGCGGTTGGACCGCGTCCCGGGCCCGGCCTCCGCACGAGGCCATCCAACCTGCCGCTAGGGGAGCTCGCTGGCGGCTTTGATGATCTTGCCGACGATGTCGTATGCGAGGGCTTCGTCGGGCGACATCCAGTAGTTGCGGTCGGTGTCCTTGGCGACGCGGTCGAGCGGCTGGCCGGTGGCGTCGGCGATGGTCTGGTTGAGCCGCTCGCGGGCCTTCAGGATCTCCTCCGCCTCGATGCGGATGTCGGTGGCGCGCCCGCCCACCCCGCCGAGCGGCTGGTGGATCATGAAGCGCGTGTTCGGCAGGCAGAAGCGCTGCTTCTTGGGCACGGCCAGGTAGATGTGGGTGCCGGCGCTCGCCACCCAACCGGTGCCGATCATGCGCACCTTGGGCTTCACGAAGCGCACCAGGTCGTGGATCGAGTCCCCGGCCTCGACGTGTCCGCCCTCCGAGTGGATGAAGACCGTGATCGTCTCGTCACCCGCGGCCGCGAGCGCGAGCAGCTGGGCGGTCACGTGCTGCGCCAGGCGCGAGTCGATCTCGCCGTGGATCAGGATCGTCCGCGACTGGAACAGCCGCTCGACGATCTTCCCGGGCATCAGCGAGGGAAGCTCCGGCTTGTCGTCATCCGAGTCGTTCATGGGCTCTCCTCGAGGAGGGCGGAACGTAGCGGATCGCGGAGCAGCGGCGGCGCCGGCTCGGGGAGCCCCGGCGGGCTCCAGGCGCCGTCCCCGTCCGCGTCCACGAAGATCGGGTTTGCGATCGCGAGCGGCACGAACCCCGGTAGCACGGCCGACCAGGTGTCGTCCGGCTCGCCCTCCACCTCCACGACCACGAAGCCATCGCGGGTGAAGTCGAGCCGCCGCGTGAGCTCGGCGCCGCGCGCGATCGGGCGATCGAGGACGATCACGCCGTCCCGGTGCACCCGGAGGCGGTTCACCGGAACCCAGGGCGCGGCCGCGACCGAGACGTGGAGGGTGCCACCCCGCCCCTGGAAGCGCTCGCCCGGCCCCGCCTCGCCGAGCCGCACCGAGAGCAGCGGGCCGGTCGTCGCGATCGCCCGCCCGGCCCGGAGCGCGGCGAAGAAGGCGTCCGGGTCGAAGCCGGCGATGCTGTCGTCGGCCAGCGCCACGTAGGTGCGCGGCAGGGCCGCCTGCTCGCCGGCGCGGTGCGTGTCACTGTTGCCGATCGCCACGCGCACCTCGCCCTGGAGCAGCAGCGAGAGCCAGTCGGCGCGGATCAGGCGGAAGCGGTCGAGGTTCGCTCCGTTCAGGAGCTCCATGCCGTGGAAGTCGAGATCCCGCAGGCCCGTCACCGGATCCCGCTCGACGAGCACCCGGTTCGGCTCGGCCGTGAGCGGGCGCGTCGGGTCGTAGGGCTTGCCCGCGACGGCGAGGTGCGAGAAGTAGGCGCCCTCCCCACCCGAGTGGGCCAGCACCCCGCGCGAGTGGTTGAGCTGGACGAAGGGCGCGCCGTCGCCCCGGCCGAGGTCGGCGAGCACGGCGCGCAGCCGGCGCCCCTCGGCGCGCGGCGCACCGCCCCGGTAGGCGAGCGGGTCGCGCCGCATGGGATACGCGTTGAAGTGGCCGAGCGTGTGCGGCGAATCGCCCCCCGTGTAGGCCGTCGTGACCTCGACGCCCGTCAGCGCCACCAGGCGATCCCCGAGGCCGAGCCGCAAGACCTCCGGGCGCGGGTCGAAGATGCGGTCGTGCTCGGTCGCGACCAGCACCTCCGCGCCGTTCGCCGCGAAGGCCGAGAGCTGGCGCGCGAGCGGAAACGAGGCGTCGAAGCTCTCGGCGCTGTGCACGTGCATGTCGGCGCCGATCCAGCCCGGCGTCTCGAAGGCGCGCCCCGGTTGAGCGATCTCGAGGGTCCGCACCTCGCCGGCCGCCAGCGTGAGGCGGATTTGCTCGAGCCCGTACTCGGGGCCACGGGTCGCGAACACGCGGTAGCGGCCCGGCGCGAGGTGGACCTCCGGCGGGTCCTCCTCGTGCCCCGCCAGGGAGACCGTGTTCGAGGCGCCGCCCGGCGGGATCCACGTATCGTTCACGCGGAAGTCGAGCAGATCGTCGCCGAAGACGGGATTCGGCGTGCTTCCCTCGCCCACGAACACGAGATGGACCGTCTGGCCCCGCGGCAAGCGCAGCGTCGCCGGAGCACCGAGCGCGATCGGGTCGAGCGCGAGCGGTGCGGCACCGACGGCGAACGCACGCCGCTGCTCGCGACCGTCGCTGGTGACGGCCCGCAGCGCGTAGCGCCCGGGCGGCACGCGGAGCGAGAAGCTGCCGTCGGCGGCCGGGCGTACCTGGGTCAGGGGCGCGCCCGACGCCGTGGTCACGTGGATCCGGGCGTCGCCCGAATCGAGCCGACCCGACACGAGCGGCGCATCCGGGAACCAGGCGTCCGTCACCGAGGCGACGTCGGCGCGCTCGCCCACCCGGATGCGCCGCTCGATCACGAGGGCTTCGCCCGGCGCGAGGTCCATCAGCGGGAGCTGCGCGAGCTCGAGGAGGCCGGGGCCGCGGCCGCCCCCGCCTACCCAGAACGGCCGGGCGAACACGCCGGTCATCGTGAAGCTCTCGCCGGTGATCGAGAACGTCGCGACCGGGTCGACGCTCCCGTCGGGCCGGCGGCGCTCGGCGCGGACGAGCTCGATGCCGTACGCCAGCCCGGGGCGGATCCCGTCGCCGCCCACCAGCACGTGCGCGTCCGCCGCCACGATGCCGCGCAGCATCGAGAGCGGGGAGTCGGGATCACCGGAAGGGTGCCAGAAGCCGACCGACCCCTCCGGGTCGCGACGCAGCAGGGAGAACGGCCGGAGCTGGCCCACGGCGTGGAACACGATCTCCCCGAACGCGAACATGCGCTCGCCGCCCCCGGTCCGCGTGAGCTCCGTCGTGACGGAGAGCTCGTCGGGCGTCGTCAGGCCGAGCGCGTAGGTGGTGCGGATCGCCAGACCGGGCCGCCCGCCCTCGGCGACGACCCGGGCGGTGCCTGCGTCGGCTTCGGCGCGAAGCCCGGCGATCGGCACCACGTCGGCGCGCGCGAGGTTCACCAGCGGGACCAGCGAGCTCCACTGGTCGTTCGCGAGCCCGCAGCGGACCAGGTCGAGCAGGCCGCCCCCTTGCGGCGAGATGGGCGCCTCGTGCAGGGCGTCCGCGATCACCGCGCACAGCGTGCCATTGCGGAGCGCCCAGTCGCCGACGCCGCCGTCCGCGTCGGGCCCCCCGACCTGGAGCCGCGCCGCGTTCTCGGGCGTGATGCGCTCGGCCACCAGCTCTACGCCGAACGCGGGGCTGGCCAGGACGAGCCCGGCGAGGAGGACGGCCGAGAAGAGCACGGCGTGCGGGTCTAGCCCTTCTCCGCCAGCTTCGACAGGTGCTCGATCTGCCCGTCCTCGCGGCGGTGGAGCACTTCGTTGTAGTGGCGGCCGCGATGGGGTCGCGCGCCGGGGCGCGCGTAGCCGGTGACCGCGCTGATGCGGTAGCCGTCGAGGTCGTCGCGCTCCGGCGGCGGCGCGGCGTGCATGGTGTCGCCGTAGTGGAGCGAGACGTCTCCCGGCGCCGCCGCGAAGGAGACGCCCTGGGGTGCGCTCGGGTCGCGTGCGTCCACCGGGCCGCAGCCGCGTTGCCAGGAGCCGGGCAGCATGCGCAGGTCACCGGTCTCCGGGCTGGACGGCGTCAGGAACACCGAGGCGATCAGCACGGGACACAGCGTCGCGTGGCCGCCCATGCCGCAGTCGCGGTGCCACGGAAGGTCGCCGAGCCCCTCGCTCATGCCCGGCCGCTTCCAGATGACCGAGACGCCCTCCTCGGAGGTCGCCGCCGCGCGGTGCGCGAGCGGCTCGTCCGCGAGGTCCTTGAGCACGACCAGGCGGGGGTCGTTCGGGATCGTCCGCAGGTTCGGCTTCGCTGCCGCGCGCGTGACGCGCGTCAATACCTCCCGGCCGGCGGCGTCCTTGCCCCACCACGAGAGCTTGTCGCCCTTCCGGGCCTCGCTGGCGAGCTCCCCGGCCTCGGCCAGGAAGCGGGCGATCTCGTCGGGCCGGAAGACGCTGCGCACGAAGAGATAGCCGGCCGTCCTGAGGAAGTGCGCCATGTCCTCGCGATCCGAGTCGAGCGTGAAGCTCGCGCTCGTGTCGAGCGGCCCGCCGTGGCGGTCGAGCAGGCGCAGCTCGTCGGGCTCGTAGACGGGGCGGCCGCTCCACATGGCGCGGAGCGCCGGCTCCCACGACACCCAGCGCAGGGCGTTTCCGCGCACGCACTTCGCGCGGCCGCCGTAGAGCAGGCCCGCCGCCGCGTCGAGCTCACGCACCAGGTTCCGCCACAGCTCCTCGTCGAGCTCGATCACGGTGTCAGCCGCGGCGTCGCCCGCCACCACGGCCACGCTTTCGCCCTCGGGCACGTAGCTGTAGGCGTCGCCGTCCGGCAGGCGGAACGCGAGGCCGCCGAGCCGCCCCACGCCACGCGCCGCGAGGGCGCCGTGCCCGCCGCGCAGCAGCGCCGGCAGCGTCTCGCGGTGGTAGTGATGGAACTCGAGCGCGGCCTCGCCGGCCTCGGGCATCGCGGCCCTCCGTCCCTACATGTTCCCCCCGGTCGGCCGGGGGCGCTAGCCTCGCCCGCCGGCGCGCTAGCTTCGCCGCCTCCTGGAACGAAAGGGGCGTGGTGCGGGTCGGCGAGGTGAAGCATCCGGAGCGGGGCGGCTCCGGCAAGCCGCTCGGCGGCGTGCGCGTGCTGGCGGCCGAGCAGATGCAGGCCCTCCCCTACGCCACCCAGCTGCTCGCCCACCTCGGCGCCGAGGTCGTGAAGGTGGAGCCGCCCGGACGCGGCGAGACGGGCCGGGCCTCGAACCCGTACCTGGTGGACGAGGACGGCCGCCGCGTCGGCGCCACCTACCTGCGCAACAACCTCTCGAAGCAGAGCATCGCGATCGACCTCAAGCACGAGGAGGGGCGCAGCCTGTTCGAACGGCTGGTGCCCCACTTCGACGTCGTGGCGGAGAACTTCCGCGCCGGCTCGATGCAGGCGCTGGGGCTCGGCTACGAGGCGCTCGCGAGGCTGCATCCACGCCTGATCTATCTCTCGCTCTCGGGCTTCGGGAACCTCGACCCCTCGCCCTACGCGCGCTGGCCGGCCTTCGCGCCGATCGCGGAGGCGATGGGCGGGCTCTACGAGCCCACGAAGAAGCCCGGGCAGCCGCCGCCGGTGGTCGTGGCGGGCGCGCTCGGCGACATCTCGACCGCGCTCTTCGCCGTGATCGGCACGCTCGCGGCGCTCCGTCACCGCGATGCGACGGGTCAGGGGCAGTACGTGGACGTCGCCATGTACGACTCGATGATCGCGATGACCGACATGGTGCCGTTCCTGCACTCGATGGGCGAGCCGGCCTCGATGGCCGGCCCCGGCTCGACGGCGCTGGTCGGCGCCTTCGCCGCGAAGGACGGCCACTTCGTGGTCGCCGTGTTCCGCGAGCCCATGTTCGAAAAGCTCTGCCAGCTGCTCGGCCACCCGGAGTGGCCCACCGACCCCCGCTTCGCCGACCGCACGGGCTGGGCCCGCCACACCGAAGACGTGATCCGCCCGGCGCTCGAGGCCTGGGCGCGCGACAAGACCAAGCTCGAGGCGGCCGCCGCGCTCTGCGAGGCCGGCATCGTGGCCGGGCCGAGCAACCGCGCCGAGGACATCGTGGCCGACCCCCACGTGGCGCTCCGCGACATGCTGATCGAGGTCCCGCGCCCCGATTCCGAGAGCCCCTACCTCGTCGTCGGCAATCCCGTGAAGATGACCCGCCTCGCCGAAGGCCCCGTCGGCCCGACGCCGCGGCTCGGGCAGCACACCGACGACGTGCTCCGCCGCGTGCTCTCGCTCTCCGACGACGAGATCGCGGCCCTCCGCAAGAAGGGGGCGATCGCCTAGGGTCCACCGGTCCTCGTGGCCCCGGGAGCGTGCGCGCGTTCTCGAGAGGTTCGCTAGGCCGGGCCGGTGGTACGCTCCGCCTCTGGAGGTTCCGCATGCCCGTCGATCTCGCCGGTCTCGTCGACCCGAAGCACACCGCCGTCGTCACCTCCGAGATCCAGCGCGGTGTGATCGGGGACCACTCGGCGCTCCCGGAGCTCGCGAAGCAGGGGCGCGAGATCATCCCGCACGTGGCGCGCCTGGTGGAGGCGGCGCGTAGTGCCGGGGCCGAGATCGTGCACTGCATCGCCGAGCGGCGCGCCGACAACCGGGGCATGAACCGGAACGCGCGGCTGTTCGGCTACATGGCGCGCGCCGAGCCGAAGCTGCTGCCGGGCTCGCCGGCCACCGAGATCGTGCCCGAGGTGAAGCTGCACGACAGCGACGTCGTCCTCTCGCGCCTCCACGGGCTCTCGCCCTTCTCGGGGACCGAGCTCGACTTCGTGCTCCGCAACCTGGGTGTCACGACCGTGGTCGCCGTCGGCGTCTCGGTGAACGTCGCGATCACGAACCTCAGCTTCGACTGCGTGAACGCGGGCTACCAGGTGGTGATCCCGACCGATGCGGTCGCGGGAACCCCGCGCGACTACGTGCAGCAGGTCTTCGAGCACACGCTTCGGAACGTCGCGACGCTCGTCACCACGGACGACCTCGTGCAGGCCTGGAGCGCCGCCGCGAGCTGAGGCGCTAGCCGTGCTTGCGGACGAAGGCACCGATCTCGGCGATCGCCTCGTTGGCCTCGGGCAGGAAGGGCGCGAAGGCGTGCCAGACGTGCGGCATCTCCGGCCACACGTGGAGCGTCACGTCCACGCCCGCGGCGCGCGCCTTCTCCGCCATCATGGTCGAGTCGTCGAGCAGGATCTCGGCGTCGCCCACGTGGAAGAGGAGCGGCGGGAGGCCGGCGGGGTCGCCGTAGAGCGGCGACACCAGCGGGTCCTCGGGCTTCGCGTTCCCCTGGAGGTAGATGGCGGCAAGCCCCCGGATGCCCTCGGGGCCCATGGTCAGGATCGGATCGCGCTCCGCGCGGGTGCGGTAGGACGCGCCGGTCGCCAGGAAGTCCGTTGCCGGTGAGATCGGGACCGCGGCGTTCGGGAGCGGAAGATCGCGCTGCTTCAGTGCGAGCAGGAGGGCGAGCGTCAGGTTGCCGCCGGCCGAGTCGCCCGCCACGAAGACGCTCTGCGCCGGCCCGGGGCCGGCCGGGGCGTTCTCGCGCAGCCAGGCGTACGTGGTGACGCAGTCGTCGAGCCCGGCCGGGAAGACGTTCTCCGGCGCGAGGCGGTAGTCCACCGCCAGGACGGCGCAGCCGGTGGCGGCGGAGAGCCGCGCGGACAGCGGGCGGTGCGAGTCGAGCCCCCCCGAGGTCCAGCCGCCGCCGTGGATGTAGAGGAGGCGGCGGTCCGGGTCGGCGCCCGCCGCGAGCAGCCACTCGCACGGCACGCCCTCGATCCGCAGCGGCCTCACCTCGGCCTCGAAGTCGCGCACCGAGGGATGGACGTCGCCGTAGCCGTCCACGATGCGGCGGTTCGCGGCGATGTCACCACTCGCGCCCGCCTCGGCCGCGCTCGCGGCGAGGCCCCGGAGGTGCGCGATCACCTGCTCGAGCTGCCGGCTCGCCATCAGAGTGCGTCCTTCACGAAGGCGCCGCCCTTCACGATCGCCTTCAGCTTCGTGCGGTCCTGGAGGAGGGCGATGTCGACCGAGGGATCGCCGTCCACCACGAGCAGGTCGGCGTAGTGGCCCTCCTTCACCTGGCCGGTGGGCACGTGGCCGCCGAGCAGCTCGCCGCCGTTCTTGGTGGCCCAGCGCAGCACGTCGAGCGGCTTCATGCCGCCGGTCTTGACGTAGAACTCGAGCTCCTCGGCGTAGCGGCCGTGGGGGAGCACGATGATGCCGTAGTCGTCGCCGGTGACGATCTTGACACCGGCCTGCTCGGCCTGCTCGAGCCGGCGCAGCACGTTGTCGAACTCGGCGCGGAGCGGCGCCATCTGCTCCTCGGTGGCCATCGAGAGCGCAGCGTCGGGCGAGAGCATCTGCGCGGTGAAGAACGCGCTCGGCACCCAGAAGGTGCCGCGCTCGGCCATCTGCTCCATGCACTCGTCGTCGAGCTGGTCGCCGTGGTCGACCACGTCGAGGCCCGCCGCGACCGCCGTCTTGATCACGTCCCGCCACGCGCAGTGCGCGCGGACCTTGGCGCCCCGCGAGTGCGCCGTCTCGATCACGGCGTCGAGCTCGCTCCGCGAGAGGCTCATGCCGCCGCCGTACTCCGGGACGGCGTGGCCGCCCGACAGGAACACCTTGATCATGCGCGCGCCGCGCTTGATCTCCTTGCGCACGAGGGCCCGGAACTCGTCGGGGCCCGAGGCGAAGGCCTGCGCGCCCTTGTTGCCGAGCTCCCACCACCAGTTCTCGGTGTCGGTGTAGCCGCCGACCGTGTCGAGCCCGCGGCTGGCGGGGAGCATGCGCGGCCCCTCGATCAAGCCGTCCTGGATCGCGAGCCAGAGGTCGGCGTCGATGGTGCCTGCGTTCGCGCCCGAGGAGACCACGCCGGTGATTCCGCAGTGGAGCGCCGTCCGGAGGTTCCGCGCGCCCGCCAGCGCCAGCCAGTTCTCGGGCTTCTCGACGCCGAGCGGCTCGGGCTGGATCGTGATGTTGTGGTACGAGGCGTGGAAGTGGGACGAGACCAGGCCGGGCATCAGCGTCTTGCCGTCGAGGTCGACCACGCGGTCGCCTTCCTGGGCCGCGACCTTCTGCGATCCCACGGACTGGATCGTCTCGCCCTCGACCACCACGGTCGTGTTCGCGCGCGCCGGCTTGTCGCCGTCGAGCAGGTTGGCGCGTTGGAAGATGATGCGGCCCATGGGGTCCTCCGGGGAAGGGTCGATTCTAGGTCGCCCGCAGTCGGAACGTCGAGAGAAGCTCGGCCTGCTTCTGCTGCTGCTCCGCGTACTGGCGCTCCTTCACGTCGTCGAAGCCGCGCACGTGCTCCGGGAGGCTCGCGATCTCGACCGCGGCCTCGAGGTTGCCGGCGCCGAGGCCGTCGAGCAGCTCCGTGACGGTCGCCTCGTACTCGGCGATCAGGCGTCGCTCGAAGCGGCGGTGCGCGCGCATGCCGAACAGGTCGAGCGGCGTGCCACGCAGGCGCTTGCCGTGCTTCATCAGCCGGAACACTGGCAGCATCAGCCCCGCCGGCAGTGCGAGCTTTCGCGTGCGCCCGGTCTCGCGGTTCTTCGGCGCCAGGCCGAAGGGGAGCACGTGGCTGCTGTCGAGGTGGAGCCGAAGCCGGTAGTCGCCCTCGAACTCCCGCGCCACCTGCTCGAGGAAGCCGCCGTCGCTGTAGAGGCGCGCGACCTCGTACTCGTCCTTGTAGGCGAGGAGCTTCGCGTAGTTGCGCGCGACGGCGCGGGCGAGGGCGTCGCTCCCCGGCGCCACGCTCCGCTCCCGTTCCGCCACGCGTGCAACGAGGTCGCGATAGCGCGCGGCGTAGGCGGCATCCTGATAGGCCTTGAGGCGCTGGCTGCGATCGGTGACGAGCTCGTCGAGCGTCGCGGCGAAGCGCGAGTCCCGGTCCCCACGCAGCAGCGGTCGCGCGATCTTCTCGACTGCTGCCGGGTCGTGCGCCAGCAGCCGGCCCCAGGCCAGGGCGCGGCGGTTCATCTCGACCTGGCGCCCGTTCAGCTCGATGGCGCGCTCGAGCGCGGCGAGGCCGACCGGCAGCTTTCCGAGCTGCGCCGCGTAGCCGATCAGCAGCAGGTTGGCCGCGATCGCGTCCCCGAGCAGCACGGTCGCGAGCTGCGAGGCGTTCACGAAGTGGGCGCTCTCGGCGCCGCACGCCTCGCGCACCGCCGCCTCCATCCGCTCGCTCGAGAGGTCGAGGTCGCTGTTGCGCGCGAAGTCGGCCGTCGGGGCGACGTCGCGGTTCATCACGGCCGCGGTGCGCCCGGACCGCGCGCGCGGCAGGTTCTCCGGGTTCGTCGCGACCACGAGGTCGCAGCCGATCACCAGGTCCGCGGCGCCCACGCCGATCCGGGAGGCGAAGATCGTGCCCGGGTCGCGGGCGACGCGCACGTGGCTCGAGACGGGCCCGTTCTTCTGGGCCAGCCCGGTCACGTCGAGCTCGGAGCAGCCCTTGCCCTCGAGATGCGCGGCCATCGCGAGGATCGCGCCGACCGTCACCACGCCCGTGCCACCGATGCCGGCGATCAGCACGTTCCAGGGCTCCGCGCAGTCGGCCGGGGCGGGCTCGGGCAGGCCCGCGAAGAGCGCATCCGCAGCGCCGACGCCCTCCCCCGTCGCCTTCCGCACGCGCCCGCCGAGCACCGACACGAAGCTCGGGCAGTGCCCCTTCACGCACGAGTAGTCCTTGTTGCAGGACGACTGGTTGATGCGGCGCTTGCGGCCGAGCTCGGTCTCGACGGGCTCGATCGAGATGCAGTTGCTCTGCACCGAGCAGTCGCCGCAGCCCTCGCACACGCGCTCGTTGATCACGATGCGACGGTCGGGGTCCGGGAACTCGCCGCGCTTGCGCAGGCGCCGCGCCTCGGCCGCGCAGGTCTGGTCGTAGACGATGGCCGAGACGCCCCGGACCTCGCGCAGCTCCTTCTGGATGGCCGGGAGGTCGTCGCGGTGGTGGAGGGTGACGCCGGCCGGGAGCGCGCCGCGCGGGAAGCGCTCGGGCTCGACCGAGACCACGGCGATCCGCTTCACCCCCTCGGCGGCGAGCTGCCGCGCGATCTCGGGGCAGGTGATCTCGCCCGCCATGGGCTCGCCCTCGATGGGCTGGCCGCCCGTCATGGCGACGGCGCCGTTCACGAGCAGCTTGTAGGTGACGTTGACGTTCGCGGCGACGGCAGCGCGGATCGCGACCAGCCCGGAGTGGAAGTAGGTGCCGTCGCCCATGTTCTGGAAGATGTGCGGTAGCGACGTGAACGGCGCCTGCCCGATCCAGTTGGCGCCCTCGCCGCCCATCTGGGTCACGGCGAGCGTGCGGCGCTCCGGCATCCAGGCCGCCATGCCGTGGCAGCCGATGCCGCCGAGCGCCACCGAGCCGTCGGGGACGACGGTGGACGTGTTGTGCGGGCAGCCGGAGCAGAAGGCCGGGAGCCGGGTGAGCTGCCCGGGCGGGGAGGTCACCGGCGTCGGCGGCGGGGGCCGCAGGCGCGCGCCGCTGCCGGGCACGGCCCCGTCGAGCCAGTGGCGGAGCAGCGCTGCGACGAGCCCCGGGGCGAGCTCGCCCTCGGCCGGGACGAGCGGCACGCCGTTCGCGTCGCGCTTGCCGGAGAGCCGCGGTCGCTCGGCCTGGTTCACGAGCAGACGCGCGAGCTGGTCCTCGATCACCACGCGCTTCTCTTCCACCACCAGCACGTGGTCGAGGCCCCGGCAGAACGCGAGCGCGCCTTCGGGCTCGAGCGGCCACGACATCGCCACCTTGTAGATCGAGAGCCCGAGCTCGCGGGCCAGCGCCTCGTCGACGCCGAGCTCGACCAGCGCCTCGCGCACGTCGAGGTAGGCCTTGCCGGTCGTGATGATTCCGATGCGGCGCTGGGGCGCGTCGAGCACGACCCGGTCGAGGCCGTTCGCGCGCACGAAGGCCTGCGCGGCGGGCAGCCGCTGCTGGTAGAGCCGCTTCTCGACCTCGAGCGGCAGGTTCGCCCAGCCGATGTGGAAGCCCGGCCCGCGCTCGAGATCGGGCTCGACCAGACGCATCCGGTCCGGCCCGACTTCGACGGAGGCGGCGCTGTCGACCGTGTCGGTGAGGCACTTCATCCCCACCCAGCAGCCCGCGAAGCGCGAGAGCGCGAAGCCCGCGAGCCCGAGGTCGAGGTACTCCTGCACACTCGACGGATTCAGCACCGGGATGCCGCAGTGGATCAGCGCGTGCTCGGACTGGTGCGCGATCGAGGAGGACTTCGCGCCGGGGTCGTCGCCGCAGAGCGCGAGCACGCCGCCCTTCGGCGCGGTGCCGGCGTAGTTGGCGTGCTTGAGCGCATCGCAGGAGCGATCGACCCCGGGCCCCTTCCCGTACCAGATGCCGAACACGCCGTCGTACTTCGCGCCGGGATGCAGGTTCGCCTGCTGCGTGCCCCAGACCGCGGTGGCCGCGAGGTCCTCGTTCACGCCGGGCTCGAAGCGGACCTCGTGCGCTTCGAGGAGCTCCTTCGCCTGCCAGAGCGCCATGTCGTAGGTGCCGAGGGGCGAGCCGCGATAGCCCGAGATGAAGCCGGCCGTCGAGAGACCGGCGGCCTGGTCGCGCTCGCGCTGGAGCATCGGCAACCGCACCAGCGCTTGGACGCCGGTGAGATAGACGCGCCCGCTCTTCCGCGTGTAGCGGTGCTCGAGCGCGTACTGGGCGTCGAAGGGGGGCTGGGCCATGGCCATCCGAAATTGAAACAGGTTTCAATCCGGGGTACCACCCCGGGGCGGGAGAGCGAGTGCATGGTAGACCGCGAGCTGCCCGTTCTGGTGGCCGGGGGCGGGCCGGTGGGGCTGACGCTGGCGCTCGACCTCGGGCTCCGCGGCGTGCCCTGCCTGCTGGTCGAGCCGCGCGTCGAGCCGACCCGCGAGCCGCGCTGCACGCTCACCAACATGCGCTCGATGGAGCACTTCCGCCGGCTCGGTGTCGCGCCCGCGATCCGCGCCGCGGGCGTCGCGCGGGACTACCGCCACGACATCGTGTTCGCGACGCGGGTGTTCGGGCACGAGATCTGTCGCTTCGCCTATCCGTCGCCGGCCGAGGCCGATGCCCGCGGCGCCTCCATCGCCTTCGACAGCCCACACGGCGCCGAGCGACCGCAGCGCATCTCGCAGATCTTCCTCGAGCCGGTGCTACGCCGCGCGGTCGCCGGGACGGCGGACGTCGCGGCACGCTTCGGGTGGCGCGTGGCGCGCGTCGAAGCGCGCGGCGAGAGCGCCGAGGCGGTGCTGGTCGAAGAGGCGAGCGGTCGCGAGGAGCAGCTGCGCGCGCGCTTCGTGGTCGACTGCAGCGGCGGCGTCAGCACGCTCCGCGCGGCGGCCGGCGTGGAGCTCGTCGGGCGCCACGCGGTGAGCCAGCAGGTGGGGGTCTTCTTCCGCTCCCGAGGGCTGCGCGCGGCGAACCCCCACGGCGACGCGCTGATGTGGTTCGTCGCGAACCCCGAGCTGCGGGGCACGCTGGTCGCCGTGGACGGCCGGGAGCTCTTCACCTTCCACCGCGTGCTGCCGCTCGACGTCGACCCGGCCGGGCTCGATGCCGAGGCTGCGGTGCGCGCCGGGCTCGGCCCCGCCGGCGCGAACGTCGACGTCGAGGTGCTGGCCGTCCACCCGTGGCGCGCGCACCTGATGGTGGCGGCGCGCTATCGGGCCGGCCCGCTCTTCTTCGCCGGCGACGCCGCGCACCTGCTGATTCCGACGGGCGGCTTCGGCATGAACACCGGCATCGGCGACGCCTGCGATCTCGCCTGGAAGCTCGCCGCGGTGCAACAGGGCTGGGCCGGCGCGGGGCTGCTCGACACCTACGAGGCCGAGCGTCGCCCGATCGCCGAGCGCAACGTGGCCGCCTCGGCCCGCAACGCGGCGGGGCTGATGGCCGCGCCGGTTCCGCCGACGCTCGAGGCCGAGGGCGCGGAGGGCGAAGCGCTCCGGCGCCTGGTCGGTGAGCGGATCCTCGCGAGCCAGCGCAAGGAGTTCGAGAGCGCGGGGGTGCAGCTCGGCTATCGCTACGAGGGCTCCCCGCTCGTGGTGGCGGACGGCACCCCGGAGCCCGAGGACGACGAGATCCTCTACGTGCCGACCACGCGACCCGGCTCGCGCCTGCCGCACCTCACGCTCCCGGACGGCGCCGCGCTCTTCGACCGGCTCGGACCGGGCTTCACGCTGCTGCGCGTCGGCGCGGGCGCACCCGCCGGTGACGCGTTCGCGGACGCCGCCCGCAAGATCGGCCTTCCCCTCGAAGTCGTCGCCCTCCCCGATCTCCGCGAGCGCCTGGAACGCCGGCTCGTACTGGTGCGCCCCGACCAGCACGTCGCCTGGCGCTCCGACGCCGTCCCGAACGACCCCAACGTGGTGCTCGATCGGGTGCGCGGCGCGGCCGCCCCGATGAGCTAAGCACTGGCGCGATGCAGATCGGCGTCACCCTCCACGCCACCGACCTGGCCATGCCGGTGCCCGAGCTGGCGCGCGAGGCCGAGGCGCGCGGCTTCTACTCGCTCTACGTCCCCGAGCACACGCACATCCCCGTGAGCCGCCGCACGCCCGCGCCGACGGGCGACGCCGAGCTGGCCGAGGAGTACAAGCGGAGCCCCGACCCCCTGATCGTGCTGGCCGGCGCAGCGGCCGTCACCGCCCGGATCCGGCTCGGTACCGCCATCGCGCTGCCGGCCCAACACGACCCCATCGCGCTGGCCAAGCAGATCGCGAGCCTCGATCAGCTCTCGGGCGGGCGCCTCGTCTACGGCATCGGCTACGGCTGGAACCTCGAGGAGATGGAGAACCACGGCATCGACGTGAAGCGTCGCCGCGCGCGCGTGCGCGAGGTGATGCTGGCGATGCAGGCGCTCTGGTCCGAGGAGGTGGCGAGCTTCGACGGCGAGTTCGTGCGCTTCGAGGCGAGCTGGCAGTGGCCGAAGCCGCTCCAGCAGCCGCGCCCTCCGGTGCTGGTCGGCGCGGCGCCCGGCCCCACCCTGTATGCGCACGTCGCCGAGTTCGGCGACGGCTGGATCCCCTTCGGCGGCGCCGGCATCAAGAAGGCGCTGCCCGAGCTGCGACGCGCCTGCGAGGAGCGCGGGCGCGATCCGGGCGACCTCCGGGTGGTGCCGATGGGCGTCTTCCCGGACGAGGGCAAGCTCGCCTACTACCGGGAGCAGGGCGTCACCGAGTGCGTGCTGCGGCTGCCCTCGGCGCCGCGCGATCGCGTGCTGCCGGTGCTCGACGACTACGCGCGCCTCGTCGAAGGCCAGCGCTGAGCGGTGGCACTTCGGGCCCCGCGCGACGAGCTGCGCTTTCGCTTCGCCAGGAGCTCCGGGCCGGGCGGCCAGAACGTCAACAAGGTCGAGTCGAAGGCCGTGCTGCGCTGGGACGTCGCGAACAGCCGGGCGCTCCCGCCGGCCGTGCTGGCGCGCTTCCGCGTGCGTTTCGCCAACCGCCTCGGCGCCGACGGCGTGCTGACGATCACCAGCCAGCGCCATCGCACCCGGGAGCGCAACGTGGCCGAGTGCGTGGCGAAGCTCGAGGCGATGCTGGCGGAGGTCGCGAAGCCGCCGAAGCGTCGCCGGGCCACGCGCCCGACGCGCGCCTCCCGCGAGCGCCGCCTGGCCGACAAGCGGGCCACCGCGCGCCGCAAGTCGGAGCGACGTCCGCGAGAGGATTGAGGGGCTACCCCGGCTTCGGGCGCGATTCGAGCATCGCGCGGGCCGCGTCGTCCATCAGCTCTTCGTCGATCTGCTCGGGGTCGAGGTACTCCGCGGCATAACGCAGGTACACCTTGTCGCGCACGAAGATCTCGAAGAGGTCGCCGTCGATGTGGCCCTCGTCGCGCATGCTCTCCAGCACCGAGAGGGCCTGCCGCAGCGCCATCGGCTTCTTGTAGGGGCGATCGCGCGCGGTGAGGGCCTCGAAGACGTCGGCCAGGCCCAGGATGCGGCCCTGCGTCGAGATCTGGTCCCGCACGAGGCCCTGGGGATAGCCGCGCCCGTCCATGCGTTCGTGGTGCGCGCCCGCACTGGCCGGCACGTTGCGGAGCGCGCGCGGATACGGGAGCTGCTCCAGCATCTCGATCGACGCCACCACGTGGTGGTTGATGATCTGGCGCTCGGCCGGGTTCAGCGTGCCACGGCGGACGCAGAGGTTCTCGACCTCCTCGTCGTTCAGGATGGGCTCGACCGTTCCGTCCGGGCTCCGCCAGCTCCAGCGCGCGGCGATCTCCCGCACGCGCTCCAGGTCCTCCGGCTTCGTGCGCTCGCGGCCGGCGTTGCACCAGCGCAGGAACTCGCGGTCCGCTTCGAGCTGCGCAATGCGTTCCGCGCACGAGGCGTCCAGCTCGGGGGTGGGCGCGGGGAGCCGGGCGCGCGCGGCCTCGAGCTCGATCTCCCGTCGCGTCACCTCGAAGCGCGCGTCCACCAGCGCGATGCGATCGAAGAGCGTCTCGAGCTTGGACGACTTGTCGATCACGTGGACGGGCGTCGTGACCTTGCCGCAGTCGTGGAGCAGGGCGGCGATGCGGAGCTCGTAGCGCTCGGCCTCGGTGAGTGAGAAGTCCTTGAGCGCGCCCTCGCGCGAGGCGCAGGCGGCGTCGGCGATCAGCTCGGTGATGATCGGCACGCGGCGGCAGTGCTCACCCGTGTAGGGCGACTTCTGGTCGATGGCCTTCACGATCAGCTGGATCAAACCCTCGAACAGCGCGCGGAACTCGCCGGCGAGGCGCTGCTTGGTGAGCGCCACGGCGGTCTGGGAGGCGAGCGACTCGGCCAGCGCCAGGCGCTCGGCGTCGAAGCCTTCGGGTCGCACCAGCTGGAGCACGCCGATCACGGTGCCCTCGTGGTTCTGCATCGGGATGGAGAGCTCGCCGCAGCGGGTGCCGTGGAGCGTCTGCCCGGTGTCGACGGCGTTCAGGGCGTGCTCGGCGAGCCGTTCGACGGCGCCGTCGCCGAGCTGGAGGTGGCGGGTCAGGCGGCCCTCGGCATCGACGAGCGAGAGGGCGCCGGCCCTGGCGTCGGTGACGGCCATGGTGCCGCGCAGGATCGTGGCGAGCAGGCGCTCGTGGTCGTGCTCGACGGAGAGCGCGCGTCCGACGTCGCTCACGGTCTCGACCACCGCGATGTGGCGCTCGATGTTGGCGGCCATGGCGTCGAAGGAATCGGCCAGCTCCTCGAACTCGTCGCCCGTCTCGAGGCCGATGCGCGTGCTGAAGTCGCGCGCCGCGAGGCGACGGGTGGCGGACTGGAGCCGGTCGATCGGGACGAGGCTGCGCCGCACCAGCACCAGGGTCGAGAGGCCGACGCCGAGCAGGGACAGCAGCGTGACGAGGGGGAACACGGTCCGGAACTGGGCCAGCGGGGCGAGCAGCAGGTGGTCCGGCTCGGCCAGGGTGAGGGTCCAGATCGGGGCGCGGAACTGGGGGCGCAGGAACAGGTCCCAGCTCGCGTGGCGCACCGGCTCGTCGGCGCGCGGGTCGGGGGACGCGTACAGGGTGCGCCCGACGGACTCGACCCGGAGGCTCACGTTCGAGCGCAGGGCCTCGGGCACGAACAGGAAGCCCGGGTCGACCTCGGCCTCGAGCCAACGCCCGTCCTGCGTCAGTCGCAGCAACGCGACGCGCGGCGGATCCGAGGCGAGCCGCAGCAGCGCGCCGCCCTCGGCGAGGTGCGCGGCGTCCCCCGGCTCGAGCGGCTCCGGCGCGCGGACCCCGACCTCGCGGAAGCGGCCACGGGCCAGCGCCTCGGGGAGCTCCGCCTGCGACGCCTCGACGTGCGAGGCCAGCGCGGCGTCGAGCAGCAGCAGCCGCTCGAGCACGGCCATGCCGAGCTGCTTCGTGTCCTGCTTGAGGCGCGCGTCGGCGTCGCGCTCGAGCTGACGCGTCACCTGGGAGTAGGAGAGCAGCGCGAAGCTCAGGATCGGCAACAGCGCGCTCGCCAGCACCACGAAGAACACGCGGCGGGCGACGCGGCTGGTCAGGAAGCGGCCGTCGATCCAGCGCCTCTGGCTCCGTTCCATCGCCGCCCCGCCTAGTACTTGGCCGCCAGCCCGAGGAAGGCGCCGTTGTTTCCACGGATGACGTCGTCGAGGCTGG
>JBFIYM010000089.1:0-17755 GCA_041605395.1 Myxococcota bacterium | reverse complement strand
TCGAGCTGCTTGCAGGTGGCGTAGATGTCGTCCACGCCGATGGCGATGTGGCCGAACTGATCGCCGAGCACGTAGTCGTCCTGCTCCCAGTTGTGGGTCAGCTCGAGCACGGTGTGGTCGGACTCGTCGCCGTAGCCCACGAAGGCGAGCGTGAACTTCCCGCCCGGGTAGTCGCGTCGGCGGAGCAGCTTCATGCCGAAGTGCTCCGTCCAGAACCGGAGGGACGCGTCGAGGTCCTTCACGCGAAGCATGGTGTGGAGGAGTCGCATGGCCGGTAGTGTAGGGCTCCAAGGGGGTCCGATGCCGATCTTCGTCGCCATGAATCACTTCGCCGTGGATCCGACGCGCAGCGCCGAGTTCGAGGCGCGTTGGAGCGAGCGCGAGACCTACCTGACGGAGGTGCCGGGCTTCCTGCGTTTCGCGCTGCTGCGCGGCGACGAGCCCGGGGACTACGTCTCCCACTCGACGTGGCAGAGCCGGGAGGCGTTCGAAGCGTGGACGCGCTCGGAGGCCTTCCGGAAGGCGCACCAGCAGGCGCGCATGCCGGAGGGCGTACTGCGCGGGCATCCGAAGCTCCGGACCTTCGAGGCGGTGCTCGAGGGATAGCCGCCGCGGAGCGGCGAGCGACGCTTTCGTGCCCCCAGCGCCCGATTTTCGCGTTGACAGGGGGGCGAAGAAAAGACGAAAATCGTCCTCCCATGACCGCCCCCGCCCCCCTGCGCACGGCGTCGGCCGCGCCCGACCCCGCTTCCCACCCCTCCTCCGGACGCTCCTCCGAACGGCTGGACGCCCTGCTCCGCGACCTCGGCACCAGCGTGGTGCGGGGCGGCGGCGAGGCGCTCCCGGGTGGCTGCTTCCCCACCGGCCTCGCCCGGCTCGACCGCGTGCTCGGCGGCGGCTTCCCGCGTGGACGCGTCAGTGAGGTGGTGGGGCCGGGCTGCTGCGGGCGCACCTCGCTCGCGCTGGCACTGCTCGCGCGCGCGACGGCCCAGGGCGAGCTCGGGGTCGTGGTGGATCGCGCCGACGCCTTCGACCCCGTCTCGGCCGCAGCCGCCGGCGTCGACCTCGAACGCGTGCTGTGGGTACGGCCGCCCGGGGTGCCCGAGGCGCTGCGCAGCGTGGAGCACGTGCTCCAGGCCGGCGGCTTTCCCCTCGTGCTGCTGGATCTGTGCGCAGAGGGCACACCGCCTCGGATCCCGGCGGCGGTGTGGCCTCGGCTGCGCAAGGCCTCGGCGGCCACGGCGTCGGCCCTCGTGCTGCTCGGTCGGCGGCGCCTGGCCGGTACCTTCGCCGACCTGGCGCTCGAGCTGGGGACCTCCCGCCCGCGCTTCGAGGGGGGCCCCGACTGGCTCGCCGGCTTCGAGACGCGCGTGCGGCTCGTGCGCAGCCGCCTCGGCCCGGCCGACTCCGACGTTCCGGTGCATTGGCCCCTCGCGGAACAACATGGGCCCCTCGCGGAACAACATCGGCCCCTCGCGGAAGAACATCGGCCCCTCGCGGAAGCAGCCTGCGCGCAGGAAGGGGGCGCGACCCGTACCGCGGCACGATCGAACGCGGCGTAGGATGCGATGCCCTCTCCCCGGCAGAGATCGACGCGCATCGCGTGCCTGCTGGTGCCCGCGCTCCCGCTCGCCGCCGAGCTGCGCGCGCACCCCGAGCTGGCGGGTCGCCCGTTCGCGGTCGCCGCGGGCCCGGGGCCGCGCGCCGAGCTCGTGGCCGTCTCCCCCGAGGCCGCGCAGGCCGGGGTACGACCGTTCACCACGGCGGTACAGGCGCGCGCCGTGTGCGCCGTGCTCGAGCTGCGCGTGCTCTCGCTCGCGCGCGAGCAGGCGGCACGTGCCGCGTTGCTCGATGCGGCGCTCAGCGTCTCGCCGCGCGCCGAGCCGGCGCCGCCGGGCTCCGGCCCCTACGCCGCCGAGGCCGCCGTCTTCCTCGACGCACGCGGCGTCTCGTCGCTGTTCCACTCCGAGGTGGGCTTCGCCGGGGCGCTGGCCGCGCGTACGGCGCGTCTCGGGCTGCCGGCGCAGGTGGCCGTGGCGTCCTCGCGCGGCGTCGCGCGGATCGCGGCGCGCCTCGCTGCGCGAGAAGGCGTGGGGCGCGACGGCGAGGGGATGGTGATCGCCCCGGGCGGCGACGCGGCCTTCCTGGCCCCGCTGCCGCTCGAGCTGTTCGACCCGGACGATGCGCTCGCCGAGGCGTTCTCGCGCTTCGGGCTGCGCCGCATGGCGGACCTGCTGCGCCTGCCCGAGCGCGCACTCACCGCCCGACTCGGCCCCGGGGTGCACGCCCTGCTCTCGCTCGCGCGCGGGCGGGAGCGCTCCCCGCCGCCCCCCGTGCCTCTCGACTCCCGTCTCGAAGAGGCCAGTGACCTCGAAGCGCCGATCGAGCGGCTCGAGCCGCTCGGCTTCGTGCTGCGCGGGATCCTGGGCCGTCTCGGCGAGCGGCTGGTCTGCCGCGGGCTCGCCTTCGGCGACCTCGAGCTGACGCTCGGGCTGGAAGGCGGCGGGCGGGACGCGTGGCGCGTCGGCATCGCGGCGCCGACGCTGGACGAGCGCGTGGTGCTGCGGCTGGCGTTGCTCGCGCTCGAAGCGGCGCCGCCGCGGGCCGCGATCGAGCGGGTGGCCGTCGCCAGCATCGGACGCGCACTGCGCGGCGACCAGCTCGACTTCTTCCGGCCCGCCGGGCCCGCGCCCGCCACGCTCGCGCGCATGCTGGCCGAGCTCGCCGCTCTGGTCGGAAGCGAGCGCGTGGGGGCGCCGGCGGTCGCGGACGACCATCGTCCCGACGCCTGTCGCATGGCGCCCTTCCAGGCGCCGAAGCCCCGTGACCCGGGGCCGCGTCCGACGCAGCGCGCACTCGCCGTCCGGGCACTTCGCCCGCCGCTTCCCGCCCGCGTGCGCCTGGCCGGTGGGCAGCCGCGCTGGATCGAGAGCGCCCTCGCGAACGGCCGGATCGAGCAGCTGAGCGGCCCCTGGCGCACGAGCGGACGCTGGTGGTCCGAGACCGAACGCTTCGCCTTCGATCACTTCGACGCTGCGACCGCCGACGGCTGGCTCATCCGCCTGCGCCTCGACCTCCTCACCCACCGCTGGGAAATCGACGCCCTCTACGACTGAAAGTGTAGAAAGGGGTCGGTCCTGTTCCGTTAGAAACTCGAAGACGAAACGAAAAGGACCGACCCCTCTCTAACGGGCCCTTCTTCATTCGCCGCGTTTGTGATGGTGGGAGAGGCCAGCGCGGGTGACGTCGGCCTGGCCGGCGCGACGCACGACCGCGCTGCCGTAGCGCTCGGTGAGCGCGTCGAGGGCACGGTTGAGGCTCGCACGGCGCGCACGCTCGGCGCCCTCCGCGAACAGCGCGAGCTGCTCGGGATCGGCGGGCACCAGCTTCGTCGCCCCCACCCCGACGAGCCGCACCGGCTCGCCGAGCTCGCAGCGCGCCAGGAGCGCCTGCGCCGTCCGCGCCAGCACCTCGCCGTCGTCGCTGGCCTCGGGCAGCGTCGCGTGTCGCGTGAGCAGCCGGAAGCCGCGCGGGCCGGGCGCCACGCGACGCGCCAGCTTCAGCTTCAGCACGACGGTGTGCGCGCGCAGCTCGCTGCGCCGGAGCCGCCGGGCCACGGACTCGGCGTGCGTCCAGATCGCGCCATCGAGCGTGCGACGATCCGAGACGTCCTCGCCGAACGTGTTCTCCTCGCTCATCGAGACGGCCTCGCGGTAGGGCTCCACCTCGCGCAGGTCCTCGCCCCGCGCGAGCGCCGCCGCGGATGCGCCCCAGCTCCCGAGCCCGCTGCGGAGCGCCTCCGGGGCCGCCGTCGCCAGATCGCCAATCGTGCGGATTCCCACCCGCGCGAGGCGCGCCTCCGCGACCGGCCCCACGCCCCAGAGCCGCGCCACCGGCAGGGGATCGAGGAACTCCCGGACGTGCCCGTCCGCGACCTCGAGCAGGCCGTCGGGCTTGGCCAGATCGCTCGCGATCTTCGCCACCAGCTTCACCGGCGCGATGCCGACCGAGACCGCGAGCCCCGTCTCGCCGCGCACCTCGGCGCGCAGCCGCTCCCCCACGGCCCGCGCCGGGCCGAGCAGCCGTTCGGTGCCGCTCAGGTCGAGAAAGGCCTCGTCGAGGGACAGCCCCTCCACGGCGGGCGTGAAGCGATCGAAGATCGCGAAGATGCGCCGCGACTCGCGGGCATACTTCGCCATGTCGCCGCACAGGAAGACGCCGTCGGGGCAGCGCTTGCGCGCCTCCGCCGTGGGCATGGCGGAGTGCACGCCGAAGACGCGCGCCTCGTAGCTCGCCGCCGAGACGACGCCGCGCCCGCCCGTCCCCCCGACCATGACGGGACGACCGCGCAGCTCCGGCCGATCGCGCTGCTCGATCGACGCGTAGAAGGCGTCCATGTCGGCATGCAGGATCACGCGCGGCACGCTCGTAGGGTACCGCCGCCGGCCCGGCCGGCGAAGCCCGAGCCGCGCCTCGTGTGAGGCGAACGAAGTCATTAGAGTCGCGCCCCATGCAGGACACCACCGACCCGAACCCTTCGGCCGGCCTCGCCCGCGGCGTGCGCTGGAACCTCGCGGACCTCTACGCCGAGCCGGCGGAGCCCGCGATCGAACGCGACCTCGACGCCGCCGAGGCCGCGGCCGAGGCCTTCGCGAAGCGCTACCGCGGATGCGTCGCGTCGCTCGACGCCGCCGGGCTCGCCGAGGCGGTCGACGCCCTCGAGGCCCTGCTCGAGGCCCCGGCGCGCGCCGGGGCCTACGCGAGCCTCCGCTTCGCCGCCGACACGAGCGCCGCCGCGAACGGCGCGCTGCTCCAACGCAGCCAGGAGCGCGGCAGCGCGATCCAGAACGCGGTCGTCTTCTTCCAGCTCGAGTGGGTCGCGCTCGACGACGACGCGGCCTCGCGCCTGCTCGCCGACCCCGCGCTCGCACGCCGCCGACACCTGCTCCAGGCGATGCGACGCTACCGCCCGCACGTGCTCTCGGAGCCGGAGGAGAAGCTGCTCGAAGAGCTCGCCAACACCGGCGAGCGCGCGTTCGGCCGGCTCTTCGACGAGATCCTCGGCGCCGCGCGCTTCCGGGTAGAGGAGCCGGACGGCGTGCGCGAGTGCTCGGAGGAGGAGGTGCTCTCGCTGCTCTACGAGCCGGGCCGCGAGCGGCGGCGCGCCGGCGCGGCCGCGCTCACGGCCGGGCTCAAGGAGCACGCGCGCATCCTCGCCTTCATCTTCAACACGCTGGTGCAGAACAAGGCCAGCGAGGACCGCCTGCGCCGCTATCCGGACCCGATGGCCGAGCGCCACCTCTCGAACGAGATCGAGCCCGAGAGCGTCGCGGCCCTGATCGCCGCCGCGGAGCGGGCCCACCCGATCGTGCAGCGCTACTACCGGCTCAAGCGGCGCCTGCTCGGCCTCGACGAGCTGCTCGACTACGACCGCTACGCCCCGCTGGGCGAGGCGCACGGCCAGCTGCCCTGGGCGGAGGCCCGGCGGGTCGTGCTCGCGGCCTACCGCGACTTCTCGCCGGAGATGGCGGGGATCGCCGAGCGCTTCTTCGATGAGCGCTGGATCGACGCGGAGCTGCGCCCCGGCAAGCGCGGGGGCGCCTTCTCGGCCTCGACGGTGCCGAGCGTCCACCCCTACGTGATGCTCAACTACACCGGAACGCAGCGCGACGTCATGACGGTTGCGCACGAGCTCGGCCACGGCGTGCACCAATGGCTCTCGCGCGAGCAGGGGCTGTTCGAGAACGACACCCCGCTGACCCTGGCCGAGACGGCGAGCGTGTTCGGCGAGATGCTGGTGTTCCGTCGCCTGCTGCGCGACGAGTCCGACCCGAAGGCCCGCCTCGCCTTGCTGTGCGGCAAGATCGAGGACTCCTTCGCCACGGTGTTCCGTCAGGTCGTGATGACGCGCTTCGAGCAGAAGCTCCACACGGCCCGGCGCAGCGAGGGCGAGCTCCCGATCGAGCGTATCTCGACGCTCTGGATGGAGGCCAACCGGCCCATGCACGGCGACGCCGTGCGCCTCACCGACGACTATGCCTGGTGGTGGCTCTACATCCCCCACTTCGTCCACTCCCCGTTCTACTGCTACGCGTACGCCTTCGGGGAGCTGCTCGTGCTGGCGCTGCTCGGACGCTACGACGCCGAGGGGGAGGCCTTCGTGCCGCGCTACCTGGACCTGCTCCGTGCCGGCGGCTCGGACGCCCCCGCCGCGCTGCTCACGCGCCTCGACCTCGACGTGACCGACCCGGGCTTCTGGGACGGCGGCCTCGCGGTGCTCGAGCGCATGGTGGACGAAGCGGAGCAGCTTGCACGCGACTGAGCCGGGTCAGCGGGGCCTCCTGGACCGCGCATGACGCCCCTGTTCGAGAACCGCGACTTCGTCCGCCTGTGGACGGCCGCGCTGCTCTCGAACTACGGCTCGATGGTCCGCGGCGTCGCGCTCCCGCTGCTCGCCGTGCTCGTGCTCGACGCGGAGCCCCGTCACATGGCGTTGCTCGGCGTGGCCACCCTGCTCCCGGGCTTCGTGTTCGGGTTGCTGGTCGCGCCCTGGGTGGACCGGAGGCGACGGCGCCCGCTGCTGGTGGCCGCCGACCTCGCCCGCGCGGCGCTGCTGGTCGTCGTGGGAATCGGAACCTGGGCGGGCTGGATCGGGCTCCCGGGCCTCTACCTCGCGGCCTTCGCCCTGGGCTCGTTCCACTTCCTGTTCGGCGTCGCGAACACGGCCTACCTGCCGACGCTCGTGCCCCGCGATCAGCTGCTGGCCGCGAACAGTCGGATCAAGGCGGCGGAGGCGACCACCGAGGGCGCGGGCTTCGCCTCGGCTGGCTGGCTGGTGCAGTGGCTCGGCGCGCCCTTCGCACTGCTCGTCGATGCCGTGACGTTTGGGGTCTCCGCGATCCTGCTGGCCGGGATCCGGACGCCGGAGCCCGCGCCGGCGCCCCGTCCCCGGAACGCCGGTCTGGAGCTCGGCGCCGGCCTTCGGGAGATCCGGACGGACGACGTGCTGCGTGCCCTCGCCGCCGCCGCCTGGCTCCGCGCGTTCGGCCATCAGGTCGTGGGCGTCGTCTACATGCTGTTCGTGACGCGGTCGCTCGGGTTCGCTCCGGGGCTGCTCGGGATGGTGTTCGCGGTCGGCGCCGTGAGCTCGTTCGGGGGCGCCGTGCTGGCCGAGCGCGCGGGCCGGCGCGTTGGAGCCGGGCCGTCGATGTCGGTGGGCCTCGGGCTCGCGGGAGCCGCGATCCTGCTGCTGCCGTTCGCCCCGTCCGCCTCGGCCCTCGGCCTGGGGCTGCTGATCGCCCACCAGCTCGGCGACGGCGCGGACGTGCTCTACGACGTGAACGAGCGGAGCGTGCGCCAGCGCATCGTGGCCGGCGATCGCCTCGGGCGCGTCTCGGGGGCGCTGCGCTTCGGGGAGCTCGGCGCCATGCTGCTCGCGAGCGCGGTCGGGGCGTTCGTGGCGGAGGCGTTCGGGCTGCGGGCCGCCCTGGTGCTCGGGGCCGGCGGGGTGGCGCTGGCGGGGCTCGTCATCGCCCTCTCCCGGGCGGGCCGGCTCCGGGCTGTCGGGTCTTGATTTCGCTTTTTTTTCGCCCTAGGCTGCGGGCTCCTTCTTCGGGAGACCCAGATGACGACCTTCGCGAATGCCATGACCCTCCGCACCAGCGGGCGAAACCGGGTGGCCGCCTGCTGGAGCCCCGTCAAGAGGCGCCGTCGCGCCTAGCGCTCGACCGGTCTCCCCCCGCCGGTCGAGCGTCTCGTGTCCGACTACGTCGAGCTGCGGGCGCGCAGCGCCTTCTCGTTCCTGGACGGGGCCTCGAACCCCGAGGATCTGGCGCTGCGCGCCTCCGAGCTCGGCCATCAGGCCCTCGCCCTGGCCGATCGGGACGGGCTCTACGGCATCCCCCGCTTCCACGCGGCAGCGCAGAAGGCGGGCCTGCGCGCGATCGTCGGCGCCGAGCTCTCGGACGCCGCCGGCCGCCCACTCCAGCTGCTGGTCGAGTCGCCCGCCGGCTACCGCAACCTCTCCCGCCTGCTCACCGTCGCCCAGGGCAACGCCCCCAAGGGCGAGGCCCGCGTCTCCTGGGAGGAAGTCGAGGCACACGCCCCGGGCCTCGTCGCCCTCGTCCCCGCCGAAGGGCTCTCCGGCCCACCGGAGGTCGTCGAGCCCTGGCTGCAACGCGCCCTCGGCGTCTTCGGCCCGGCGCGCACCGGGCTCGCCGCCAGCCGCGCCAGGGACCGCACCCTCGAAGCCGCCACGCGGCGCGCCGTGGCGCAGGCGGAAGCGCACGGGATCGGCATCGTGGCGTGCGGCGACGTTCGCGCCGCACGGCTCCCGGGCCGCAAGCTCCTCGACGCCTTCGCCTGCCTGCGCCACCACACCACGCTCGACCGGGCCGGTCGGCTCCTGCTCGCGAACGGCGAGCGCACGCTCCGCCGCCCCGCCGAGACGGCGGCGCGCTTCGCCGATCGCCCCGCCTGGGTCCGGGCCACGCGCGCCCTCGCCGAGCGATGCGCCTTCGGGCTGGGCGACCTCGGCTACCGCTTTCCCACCTTCCCGACCGTGCCGGGCGAGAGCCAGGCCGCGCTGCTGCACCGGCTCACGTTCGAAGGCGCACGCCATCGCTACGGCACACCGCTGGCGCCGCGCGTGCGTACCCAGCTCGAGCACGAGCTGGCGGTGATCGAGAAGCTCGACCTCGCCGGCTACTTCCTGATCGTCTGGGACATCGCGCGCTTCGCGCGGGAGCAGGGGATCCTGTGCCAGGGCCGCGGCTCGGCCGCGAACAGCGCCGTCTGCTACGCGCTCGAGATCACGGCGGTCGACCCCGTCGGCATGGAGCTGCTCTTCGAGCGCTTCCTCTCCGAGGAGCGCGGCGAGTGGCCCGACATCGACCTCGACCTGCCGTCCGGCGACCCGCGCGAGAAGGTGATCCAGTACGTCTACGAGCGCTACGGGCCCCACGGCGTCGGCATGACGGCCACCGTAATCACCTACCGCACGCGCTCCGCCTTCCGCGAGATGGGCAAGGTGCTCGGCATGGCCGAGGCGCAGCTCGACCGCCTGGCGAAGCACCTGCACCAGCTCCGTTTCCGCGAGGACCTCGACGACGTGAGGGCCCTGCTGCGCGCCGCCGGCGTGGACCCGGACGCCCCGCGCATCCAGCTCCTGCTCGACCTCGCCGGCCAGGTGCAGGGGCTGCCCCGCCATCTCGGCCAGCACACCGGCGGGCTGGTGATCGCGGCCGACCGCCTCGACGCCGTCGTCCCCATCGAGCCCGCGGCGATGGAAGGCCGCCGCGTGATCCAGTGGGACAAGGACGACTGCGCCGACCTCGGCCTCATCAAGATCGACCTGCTCGGCCTCGGCATGCTCGACGCCCTCGAGCGCACGCTGCCGCTGATCCAGCGGCACGAGGGCAAGACGGTCGATCTCGCGCACCTGCCCCCCGACGACCCGAAGACCTACGCCATGATCCAGCGCGCCGACACCGTCGGCGTGTTCCAGATCGAGAGCCGCGCGCAGATGGCGACGCTGCCGCGCATGAAGCCCGCGAACTTCTACGACCTGGTGGTCGAGATCGCGATCATCCGGCCCGGGCCGATCGTCGGTCAGATGGTGCACCCGTATCTCAACCGCCGCGCCGGCCGCGAGCCCGTGGTCTATCCGCACCCCTCGCTCGAGCCGATCCTGCGACGCACGCTGGGCGTCCCGATCTTCCAGGAGCAGCTGCTGCGCATCGCGATGACGGCGGCGGGGTTCAGCGGGGGCGAGGCCGAGGAGCTGCGCCGGGCCATGGGCTTCAAGCGCTCGGTCGAGCGCATGGAGCAGATCGAGGCGCGCCTGCGCAGCGGCATGACGAAGCGGGGCATCACGGGCGCGGCGCAGGAGGAGGTCGTGCGCGGCATCACCTCCTTCGCGCTCTACGGCTTCCCGGAGTCGCACTCGGCCTCCTTCGCGTTGATCGCCTACGCCTCCGCCTACCTCCGCGCCCACCACCCGGCCGCCTTCCTGGCCGGCATGCTGAACGCGTACCCCCTCGGCTTCTACAGCCCGGCCACGCTGGTGAAGGATGCGCAGCGCCACGGCGTCCGCGTGCTGCCGATCGACGTCGTGCGCTCCGACTGGGAGTGCACGCTCGAGGGGGGCCGCGCCGCGGGCGCCCCCGAGGTCCGCATCGGCCTGCGCTACGTGCGAAGCCTCTCCGCGGACGCCGGAGCGCGACTGGTCGGACGGCGCGCCGAGGCACCCTTCCGCTCGCTCGCGGACCTCGCGGCGCGCGTGGCGCCGAAGCGCAACGAGCTGGACGCGCTCGCCGAGTCGGGCGCGCTGGCCGGCATCGAGCCGGGCGCGGCCGAGCGCCGCTCGGCGCTCTGGCAGGTGAGCGCGCTCGAGCGCGATCCACGCTCGCTCTTCGCCGGGGTCCCGCCCCCCGACGCGGCGACGCCGAGCCCCCTCGAGGCGCTCGGACCGCTCGAGACCACGCTCGCCGACTACAAGAGCACGGGCCTCACCACCGGGCCGCACGTGATGGCGCATCTCCGGCCGGCACTCACGAAGCGCGGCGTGCTCTCGGCGGCGGCGCTGCGCGGGGTCCGGAACGGGCGCTTCGTGCGCGTGGCCGGCCACGTGATCGTGCGCCAGCGCCCGGGCTCGGCCAAGGGCTTCTGCTTCATCACCCTCGAAGACGAGACGGGGACGGCGAACGGCGTCTTCACGCCCGACCAGTTCGAGCGCCTGCGCGGGCCGCTCCACGCGGCCCCGCTGCTCGAGATCGCGGGCCCGGTGCAGAACGTCGACGGCGTGATCCACGTGCGCGTGCGGGAGCTGCGGCCCCTCGAAGCCGCCACCCCCGCGGACGCACCCGCCTCGCACGACTACCGCTGAGGCGCACCCCGCTAGGCTTCTCGGGATGCCGGCCTGCTGCGCGCGCGCCTCCGCACTGT
Organism: Myxococcota bacterium; assembly: GCA_041605395.1. Lineage (GTDB taxonomy): Bacteria > Myxococcota_A > UBA9160 > UBA9160 > UBA6930 > JBFIYM01. Next base: position 6,811 of record JBFIYM010000089.1, on the reverse strand, counting down.
CCCTCGCCCTGCTGCTCGGCACCTCGGCGGCCGCCGGGGAAGGCGCGCTTCCCGCGCCCGGCACCCCGCCCTGGCAGCCGCTGACGTTCCCGAAGATCGAACGCCACACGCGCTACACGCCCGCGCGCGAGGCGGAGCGCCCGGTGCTGCGCGCGGAGAGCGAGTGCAGCGCCTCCGGTCTGCTGCTGCCGCTCGAGGACGTGGACCTCACCGCCACGCCGCGGCTCCGCTGGCGCTGGCGCGTCGACGAAGCCCTGGAGCCTGCCCCCGAGCGCAGCCGCCGCGGTGACGACTTCGCGGCCCGCGTCTACGTGAGCTTCGCCTTCGAGCCCGATCGGGCCACGCTGCTCGAGCGCGCGCGCCACGGCCTCGCTGCCGCCGTCTACGACGACGACATGCCGGGCAGCGCGCTCAGCTACGTGTGGGCACAGCGCGAGCCCGAGGGCGCCCGCTGGCCCAACCCGTTCACCGGCGCCACGCACATGATCGTGGCCACGAGTGGCCCACCCGGCCCGTGGACCGCGGTCGAGGTGGACCTGCTCGCCGACTACGAGCGGGCCTTCGGGCGCGCGGCGCCGGCGCCCCTCTTCCTCGCGCTCATGACCGACAGCGACAACGGCTGCAGCCGGGCGCGCGCCGCCTACGCGGACTTCCGCCTCGCGCCCCGGCCCGCGAAGCCGGACTGAGCGCCGATCAGTTCGTCGCCGAGTCCACGCGGGCCGCACTCCGCCCGGCGAGCGCCCGCAGCAGGCGGTGGGTCGCCAGCACGAGGCCGGCGGCGAAGAAGATCATCAGGAAGCCGAAGCCGAGCATGCCGAGCCAGCTGTCGCCGGCGCGGGCGCGCAGGAACAGCGACAGGAACAGGCTGCCGAGCGCCACGTAGAGTGCCACCGCGCCCAGCCACGCCGAGCGGTCGCGCAGCTGCCCCGGGCCCGCGAAGGACACCACGAGCCAGCTGACGATCAGGACGGCGACGCCGCTCCAGCCGACCCAGGCAAGCGCTGAGAAGTCGGGCACGCAGGACCTCCGAGGGGGCTGACCGGTAGCCCCCTGCCCTGTGTTGTGCCACCCGAGGGGCGAATCGTTACGTTCCGCCGCCTGATGGCGGATCGACTGCTGCGCACCTTGCGCGTGCGCAACGAGCATCGGCCCGGCGTGCTCGGGCGGCTGGCCAGCGCGATCGGGGAGGCCGGCGCCAACATCGGCGACATCCGGACCCTGTGGGTGGGCCCCGACCACATCGAGCGCGATCTCGACGTGCTGATCGACCAGCCGACGGACATGGACCGGGTCCTCGCCGGCCTCGAGAAGACGCCCGGCGTCGAAGTGATCGAGGTCATCGACGACGTCCACGAGCTGCACATCGACGGGAAGCTCGAGGTCCGTGCCACCCACCCCGTGCAGAGCATCCACGACCTGCGCCGGGTGTATACGCCCGGGGTGGCCGAGGTCGTGCGCACGATCGCAGCGAAGCCGGCCGAATCCTATCTGTTCACCACGCGCGCCAAGTCCGTGGCGATCGTGACCAACGGAACGCGCGTGCTCGGCCTCGGGAACGTCGGCCCGGTGGCTTCGCTGCCGGTGATGGAGGGCAAGGCGGCGCTCCTGCAGCAGTTCCTCGGGGTGTCGGCATGGCCGATCGTGCTGGCGGAGCGCGACGCGGACGCCATCGTCGAGACCGTGAAGCGCTTCGCGGCCGGCTTCGGCGCGATCCAGCTCGAGGACATCGAGTCGCCGGTGTGCTTCCGGGTGGAGGAGCGGCTGGTCGCCGAGCTCGAGATGCCGGTGCTCCACGACGACCAGCACGGCACCGCGGTCGCCGCGCTCGCGGCCATCACCAACGCCACGGAGCGGGCCGGGCTCGACCTCGCCAGGGCCCGCATCGGCGTGCTCGGCCTCGGTGCGGCCGGCACCGCGATCGCCCGCATGATCCAGGGCGTGAGCGAGCGACCGGTGTTGGGCTTCGACCCGAGCCCGGAGGCCCAGGAGCGGCTGCGCAAGGGCGGGGGCGAGGTCGCCGCCGACGCCGACGCATTGCTCGCGTCCGCCGACATCGTGATCGCCGTCTCGGGCCGCGCGGGACTGATCCGACGCGATCAGGTGCGGCGCGGCCAGGGCATCCTGGCACTCACCAACCCGGCCCCGGAGATCCCCCCCGAGGAGGCGCTGGCGGCGGGAGCCGCCTTCGCGGCCGACGGCCGCTCGGTGAACAACCTGCTCGGCTTCCCCGGGATCCTGCGCGGCGCGCTCGACACGCGCGCCCGCCGCATCGCCCCCGAGATGTACCTCGCCGCGGCACGCACCATCGCAGCGATGGCGGGCCCGAACGAGCTGGTGCCGAACCCGCTGCGCCGCGACGTGCACCGCGCCGTGGCGCGTGCCGTGGCGCTCGCGGCGGTGGCCCACGGCGCGGCCCGCGTCGAGCCTCCCAGCGACTACATGCTGGGGGGGCAGGCGCGCCGTCGTTCGCGCTGAGCGGCGCGGTCAGCGCCGCGTGATCAGCGGGGCCGAGCCCGGCGTCGCCCGCGCGCGAGGCCGAGCAGACCCAAGAGCGGCGTCAGCTCTGGCCCGATGCCGCAGAAGACGGGACCTTTCCCCGTGACGTGCTCCTGGTCGCGCCAGCCGACCAGGGTTCCGTTCACCTTGCACTGGGGATCCGGCGCGGTCTGCTGGGGGCCGGGAACGCCCGCCGAGACGCCGCCGTCGAAGTCGATGTACCCGTCCCCCTCGTTGTCGACGCCGTCCTGGCACTGGGGGCTCTCGGTGGCGGACGCGGCGTTCCGACAGCCCGGATCGAAGGGCGCGTCGGTCCAGCCGTCGCCGTCCCCGTCGAAGCCGTCGTCGCAGGGGAGCCCGAGCGCGCGCTCCGTCGAATCCCACGACGAATCGCAGCCGGGGTCGCCGCCCGCGTGGTCGACGAGGCCGTCCCCGTCGTTGTCGATGAAGTCGTCGCAGCCGCCCACCGGCGACGGGAAGCTCGTCGAGCCCCCGAACACGCCCCGGTCCCCCGGCTCCAACGCGAAGCTGAGCTGCACGGCGAGCCGCTCGTACTTCCCGTTCCTCGGGGCGTTGGGCACCGGCTCGGGGCCGTCGGTGAGTCGGATCGGCGTGGAGCTGGTCGTGTCGGTGTCGAGCACCAGCGCGCTGAAGAAGGTGTCCTGGTTCGGACCGCTGGCATCCAGGTCCACCAGGATGGGCAGGTGCTGCGCCTCGAGGCCGACGCCGGCGCCCGGATCCACCGCCTGGGCGTCGAGGCGCGAGTACGCGGGCGGGCCCCCGGACGTCTGGACGATCGGCACCTCGAGCACGAGGGCGCCCTCGATCCGCCCCCCGCTGACGTTCTCGATGAACAGCTCGTAGGAGACCATCGGGTCCGGATCGAACGACACGATCATCGTTCCCGGGAACGGCCCGAGCGAATCGATCCGCAGGGCGCCCGGCCCGTTCACGGGGACCCCGTCCGTGCTGCTGTAGAGGACGTTGAAGCTCGCGTCGAAGATCAGCAGCGAGGCCACGCCGGTCGCGGGCGGAAACGGGCCGGCGCGGGCAGCGGGGCTCGCGAGCAGCGCGGCCAGCAACAGACCTGCGGCCAGGACGGCGCGCCGGGCCCCCGGGCGCGCTCGAATCCCGGGACAACATCGGGCAGCTTCCATCGGGTTCTCGCGTGAGGGGCGTACCCTACGCTATCGCGCGCCCACAGCCAATAAGAATCCGCGGGTCGGCCTCGCCGGGCCCTCCGGATGCGCAGAACTCTGGCAGGAGCCCATCGCGCGGCGGCACCGGGGGGGGCGCTCAGCGCCGCAGCTGCTCGCGCACCCTCCGGGCCAGGGCGTCGGGCGTGAAGCCGAAGTGCTCGGCGAGCTTCTCGTAGGGCGCCGAGGCGCCGAAGCGGTCGATGCCGTAGACCAGGCCCTCGCGGCCGACGAGCCCCCGCCAGCTCTCGCCGCGACCGGCCTCGACCGCCACCACCGGCACCCCGTCCGGGAGCAGCTCGTCGCGGTAGGCCGCCGGCTGCGCCGCGAGGCGCTCGAGGCTCGGCGCGGAGACGACCCGCGCCGCGATGCCGTCGCTCGCGAGCAGCTGGGCGGCCTCGCAGGCGAGCGAGACCTCGGAGCCGGAGGCGATCAGCACCACGTCCGGCTCGCCCGCGGGCTCGCGGAGCGTGTAGGCGCCCCGGGCGACCGAGTCGCCGGAGAACGGCAGCTCGCGTTTCAACGCGGGGAGCGACTGGCGCGTCAGCGCCAGCGCGACGGGCCCCTCGGCCTTCTCCACGATCCAGGCCCACGCGTAGGCGGCCTCGGCCCCGTCGGCGGGGCGGATCACGGTGAGGCCCGGGAACGCGCGCAGCGCATCGAGCTGCTCGATCGGCTGGTGGGTCGGGCCGTCCTCGCCCACGAAGATCGAGTCGTGCGTGAACACGAAGGCCGAGCGCGCGCCCATCAGGGCCGCGAGCCGGAGCGAGGGGCGCATGTAGTCGCTGAAGACCAGGAAGGTGCCTGCGTAGGGCAGGAAGGTGCCATCGAGGGCGATGCCGTTGGTGATCGCCGCCATGGCGTGCTCGCGCACCCCGAAGTGGACGGTCGCGCCGGCGAAGGGGTCGTCCCCCTGCCCGATCGAGCCACTCTCCTTGACCGTGGTGTTGTTCGAGCCCGCGAGATCGGCGGAGCCGCCGATCAGGAGGCCCGGCGCCAGCGCCGCGATGCGGCCCAACACGGCGCCCGAGTGCTTCCGGGTCGCGTCCGCCTTGCCCTCGAGGCCCTCCGCCAGCTTCTCGGCGAAGTCGCTCGGCACGCGACGCGCGCGCACCGCTTCCCAGGCCGACGCCGCGTCGACGTGCGCCTTCCGCCAGGCGGCGAGCGCGACGTCCGCCGCCTCGCGCTCGGCGCGCTTCGCCACGGCGCGCTCCTGGCAGTAGGCCGCCACGGCGTCGGGCACGAGGAACGCAGGCTCGAGCGGAATCCCGAGCGCCTGCTTGGTGGCGCGCGCCACCTCCTCACCGAAGGGCCCGCCGTGGACCTTGCTCTGGCCCGCCCAGGGGCTGCCGTGGCCGATCGTGGTGCGCATCTGCACGAGCGTCGGCTTCCCGGCGCCGGCCCCGGCGGCGAGCGCACGGTCGAGCGCCGCCGTGTCCTCCCCGTCGATGGACTCGACGTGCCAGCCCTGCGCGCGGAAGCGCGCGGGCACGTCCTCGCTGAAGGTCCACGAGGTCGGGCCGTCGATGGTGACCTGATTGTCGTCGTAGAGGACCACCAGGTTGTCGAGCTTCCAGTGCCCGGCCAGGGACGCGCTCTCGTACGAGAGGCCTTCCATCAGGTCGCCATCGCTGGCCACCACGTAGACCTTGTGGCGCCCGGGCCCGGCGTCCCCGCGCCCGAAGCGGGCGCGCGTCGCCTTGGCGGCGAGCGCCATGCCGACGGCGTGGCCGAAGCCCTGGCCGAGCGGGCCGGTGGTGACCTCGACGCCGGGCGTCTCGCCGAACTCGGGATGGCCCGGGGTCTTCGACCCGAGCTGGCGGAAGCGCCGGATCTCGTCGAGCGGGAGGCCGGTGCCGAACAGATGCAGCAGCGAGTAGAGCAGCATCGAGGCGTGTCCGGCCGAGAGCACGAAGCGGTCGCGCAGCGGCCAGGCGGCGTCCCTCGGGTCGAAGCGCAGGTGCCGGTCCCAGAGCTGGAAGACCGGACGCGCGAGCCCCATCGGCGCGCCCAGGTGACCGATCCCGGCCGCCTCGACGGCGTCGATCGTGAGGCCGCGGATGGTGTTCTCGATCTGCGTGCGCAGTGCGGGCGTGAGCTCGCTCGGCATCGATCCTCCGTCGGGGACCGCGGTTGGGCCAGCCTGGGGGAAGGCCGGCGCGAGGATAACGGGATCGCCCGACCCGTCACCTCACTGCGTCGGCGGGGCCCGAAACGCCGTCTCGGCGCCAGGCGGTCGGGGGTGGATTTGTTGCCCGAGCCCCGCCGGCCCCGTCTATGATGTCGGGTCGCCTGCTGCTCGGAGGGTCTCCGCTGTGTCGAAGCTCCGCCTCGCTGCCTTCGTCGCCTCGCTACTGCTGCCCCTCGGCGTGCTCCCCGGAACGACCCCCGAGGCCGCCGCCTTCCGCAGCATCCTCGACGCCTGGCAGGACCGCTACGGCGCCGTCTCGCCCTCGGGCGACAACGCCGTCTGCCAGCTCTGCCACGTCGGGGACAACGGCGGCAGCCCCTGGAACGCCTACGGCTGGGACCTGCTGCTGGCCCTCGACGAGCCCGCCTGCGACCTCAGCGGGGACGGCAGCGTCTCCCGCAACGAGGCCTTCTTCTGCGTCGAGCTGCTGAACTCCGACGGCGACACCGGCGCAAACGACAACGTCACCGAGATCGGCCTCGGCACCCAGCCGGGCTGGACCGTCGGCGCCTCGAACCTGCACTTCTCGGCCGGCGGCTCGACCGGGGGCCACCTTCCCCCGGACGACATCGGCCCGGTCGACCCCGACGGCACCGAGCCGCCGCCCCCGCCGCCCCCCCCGCCCCCGGACGACGACGCCGACGTGCCCTTCGGGCAGCGCGTGCGGAACACCCTCGTGGTGCGCCCCGGCCAGTCGATCCAGGCCGCCATCGACCGCGCCCGCCCAGGTGCGACGATCCGCGTGCTCGCCGGCACCTACCGCGAGACGGCGGACCCGATCAACGGCCTCACCATCAACAAGGGTCTGCGCCTCGTCGGCCAGACCAACCCGAGCGGCAAGCGCGTCGTGCTCCAGAACGCGGGCAACCAGCGCAACGGCATCGTGGCGGTGCCTGCCGACCGCAACGACTGCATGGCCTGTCACGAG
>JBFIYM010000088.1:0-17769 GCA_041605395.1 Myxococcota bacterium | reverse complement strand
TGCTGACGCGCCTGCTGCGCCCGGCGCTCGAGCGTTCGGACGATGCGCGGGTGATCTGGGTTTCCTCGGGCGGGATGTATACGCGACGGCTCAACGTCGAGGACCCGCAGTGGACCGAGCGCAGCTACGACGGCGTGCTCGCGTACGCCGAGACCAAGCGGGCGCAGGTGGTGCTGGCCGAGCTCTGGGCGGAGGAGCTCGAGGGCACTTCGGTGGGTGTCTACGCCATGCACCCCGGCTGGGCCGACACGCCTTCGGTGGCGTCGTCCCTCCCGACCTTCCGGCGCGTGATGCAGTCGCTGCTGCGCACGCCCGCCGAGGGCGCCGACACCGTGGTCTGGCTCGCCGCGGCCCCGCGCAGGCGCCTCGAGACGGGTCGCTTCTACCTCGACCGCACCCCGCGCCGTACCCACTACCTCCCCACCACCCGCGAATCCCAAGAAGACCGCCGCACCCTCTGGCGCCTCCTGTAAAGAAAGGGGTCGGTCCTTTTCCGTAACTTTTCCGAAGCCGCGGATCGCCGTGAGTTTCTAACGGAAAAGGACCGGCCCCTTACTTACGGGGGATGCGGATGAGGCCTTCCTGGGCGACGGAGGCGATGCGGATGCCGGTGCGGTCGTACATGCCGCCGAGGACGAGGCCGCGGGCGGCGTTGGCGACGGGACTGCGGGAGGCGTAGAGCACCCAGTCGTCGAAGCGCGCGGGCCGGTGCAGCCACATCGCATGGTCGAGGCTCGCCACCATGCGCTTGCCCCACGGCAGACCGTGCGGGCGGGAGGCGGTCGAGAGCAGCGTGCGATCGCTCGCGTAGACGAGCAGCGCCTCGTGGATGCGGCGGTCGTCGGGCAGCGGGCCGACCGGTCGCATCCACACGCGCTTCTCGGGCGGCTGCGGCTTGCCGTCCGGGTCGTCCGGGTCGCAGGTGCGCACCTCGACGGGCTGCGGCCGCACCGCATCGGGCTGGCGCAGCATCTCCGCGCGCAGCTTCTCCCAGTCGGGAACGAGCTCCGGCTCCGGCGCCTCGGGCGCGGGGTCCTGGTGCGAGATCCCGGGCTCCGGCCGCGCGAAGCTCGACTCGAGGCCGAGGATCGCCTCGCCGCCCTGGTGCGCGACCACCCGCCGCGTCGTGAAGGTGCGCCCGTCGCGGATGCGATGCACCACGAAGCGGATCGGCACCCCGTGCGCGCCCGGCCGCAGGAAGTACGCATGGAGCGAGTGCAGGTCGCCGTGCTCCACCGTCAGGCTCGCCGCCCGCACCGCCTGCGCCGCGACCAGGCCGCCGAAGAGTCGCCCCTCGCCCTGCGGCGTCGCGGCCAGGTAGAGGTCGCGGTCGAGCGGCTCGAGCTCGAGCAGCGCCAGCAGGCCTTCGAGCGGGGAGCGCTTCGGCATGGCGGCGCAGTCTAGGCGACGGCCGGGCTGGCCGATACGCTCCGAGAGGTTCCGGGATGCCGCATCGCCGCATCGTCTTCTTCGCATGCGCCCTCGCCGCCGTCCTGGCGGTGGCGGCCGCTGCCGAGCAGCGCTTCCACGTCTACCGGCCGCTGAGCCGAACGGCGGCGGAGCTCCAGGCGCCGGCGCAGGCCGCGCTCGGTGGCGAAGGCTCGGTGGCCGTCGACCCCGGGAGCAACGCGCTCGTCCTGATCGGCGAGCCGGACGCGATCGAGGCGACGCTCGCCCTGCTCGCCGAGCTGGATCGGGCGCGGCCCACCGTCGTCCTCCACTACGAATCGCGCAGGCTCGCCGACCTCGAGGCGAGCGGCGTTCGCGTCGCCTGGCGCGTCGACACCGGGGCCGTCCGCGTCGGCAACGTGCACGCGCCGCCCGGCGTGGATCTGCTCGCCATCCGCCCGTTCCAGCTGCGCACGCAGCGGAGCAGCGGCCTGGCCGGCATGCTGCGCATCCAGGACGGGCAGAGCGGCCGCATCGAGACCGGGAGCGCCGTGCCCGTCGTGGAGCACCTGTCTCCCTGGGAGTCGCGCGTCACGACCGTGAGCGCGACCTCCGGCTTCGAGGCGCGCCCGCGCGTCCAGGCGGACGGGCGCGTGCGCGTGGCGCTCCAGCCCTTCGAAGGCCAGCTCGCCCGCGACGGCACGGTCGAGGTGAGCGGCGCGAGCACCGAGGTGCTCGTGACCCCCGGCGAGACGGTGGCCCTCGGCGGCCTCACGCAGCCGCGCGAGCAACACAGCCAGGGAACGGGCGGCGTGGCCCGCGAGCGGCGCTACGACGACTGGCTGCTGCTGCTCCGGGCCGAGCTCGAGGGCGCCCCGGTCCCCGCCGCTGCCGACTGAGCCACGGGCTCGACGTAGAGCACCAGCCCCTCGACGCGCACCACGCGCACCTCCGTGCCGGGCGCGGCCACGCCGGCAGCCGCGTTCACGAGCTCCGCGCGCCAGAGCTCGGGCCCCCGCCGCACCCAGCCGGAAGGCGCGAGCGCCTCCTGCACCAACGCGGTGCTCCCGGCCAGGCCGCCGGGCGCGCTCCGGTCGTCCGGCTCGTAGGCCCGCCACACCAACGGGAACAGCAGCGCGTCCTTCGTGAGCCACGCGAGCGGCACCGCCCACGCCATCCAGGCGGGGAAGTCCAGCCACTCCCAGGCCGCCAGCACCAGTGCGAGCACGACGACCAGGCCGGGAATCTGGAGCGCCGCGTAGCGCACCACCACGCGCCGGTCCGGGCGCTGGCGCGGTGTCATCGGGCGCTACCGAAGCCCGCGGCGGACCATCTCCTCGGCGATCTGGATGGCGTTGGTCGCCGCACCCTTGCGCAGGTTGTCCGACACCTGCCAGAGCCAGAGCCGCTCGCTGCCGAGGTCGCGGCGGATGCGCCCGACCACCACCTCGTCGCGGCCGGCCACCTCGGCCGGCGTCGGGAACAGGTTGCTGGCCGGGTCGTCCATCACCACGACGCCGGGGAAGGCCTCGAGCGCGCTGCGCGCCTCCTCGGGCGAGAGCGGCCGCTCCGTCTCCACCAGCATCGTGGCCGAGTGGCCGACGGGCACGGGGACGCGCAGGCAGGTCATCGAGATCTGCACCGAGTCGTCGAGCCCCAGGATCTTCCGGGTCTCGAACAGGAGCTTCACCTCCTCGGTCGAGTAGCCGTCCTCGCGGAAGGTCTCGCAGAGCGGCAGCACGTTGTGCGCGATCGGCCGGGGGTAGGTCGACGTCGTCGGCGCCCTTCCGCTGGCGGTCTCCTCGAGCTGCCGTTCGAGCTCCTCGACGCCCGGCTTTCCGGTGCCCGACACGGCCTGGAGCGTGGTCACCACCACCGACTTCAGGCCGGCGGCGCGTTGCAGCGGCGCGAGCGCCATCACGAAGCCGGTCGTGGTGCAGTTGGGGTTCGCCACGATGCCGCGCTCCTTCTCGAGCGCCTCCGGATTGATCTCCGGAACCACCAGCGGCACGTTCGGATCGAGGCGCCAGGTGGAGGACTTGTCGATCGCCACGCCGCCGCGCTTCGCGACCTCGGGCGCGAGATCCTTCGAGAGGCTGCCGGTCGCGGCGAAGAAGGCGAAGTCCACGCCGTCGAACGCCTCGGGCCGGGCCTCGGCGACCTCCACCTCGCGGCCGGCGAAGCGCACGCTACTGCCGGCCGAGCGCTCACTCGCGAGCGCGCGCAGCTCGCCCACTGGGAAGCGCCGCTCCGCCAGCAGCTGGAGCACGACCTCGCCCACGGCGCCGGTCGCGCCCACCACCGCAACGGTACGCTTGCGGTCGCTGTTCGACTGGGCCATGGCCGGGCTCCTGGGATGGGGGTGGCAGGGCCGCGGCGCGGCGCGTCGGGCCCAAGCCGCGGAAACCGCAAAGGATTCCAGCCGCGCGCGGGAGTGTCAACGAACCCGGCCGAGCCCGGCGCCCGGGGGCCGGGGCCAAGAACTAAACAAAAAGGACCGACCCTTTCTTAACGGAGGGGGAGGGCGCCTTTCTTAACGGAGGGGGAGGGCGGCGCGGCGGTTGCGGTCGGCCCAGTAGCGGCGCACGAAGCGTGGGCGCTGGTCGGCGCCGGGCGGCGCCGCTTCGACCCGCGCGGTCCACTCGGCGAGCAGCCGGTCGGCCTCGGCGAAGGCGTCGGGCGCCGCGCCGTTGCCGAGCCAGCGCGCCTCCACCGCGTCGCGCTCCTTCGCGAACAGCGGCAGCAGCCGCTCCGGGTCGCGCGCGACGGCGCGGTGGAGGCGCTCGTGGCGCCACCAGAGCGTGGCCGGGTCGAAGCGATCGGTGGGCGCCGGGCCGAGGTCGAGCGGCGTCTCCACGGCGACCGGCTTGAAGAGCCCCGTGCAGGGGGCGGCCGTCCCGGTCGCAAAGTGGCGGACGCCGTTCGGGCCGAGCTCGCTCAGCCAGGACGCCGTCGTCTGCGAGCTGGCGAGCCGCCCGCCGGCGTGGGCGCATGGGGCCGAGAGGGCGCCGTGGTGCCAGCGGTAGCGCGGCGCGTCGCCGCGACCGGGTCCGTGGCTGCGCAGCGCCGCGGCGAGGTCGAGCGGGCGCTCGGCGAGGCTCGCTGCGGGGAGCGTCGAGGCCCGCCGCGCGCCCGCGCCGGACACCAGCGTGCGCAGGGCGTCGCGGTTCTCGCGCGCGAAGGGCCGCAGCGTGAGCCCGTTCGAGATGCTGTAGGCGCCGCTCACGCGCTCGACCGCGAAGCGCCGGCCCGCCGTCTCGAGCACGAAGGCGCCGGTCGGGTCCGCGATCAGGTACGAGTTGTGATAGGTGAAGCCGCGCTGCTCGTGCCCGCATCCGCCCCCCTGGCCGACGGTCTCGAGCAGCTCGGTGATGACGGCGACGGCGGCCTCCGCCGTGGCGGCGCGCTCGAGGGCGAGGCGCAGCAGGTCCATGCCGGTGAGGCCCGTCTTCGCGTAGGGCTGGCGCGTGAAGACCGCCTCGTTCCCGATCACGACACCGTGCTCGTTGGCGCCGATCTCCGCGCCCCACATCCAGAACGGGCGCGAGAGCAGCACGGCGTGGGTCTCGCGCGCCTGCGGGATCTCGATCCAGGTGCAGCGCAGCGTCGTCCCGGGCGCGAAGCTGCGGCGCGGCTGCCAGTCGAGGAGCTGCGCCTCGTTCGGGTCGCGGTCGGAGTTCTTGGCGAACCACACCCGGTCGGGACGCACCACCACGAGCGTGTCACACACGGGCGAGCGCGGCCTCGAGCAGCGGGAGGCGGTCGTTCCCGAAGTACATGTCCGTGCCGTTCACGAACATCGTGGGCGAGCCGAAGCCGCCGCGCGCCACCAGCTCGTCGGTGTTGGCGCGCAGGCGCTCCTTCAGCTCGGGCTTCCCGATGCGCTCGAGCAGCCAACCCGGCTCGAGCCCCACGCGCACCGCGATCCGCTCGAGCACGGGGTCCTGCGAGAGGTCCTCGTCGCGCCCCCAGTACGCCTCGAAGCAGGCGCGCGACCAGGCGACCTGCCGCTCGCGCTCGTCGGCCGCGAGCGCCCCGCGCATGGCCTTCACGCTGTTCAGCGGAAACACGCTGGGCCAGCGGATCGTGAGCCCGTAGAGCTGCGCCCAGTCCTGGAGGTCCTTGGCGTGATAGCGGGCCTTCCTCGGGTTGGGGTTGGCCCGGAACTTGTAGACGTCCTCGTTCACGGCGTTGAAGACGCCGCCCACCAGGATCGGTCGGAACGTGAGCGCCGCGGCATGGCTCGCCGTGAGCGTCTCGATCCTGGAGAAGGCGAGGTAGGTCCAGGGGCTGCCGACGTCGTAGAAGAATTCGACGCGCTTCACGGTGTGCTCTGCTCCTTCCGGGTCCGGCGCCAGGTGGCGACCAGGGTTTCGACGTCGAGCGGGGCCTGCGTGGTGGCGGGGCCCCCGATCGAGGTCGCGTTCAGCCGTCGGATCTCCGCGTCGAGCCTACCGAGGAGCTCGCGCACGCGGGCCTCGTCGGGGATCGTGGGAAGCGCCTCGAGCGCGCGCTCCACCGCGCGCCGGATCGCGAGGGCCGGCGGGAGCGCATCCACCCGTTCACGCCGCAGCAGGTCCTTCGCCCACCAGAGCGGGTCCGCCGCATCGTCGGTCTGCTGGGGCCGGCCGGCGCCCGGGAGGGCATCGAACAGGCCCTCGCGCTGGGCGTCCCGGATCTGCTGCTCGATCCAGCTCTCGAAGGACAGCTCGGGGGGCTTCCGCGGGCTCACGGGGCGAGCGTAACGCCCCGGGCGGGGGCTGGTCATATACCCCCATAGGGTATATGCTCCGTGTCCGCTCCCGGGAGGGCCCATGACGGACGAGACCAAGCGCAAGCTCACCGCGCGGCTGCGCCGCATCGCCGGCCAGGTCGGGGGCCTCGAGCGCATGGTCGCCGAGGACCGCTACTGCGTGGACGTGCTGCTCCAGATCGCGGCGGTGCGGGCCGCGCTCGACGGGGCCGGCAAGCTGCTGCTCACCGCGCACGTCGAGAGCTGCGTCGCGGAGGCCTTCGCCTCCGGCCGTCCCCGCGAGCGGCAGCAGAAGATGGACGAGCTGCTCGAGGTCCTCGGCCGCTTCGGCGCCGTGGGAGGAAGCTGATGGCGAACGTTCGTTACACCTGCCCGATGCACCCCGAGGTCGTCCAGGACGGCCCGGGCAGCTGCCCCTCCTGCGGCATGGCGCTCGAGCCGCTCGAGATCACGGCCACGGAGGAGGAGAGCGCCGAGCTCGCCGACATGCGGCGGCGCTTCGGGGTGAGCGCGCTCCTCACGCTGCCGGTGTTCGGGATCGCGATGTCGGAGATGTGGCGACCACTCCACGGCGCCTTCTGGCTCTGGCTCCAGCTCGTCCTCGCCACGCCCGTCGTGCTGTGGGGCGGTTGGCCCTTCTTCGCGCGTGGCTGGGCCTCGCTGGTCTCGCGTCGCCTCAACATGTTCACGCTGATCGCACTCGGCACCGGCGCCGCCTGGGGCTACAGCGTGGTCGCAGTGCTCGCGCCCGGCCTGTTCCCGGCCTCGCAGCGCGGGCACGGGGGGGCGGTGCCGGTCTACTTCGAGGCCGCCGCGGTGATCGTGACCCTGGTGCTGCTCGGTCAGGTGCTCGAGCTCCGGGCGCGCTCCCAGACGGGCGCCGCGATCCGGGCACTGCTCGGCCTCGCGCCGAAGACGGCGCGCCGCCTCGCGGACGACGGCAGCGAGGCCGACGTCGCGATCGAGGACGTCGTCGTCGGCGACCGCCTCCGGATCCGGCCCGGCGAGAAGATTCCGGTCGACGGCGCCGTGCTCGAAGGCAGCAGCGCCGTCGACGAATCGATGCTGAGCGGCGAGCCGATTCCCGTCGAGAAAGGCCCCCGCGACGCCGTCGCCGCCGCGACGCTGAACCAGACCGGGAGCCTCGTGATCCGCGCGGAGCGCGTGGGCGCCGACACGCTGCTCGCGCAGATCGTGCGTCTCGTGGCGGAGGCGCAGCGCAGTCGCGCGCCGATCCAGCGCCTCGCGGACCAGGTGGCCGCCGTGTTCGTGCCGGTGGTGATCGCGATCGCGCTGCTGAGCTTCGGGGTCTGGCTCGCGGTCGGGCCCGAGCCCCGCATCGCCCACGCCCTCGTGAGCGCCGTCTCCGTCCTGATCGTGGCTTGCCCCTGTGCGCTGGGCCTCGCCACACCCATGTCGATCATGGTGGCGAGCGGCCGCGGGGCGACCGCCGGCGTGCTGTTCCGCAACGCGGAGGCCATCGAGCGCCTGCGCGCCGTCGAGACGCTCGTGGTGGACAAGACTGGAACGCTCACCGAGGGCCGCCCGCGCCTCGTCGGCGTGGAGCCCGCGGCGGGCTTCGACGAGCGCACCCTGCTCGGGCTCGCGGCGAGCCTCGAGCGGGCGAGCGAGCATCCGCTGGCGGCCGCCGTCGTGGCCGGGGCCGAGGCGCAGGGCGCTCCGCTCTCGCCCGCCGAGGGCTTCGCGTCGCACACCGGACGCGGCCTCACCGGCCGGGTCGAGGGACGCGCGCTCGCGCTCGGCAACCGCCGCCTGCTCGAAGAGCAGGGCGTTCCGGTCGGCGCGTTGGCCGAGCGGGCCGAGGCGCTCCGCGCGGAGGGCAACACGACCCTGTTCGTCGCCGTCGACGGCAAGGCCGCGGGCCTGATCGTGGTGGCGGACCCGATCAAGGCGACCACGCCCGAGGCCATCCGCCAGCTCCGTGCCGAGGGACTCCACGTCGTGATGCTCACGGGAGACAGCCGCACCACGGCGGGGGCGGTGGCGGAGCGGCTCGGGATCGACGAGGTGATCGCGGAGGTGCTGCCCGAGGAGAAGGCGGCCGCCGTGAAGCGCCTCCAGCAGGCCGGGCGCCGCGTGGCCATGGCCGGCGACGGCGTCAACGATGCGCCCGCCCTCGCGCAGGCCGACGTCGGCATCGCCATGGGCACGGGCAGCGACGTCGCGCTCGAGAGCGCCGGCGTCACTCTCGTGAAGGGCGACCTCCGCGCCATCGTCCGCGCCCGGCGGCTCTCCCAGGCCACGCTCCGCAACATCCGCCAGAACCTGTTCTTCGCGTTCTTCTACAACGCGCTCGGCGTTCCGGTCGCGGCCGGGGTGCTCTACCCCGCGCTCGGGCTGCTGCTCTCCCCGATGCTCGCGGCGGCGGCGATGAGCGCGAGCTCACTCTGCGTGATCGGGAACGCGCTGCGTCTGCGCGCGCTGTCGCTCTGAGCTCGCTGTGCGCGCTACGGCTCCGAGCGCGACGCCGCGATCGCCGCGGCCACGACGGGGCTCGGCGTCCCCACCGCAGTCAGCCACAGCTGGTGCACCGCGCGCGTCGCGCCGACGTGGAGCAGGCGGCGTGAGCGAGCGTCGTCGGGGTAGTGCGCGGCGCTCGCGTCGACCAGCACCACGTAGTCGAACTCGAGGCCCTTCACCTGGTCGATCTCGGTGATCTCGATGCCCGGGGCGAAGCGGAAGTCCTGGCGCGTCACGCGATGTAGGCGCGGCACCTCGCACTGGGAGAGGCCCTTCCAGTAGAGATCGCTGAGGTCGCTCGACGGGGTGAGCAGCGCCACCGAGGCGAGCGGCTCGGCGCTGGCGAGCTCGGTCAGCGCCTCGGCGAGCATCGCGATGCCGGCCCCGTGCTCGGTCAGCAGGAACAGCTCCACCTCGGGCCCCGAGCGCGTGGTGCGCACGGTCAGGTCCGGCTCGCGGAGATCCCCGAGCAGGGAGAGCGAGAAGCGGGTGATCTCGTCCGACGAGCGGTAGCTCACCTGGAGCGTCTCCACCTCGGCGCCGTCGAGGCCGAGGTGGCGAAAGAACTCGCTCCAGGAGGTGAAGCCGGAGCCCTCGTTCACGTGCTGATGGGTGTCACCCGCGAGCGTGAGGCTCTTGCGCTCGTCGAGCTGCTCCATCAGCACGCGCACCTCGAGGGGCGAGAAGTCCTGCACCTCGTCCACGGCGATGTGGCGATAGCGGAGCGTTTCGCCGCTCGGGGCCGGCAGCGCGCCGTCGCGGATCTGCCAGGCGCGCAGGAGCAGGGCGTCGTCCTCCGGGTCGAGCTCGGCGCCCGACTCGCGGTCGCCGGCGAGCCACGCGTTCACGTCCTCGATGCTGCGCCGGCACCAGGCGCTGGCCTCCTGGATCTGCGCCGGGCGCAGCGCCTCGGGCGCGAACTCCGCGAAGGTCTGCTCGAGCAGCGCGCTGTCGCAGAGCAGGCTGGCCCAGTCGTCGATCACCCGGGCGCGCGTCGCCGCGCCGGGCGCGCGCGCCACCTGTCGCTCGAGCGCCTTGTCGATCGCGGGATCCAGCTTGAGACGCTGCACCAGCGCCGGCGTGTCCTGGCGGATCCGGTCCGGGAGCGACGGCAGCAGGCGCCGGCGTTGCTCGCCCGCCCACTCCTGGAAGGTCTTCACGGCGACGCCTTCCACGCCGAGCGCCGGCAGGACGTGGCTCACGTAGTCGCGGAGCGCGCCCGAGAAGACCACGAACAGACTCGCCGGCGAGTCGAACTCGGGCTCCTCGTAGGCGAGATAGGCGATGCGGTGGAGGGCGACCGTCGTCTTGCCCGAGCCGGCGGCGCCGCGGATCACGACGTAGCCGGAGGAGGGCCGCGCGATCAGCGCGAACTGCTCGGGGTCGATCAGCCCGGCGATGTCGGGCAGCCGCTTGTCGGCGCTCTGGCGCGTGCCGGATGAGTCGGTGCCGAGCCGGCGCGCGCCCGGGCCGGGCGCCTGATGCACGCGCAGCGCCGCGCCCTCGCCCCCGGCGAGCCGAGGCTGCGGACGCGCGGCGCGTCGCCAGCCGCCGGGCTCGCCCGGGTCGGCGTCGAAGATGCCCTCGGGCGCCTCGACCCGCTCGAGCGCGCCGCCCCGGATCGTGACCGCGCGCCGCGCCTCGATCACGCCCTCCTGGACGCGGCCGTTGATCGTCTCCTCGTAGCTCTCGCCCTGCTGGTAGCGGTAGAAGAGCTGGGCGATCGGCGCATGCCGCCAGTCGACGATACGCAGCCCGTTGTCGATGCGGGTGGCACGGCCGAGGCAGACGTCGCGCAGCCGCCCGCCCTCGCGCAGGCGCATGTGCGCGAAGTACGGCGAGGCGGGGTCCACCTCGGGTGCGCTGCGCGCGCGGCGTAACTGCGCCAGCAGCGCGCTCTGCACGGTCCAACGAGTGGCGAGCGCGCTCTGGTCGAAGAGGTCGGGCCCGCCGCGTACGAGCTGGTCCCGGATGTTGGTCAGCTCGTCGACGAGGCCGGACTCCGACGGCACGGGGCGCTTGTCCCCGGCCGCGAGTGCCTGACTCACCTGCTCCAGCAGCGATAGCTCTTCGTCGACGATCGGGTCGGTCAGGCCCGGTCCTCCGAGCGAATCTCCCGGTGTAGATCATCCCGCGGCGGAAGCCAAGCCAGAATCGCACGGGCCTCGAAATCAACCGACGTTCGGGCTAACTGGAAGACATGGCCGGCGCCGAAGACTTCGAGAAACTGGGGAGCTTCTACCTGGGCCGCACCCTCGGCCCCGAAGGCGATCCGGGCCCGGAACCCCTCCTCTATGCGGCCCGCGACCTGACCACGCACGCCGTCTGCCTCGGGATGACCGGGAGCGGGAAGACGGGCCTGTGCGTGAGCCTGCTGGAAGAGGCCGCGATCGACGGAATCCCCGCCATTGCGATCGACCCGAAGGGGGACCTCGGGAACCTGCTGCTCGGCTTCCCGTCGCTCTCGCCGGCCGAGTTCCGGCCCTGGATCGACGAGACGGAGGCGGAGCGCGCCGGCCGCTCCCCGGAGGAGCACGCCCGCGAGATCGCCGAGCGCTGGCAGAAAGGGCTCGCCGAGTGGGGCCAGGACGGGGCGCGCATCCAGCGCCTGAAGGAGAGCGCCGACCTCGCGCTCTACACCCCCGGCAGCCGCAAGGGGCGGCCGCTCTCGGTGCTCCGCTCGCTCGCCGCGCCGCCCGTGGCACAGCGCGACGATCCGGACGCGTTCCAGGAGCACGTCGCTTCCGCGGCGTCGGGGATCCTCTCCCTCGTCGGGGTCGAGGCCGACCCGCTGAGCAGCCGCGAGCACATCCTGCTCGTGAAGCTGATCGAAGCGGCGTGGGCCGAGGCGCGCGACCTCGACCTGCCCGACCTGATCCGATCCGTCCAGACGCCGCCCTTCGAGCGCGTCGGCGTCTTCGATCTCGAGTCGTTCTTCCCGGCCAAGGACCGACTCGCGCTCGCCATGCGTCTCAACCACCTGCTGGCGTCGCCCGGCTTCAGCGCCTGGACCGAGGGAGAGCCGCTCGAGATCGCGCGGCTGCTGCACACGCCCGAGGGCAAGCCGCGGCTCTCGGTGCTCTCGATCGCGCACCTGGACGACCGGGAGCGCATGTTCTTCGTCACCTGGCTGCTCGGCGAAGTGGTGGCGTGGATGCGCACGCAGCCCGGCACGCAGAGCCTGCGCGCGCTGCTCTATCTCGACGAGGTGATGGGCTTCCTGCCCCCGGTTTCCGAGCCGCCCTCGAAGGCGCCCCTGCTCACCCTGATGAAGCAGGCGCGCGCCTTCGGCGTCGGGGTCGTGCTGGCCACGCAGAACCCGATCGACCTCGACTACAAGGCGCTCAGCAACGCGGGCACCTGGTTCCTGGGTCGGCTCCAGACCGAGCGCGATCAGAAGCGCCTGATGGACGGGCTCGAGGGCAGCGCGGCCGCGCGCGGCGGCGGCTTCGAGCGCAAGGCGATGGAGCGCCAGCTCGCCGGGCTCGGCAAGCGCGTGTTCCTGCTGCACAGCGTGCACCAGTCCCATCCCGTGCTGTTCCACACGCGCTGGGCGCTCTCCTACCTGCGCGGGCCGCTCACCCTGGACGAGATCGCACGACTCCAGCCGGACGCCGCAGCCGCGGCGTCCGCATTCCCGGCGGCGGCCGCACCCGCGCCCCGAGCGGCGCCCGCCGCGGCCGCGCCGAGCCCGGCGCCCGCGCAGGCGGGCGAGGCGCGCCCCGCGCTCCCGGCCGGCCTCGCCGAGCGCTTCCTCGCGGCGGACGGCCCCGCGCCCGAGGGTGCGCGCCTGCTCTATCGGCCGGCGCTGCTCGGGACGGCGCAGCTCCACTACGCCGACAAGCGGGCGGGCGTCGACCACTTCACGGACGTGACCCTGCTCGCCGAGCCCGAGGGCAAGGCGGGCTTCGAGGAGGCCCGCGAGGTCGACGCCGCGCGCTGCGGCGGCGCCCCGGAGCCGGCGGCCGGTGCGCGCTTCGCGAAGCTTCCGAGTGGGCTCGGCAAGGGAAGCCCGGCGCGTCTCGAGCGGGCGCTCCACACGCACCTCCAGCGGGAGCGGCCCCTCGTGCTCCCGCGCTGCAAGGCGCTCCGCCTGATCGCGGCGCCCGACGAGACGGAGGGAGAGTTCCGCGTGCGGGTGCGCGAAGCGCTCCACGAGAAGCGCGACGCCGCGCTCGACAAGCTCGAGAAGCGCTGGGCGCCGCGGCTCGCCCGCGCCGAGAAGAGAGTCACCAGCCGGGCCCAGGCGGTCGAGCGCCAGCGCTCGCAGCGCAGCGGCGCGGCCATGAGCACCGCGATCTCCGTCGGCGCCACCGTGCTCGGCGCGCTCTTCGGCCGCAAGGTGGGCGTCGGGACCGTCGGGCGCGCCGCCACGGCGGCGCGCAGCGCCTCCCGCACCGCGCGCGAGCAGGGCGACGTGGGCCGCGCGGAAGCCCAGCTCGCCGAGGCCCAGGCCGAGGTCGAGGCACTCGATGTGCGCTTCCAGGAGGAGCTGGCCGAGGTTCGGGAACGGTTCGCCGAGCCGGAGCTCGACGCCATGACGCTCCGCCCGCGCCGCAGCGACACCGAGGTCCGCGAGATCGCGCTGCTCTGGCGTCCCTACTGGCTCGGCGCCGACGGCCTGGCGCGTCCGGCCTTCGACGAGCCGGCCTAGCCCCGTGCCGCCGAGCGCATGAACCACGAAGCGCTGCCGCTCGCCGAGCTGGTCGTGCTGCTCGCGTTGGCCGTGGCCGGCGCCGCGCTCTTCGAGCGGCTGCGGCTGCCCGCCATCGCCGGCTTTCTCGTGGCCGGTGCGCTCGTCGGGCCCGGTGGGCTCGGGCTGGTGGCGGACCCGGAGGGCGTGCGGCGCGTCGCCGAGATCGGCGTGGTCTTCCTGCTCTTCGAGATCGGCCTCGAGCTCCCGCTCGAGCGCCTGCGCGCCATGGGTCGTTCGCTCGTCGTGGGCGCGCTCCAGGTCTCGGTCACGTTGGCCGCGACCGCCGGGCTCGCGGTGTGGCTGGGCGTAGCGGGACGGACCGCGCTGCTGCTGGGGGCGCTCGTCGCGATGTCGAGCACGGCGCTGGTGATCCGCCTGCTCGCGGAGCGCGGGGAGGTGGATGCGCCGCACGGACAGCTCGCGATCGCGATCCTGCTGTTCCAGGACCTCTGCATCGTGCCCTTCCTGCTGTCGGTGCCGCTGCTGGCGAGCCCCGAGCCGCTCAGCCCCTTGCCGATCGCCGGCGCCTTCGCCCGTGCCGCCGTCGCGGGGGCGGCCGTCTACGCAATCGCGCGCTTCGCGTTGCCGAGCATCCTGTCGATGGCCGCGAACCTGCGCTCGCGCGACATCTTCAGCCTGGTGGCCGTGCTCGTCGTGGCCGGCGCCGCGGTGGGTGCCGAGGGTCTCGGTCTCGGCCTGGCCGTGGGCGCCTTCCTCGCGGGGCTCGCCGTCTCGACGTCGCCCTGGGGCCACCAGCTCTTCGCCGAGGTGCTGCCGCTGCGCGGCGTGCTGCTCGGGGTGTTCTTCACCGCGGTGGGTACCCTCCTCGACCTCGGCAGCGCGCTCGACGCCCCGCTCGCCGTGGCCTCGCTGTTCCTGGCCTCGACCCTGTTGAAGGGTGCCGTGGTGGCGGTGGGCGCCGCGCTGGTGCTCGGGATCGGGCTGCGCGCCTCGCTGCTCGCGGCTCTCTCGTTGGCGCAGACCGGGGAGTTCTCGTTCGTGCTCGCCGGGGCGGCGGCCGCCGCCGGCCTGCTCGACAGCGGGCTCGAGCAGGCCTTCGTCGCGGCTTCGGTCATGAGCCTGGTGGCCACGCCCTTCCTGATCCGGCTGGGTCCGTTCCTGCTCGACCGCGAGCCCGCCGAGCCCGCGGCGCGTGCGCCCACCACCGCCGAGGCGCTCCGGGACCACGTCGTCGTGATCGGCTTCGGCTTTACCGGCAGCAACCTGGCCCGCGTCCTCGACGCGATCGACGTGCCCTGGCGCGCGGTGGACCTGAACCCGAGCGCCGTGCGGGAGGCGCGCGCCCGGCAGGAGCAGCGCGTGATCTTCGGCGACGCCACGCGCGCAGCCCTGCTGGAGCAGGTCGGGGTCGCGCGCGCGCGTGTGGTGGTCGTGGTGATCACGGATCCACTCGCCACCCGCCGCATCGTGTCGCTCGTGCGGCGCCTCAGCCCGGACGCCGCGCTGCTCGCACGCACGCGCTACGCGCGCGACATCGACACCCTACAGAGCCTCGGTGCGACCGCCGTGGTGGCCGAAGAGCTCGAGGCGGGGATCGATCTGGTGGGGCGCGTGCTGCGGACGCTGGGCCGCGCCACCGGCGCGATCGAGGGCTTCGTCGAGGAGCTCCGCGCCGAGGGCTACGCGCTGCTCCAGGTGCCGCCCGGGCTCGCGCTCGACCCCTGGCTGGCCGAGCTGCTCGAGCACGTCTCGACGGAGTGGGTCGCGGTGCCGGAGACGTTCGAGCCCGCACCGATCGGCGCCCTCTCGCTCCGCACGCGCACCGGTGTGAACGTGCTCGCCGTCCAGCGTGGCGACGTCAACACGCCCAATCCCGGGGCCCAGTTCACGCTCCGGCCGGGAGACCGGCTGCTCGCGCTCGGCGGCAGCGAAGCGATCAGCCGACTGCGCGCCTTGCTCGCGGGCGAGGGCCACGTGGGGTAACTAGAACGCCGGGAGGATCTCGGGGATGGGGTGGATCCTGCTGGCCGTGCTCGGGGCCGCGGTGCTCTGGGCGATCTCGCTCTACAACCGCCTGGTGCGGCTCAAGAACGGCAGCGAGAGCGCCTGGAGCGACATCGACGTCCAGCTGAAGCGGCGCTGGGAGCTGATCCCGAACCTGGTCGAGACGGTGAAGGGCTACGCCCAGCACGAGCGGGCGACCTTCGAGCAGGTGACGGCGGCGCGCTCGCAGGCGATGCAGGCGACGACGCCGGCCGAGCACGCGAGCGCCGAGTCCAACCTCCAGGGCGTGCTGAAATCGCTGTTCGCCGTGGCCGAGGCCTACCCGGAGCTGCGCGCCAACGAGAACTTCCTCGGGCTCCAACGTGAGCTTTCGGAGCTCGAGGGGGCCATCCAGAACGCGCGCCGATACTACAACGCCGTCGTCCGCGATCTGAACACGGCGATCGAGTCGTTCCCCGCCAACCTCGTGGCCGGGTCGCTCGGCTTCGCGAAGCGGGAGTACTTCGAGCTCGACGCGGCAGAGGAGCGCAGCGCACCGCAGGTGAGCTTCTCGTAGCGTGCGAGGCTTCGCGCTGGGGCTGCTCGCGGCGCTGCTCTTCGCGGGCGCGGCGTCGGCGGAGCGCGTGCTCTCCTGGGACACCGAGATCTACCTCGAGCCCGAAGACGCCTTCGGCGTGATCGAGCGCATCCGCTGGGACTTCGAGGGCGCCCCGCGGCACGGCATCCTGCGGGACATCCCCGTCGCCTACGGGCGCGCGCGCGGCGCGGACTACCACATCCGCGTCGAAGTCGAGAAGGTGACCGACGCCGCGGGTCGGCCGCATCGCTGGCGCACGCGCAGGAAGGGCCCGTTGCTCGAGATCCGGATCGGCGACCCCGACCGCACCGTGAGCGGTGTGACCGACTACTGGATCCACTACCGCGTCGGGCGCGGCATCCTGTTCCTCGAGGAGCACGACGAGCTCTACTGGAACGCGACCGGGCACGAGGTGAAGGCGCCGATCGCGCGCACGAGCGCGACGGTCTACCTGCCGGGCGCGCTCACGCCGGCGGACGTGAAGCAGCTCTGCTTCACCGGCCGAGAGGGCTCGCTCGAGCAGGCCTGCGAGGCGCGGCCCGGGGCGAGCGCGGTCTCCTTCGTCGGCGAGCGCAGCCTCGGCCCGGGCGAGGGCCTCTCGGTGGTGGTGGGGCTCCCGAAGGGAGCGATCCGGGAGCCGAGCCGCCTCGCGCGCGCCTTCGACCGCTTCCGCGACTACCTCTCCGGCTGGGTGGCGCTTCCCGGGCTGGTGCTGGCCGGTCTCTGGGTGATCTGGCGGCGGCAGGGGCGCGACCCCGCCGGCGGCGCCGCGGTCGCGGTCCGCTACGAGCCGCCCGAAGGCCTCTCGCCGGCCGAGGTCGGGACCGTCCTCGACGAGCGCGCGGATCTCGTCGACGTGAGCGCCACGATCCTCGACCTCGCAGTGCGCGGCTACCTGCGCATCGAGGAGACCGAGAGCGACGGCTTCCTGTTCCTGCGCGACAAGGACTGGCGGCTGATCAAGCTCCGCAACCACGAAGGCCTGCGGGCGCACGAGCGGGCCCTCTTCGACCGGCTCTTCTCGGGCCGGGAGCGCGTCACGATCTCGTCGCTGAAGAACAAGTTCTACCAGAGCCTGCCGGCCGTTCGTGATGCCATCTACACCGCAGTGAGCCGGGAGGACCGCTTCTTTCCCACGTCGCCCGAGCGCGTGCGGCGCGGCTGGCTGACGGGCGGCATCGCCGCGGCGGTGCTGGGCGGCGTGTTCCTGATCGAGGACACCGCCCCGTCCGCCGGCCTGGCGTTCGTGACGTCGGGATTCCTCGTGGCGGCGTTCTCGCGGGTGATGCCGCGCCGTACGCGCCGGGGGCGCCTCGTCTACGAGGAGATCCGCGGCTTCCAGGAGTTCGTGAACCGCGTCGACAAGGACCGCCTCGAGCGCTTCGGCGGCCGCACGCCCGAGCGCTTCGAGCGGGTGCTCCCGTACGCGCTCGTGCTCGGCGCGGCCGACGCCTGGGCCGAGGCGTTCGGCGACCTCTACACCGAGCCACCGCGCTGGTACGCGGGGCGCGCGGGCCGGCCGTTCCACACCCGCTCGTTCGTGGACGAGCTCGGCGGCTCGCTGAACGCGATGGGACAGGCCCTGTCCTCGGCCCCGCGCGGCGCTGGCTCCGGCGCCAGCGGCTTCGGCGGCGGCGGCTTCTCGGGCGGCGGCTTCGGCGGCGGCGGCGCCAGCAGCTGGTAACGAGCCCCGAGAGCGGGGACGTTCGTCAAGAAGTCAAGTTTCCGGGCCATCACTCAGCCCTGGAGTGCACGGAACAACTTGACTTCTTTACCAACGTCCCCGCTCCCCCCCGGTAGCGAGTGGTGGATCAGACGTAGATCCCGCCTTTGTAGGCCTTGTCCTGCCGGATGATCACGTTCACCAGGGCCGGCTTGCCGCTCGCGGCGGCGCGCTCGAGGGCCGGG
>JBFIYM010000087.1:0-17902 GCA_041605395.1 Myxococcota bacterium | reverse complement strand
GATCTCCTGGACCGGCGTCGCGCCCGCCTCCTGGAGGTGGTAGGAGCAGACATTGATCGGATTCCACTTCGGGATCGCCTCGACGCTGTGCGCCACCATGTCGCCGATCAGGCGCAGCGAGGGCTCCGGCGGGAACACGTAGGTGCCGCGCGAGAGGTACTCCTTGATGATGTCGTTCTGCGTCGTGCCCTCGAGCTCCTGCGGCGGGACGTCGTGGCGCTCGGCCGTGGCCACGTAGAGCGCCAGCAGCCAGGCCGCCGTGGCGTTGATCGTCATCGAGGTGTTCATCTGGTCGAGCGGCAGGCCCGCGAACAGGACCTCCATGTCCTCGACGTGCGCGATCGGCACGCCGACCTTGCCGACCTCGCCGCGCGCCAGCGGGTGGTCGGCGTCGTAGCCGGTCTGGGTGGGGAGGTCGAAGGCGACGGAGAGGCCGGTCTGGCCCCTCGCGAGGTTCTCGCGATAGAGCGCGTTGCTCGCGCGCGCCGAGCTGTGCCCGGAGTAGGTGCGGAAGACCCAGGGCCGGTCCCGGTCGGCCCGTTCGCGAGGGCCGGGAGTCTGCTCGGGGTCGGGGCCGGCCATGCGAGGTTCTCCGGAAAGGGCCGGAAAACCGTAACGAAATTGAGGGTTTGTCGCTACGAGTCGGTGCCGGCGCGGCGTGCCATGCTTCCCGGCATGTGGACGCACCTCGATCACACGATCCTGGCGGTGCGCGACCTCGCGGCGGCGGAGCGGACCTACGCCCGCCTGTTGGGCCGCAGCGCGTCCTGGCGGGGCGAACATCCCGCGCTCGGCACCGAGAACGTGCTGTTTCGACTGGGAGAGGCCTATCTGGAGCTGCTCGCGCCCGCCGAGGGCGGTGGCGGCTGGCTGCGCGAGCGACTCGAGGCGCGCGGCGAGGGACTGCTCGGCTTCGCGCTCGCGACCGCCGACGCGGAGGCCGCGGCGAAGACGCTCGCCGAGCGCGGGCTCCACCCGAGCGCCCCGGCCCGCGGCGTGGGACGGGACACGGAGTCCGGCGCGTTCCGCGAGTGGCAGAGCGTGTTCCTGCCGCCCGAGGAGACCCGCGGGCTGCTCGTCTTCGGGATCGAGCACCGCTCCGCGCCCGAGCTGCTGCCGGAGATCCCGCCGCCCGGCCCGGCCGGGGCTGCGGTCCACGCCATCGACCACGTCGTGGTGCGGACGGAGGACCCCGACGGGGCGATCGGCTTCTACGCCGACCGGCTGGGCCTGCGGCTGGCCCTCGACAAGCGCTTCCCGCAGTGGGGGGCTCGGCTCGTCTTCCTCCGCGTCGGGCGCATCACCGTCGAGCTGGCGGCGCCTCTCGAGGCGGCGGCGACGGCCGCGACCACCGACCAGGCCTGGGGAATCTCGTGGCGCGTCGCCGATGCGGACGCCGCCCGCGCGCGCCTCGCCGAGGCCGGCTTCGACATCTCCCCGGTGCGCACCGGCCGGCGGCCCGGGACCCGCGTGTTCAGCCTGCGCGGCGAGCCGTGCGGCGTCGCCACGCTGTTCCTCGAGCCCCCCAGCCCCGGCGCGGAGCGCTAGCCTCTCGAGATGGTCGCCGCGACCCGCCCACCGGAATCGATTCCCGCCGACCTCGAGGCGGCCATCGTGCGCCTCAAGCGCGAGCGGAACGCCGTCCTGCTCGCGCACTACTACCAGGAGGACGAGGTCCAGGACCTCGCCGACTTCGTGGGCGATTCCCTGGCCCTGGCCCAGGCGGCGACCCGCGTCGAGAGCGACGTGATCGTCTTCTGCGGCGTCCACTTCATGGCGGAGACCGCGAAGATCCTGAACCCCGATCGCAAGGTCGTGGTCCCCGACCTCGAGGCCGGCTGCTCGCTCGCCGACGGCTGTCCGGCCGACCAGTTCGCCCGCTTCAAGGCGGAGCACCCGGGGGCCAAGGTGCTCTCCTACATCAACTGCTCCGCCGAAGTGAAGGCGATGAGCGACCTGATCTGCACCTCGTCGAACGCCGTCGCCATGGCGCGTCAGTTCGACGGGCAGCCGCTCATCGTGGCCCCCGACCGGCACCTGGCGCGCTGGATCGCGCAGCAGCTCGGGCGCGACGACCTGATCATCTGGCCGGGCACCTGCATCGTGCACGAGCAGTTCAGCGCGCGCGAGCTGGCGAAGCTGAAGGTGCGGCATCCCGACGCCGAGGTGCTCGCCCACCCCGAGTGCCAGGCGGCCGTGCTGGATCAGGCCGACTTCATCGCGTCGACGACCGGCATCATCGGGCGCGCGGTTGACTCCCCCGCCGAGACCCTGATCATCGCCACCGAGGACGGTGTCTTCCACC
Organism: Myxococcota bacterium; assembly: GCA_041605395.1. Lineage (GTDB taxonomy): Bacteria > Myxococcota_A > UBA9160 > UBA9160 > UBA6930 > JBFIYM01. The sequence goes on along the minus strand of JBFIYM010000087.1, from coordinate 15,597 downwards.
AGATCGAGAAGAAGCTGGCCGAGCGCGGCAAGAAGAAGACGCTGATCCAGGCGCCGGGCATGGACGAGAGCTGCGCCTGCAACCGCTGCCCGTTCATGCGCCTCAACACGCTCGAGAAGCTCTACCTGTGTCTTCGCGACCTCACCCCCGAGGTCACCGTGCCCGAGGACGTGCGCGTGCGGGCGCTCGCCCCGATCGAGCGCATGCTGGCGCTCTCGCGGCCGGCCGAGCCCGTCGCGGCCGACGCCCGCGCCTGATCCCGCATGTCTGATCGTCGGATCCGCTCCACGAAGCTCGTCGCCACCATCGGGCCGGCCTGCCGCGAGCTCGAAACCATCCGCGAGCTGATTCGTGCCGGCATGAACGTGGCACGGCTCAATCTCTCGCACGCCAACCACACGGAGCACGCCGAGCTGGCGGCGCGGGTTCGGAAGGCCTCGGACGAGCTCGGCACGCCGGTGGCGCTGATGGCAGACACGCGCGGGCCCGAGATCCGCACCGGCGAGCTCCACGGGGGCCGCGCCGAGCTGCTGGTGGGCGCGCCCTTCACGCTGCGCCCCGACGGAGGCCTCGGCGATGCCCGCAGCGTCAGCGTCTCCGATCCGCACCTCGGCGCCGAGCTCTCGGCCGGCGCGGCGCTCTTCCTCGACGACGGCCGCATCGAGCTGCGCGTGGAGCGCGTCGTGGGCGGCGCGATCGAGTGCCGGGTGGTACGGGGCGGGCTGCTGAGCGACCGCAAGGGGCTGAACGCGCCCGGCGCCAAGCGGGGCCCGAGCGCGCTCGGCTCCGAGGACCTCGCGGACCTCCGCTTCGCCGCCGAGCTCGGCGTCGACTACGTGGCCGCGTCCTTCGTGCGGGGGCCCGAAGACGTCGCCGCGGTCCGCACCATCCTGAGCCAACACGGCGCCGAGATCCCCGTGATCGCGAAGATCGAGAACCGGGACGCCGTCGGGCGCCTCCACGAGATCCTCGAGGTGGCCGACGGCACCATGGTCGCGCGCGGGGACCTCGGCGTGGAGCTGCCGCTCGAGCGCGTGCCCATCGTGCAGAAGCAGATCATCCGGGCCACGGTCCGCAGCGGGAAGCCGACGATCACGGCCACCCAGATGCTCGACTCGATGGAGCGCAACCCGCGGCCCACTCGCGCCGAGGTCAGCGACGTCGCCAACGCAATCTTCGACGGGACCTCGGCCGTGATGCTCTCGGGCGAGACGGCCACGGGGCGCTATCCCGTCGAGTCGGTGGCCACCATGGCCCGCCTCGCGCTCGAGGCCGAGAGCGCCCTCCTCGAGTACGGCGACCTCCAGCAGGCGCGCGCCTCGACCGAGCCCTCCATCACGGAGGGGGTGGCGCAGGCGGCGACCACGCTGGCCCGGGAGCTCGAGGCCTCGGCGATCCTGACCCTCACCGAGAGCGGCACGACCTCGCGCGCGATCTCGAAGCATCGTCCCTCCTGCCCGATCCTCGCGATCAGCACGCGGCCCGAGCTGGTGCGCCGGCTGGCCCTCAACTGGGGCGTCACCGGCCTGCTGTTCGAAGGCTCGGCCAGCGACGACGAGAAGGTGGCGTTCGGCATCGAGCGGGCGCGGGCCCTGTGCTCCGAGCCGGGCGACGTGGTCGTGGTGACCGCCGGCATCTCCCAGGAGGCCGGCAGCACCAACCTGATCCGCGTGGTGACGGTCTGAGCCGGGAGGATCCGCCTGGTGACGGTCTGAGCCGGGAGGACCCGGGGCGCGGCGAGTCGGTTTGGGCGGGGCTGCTGCTCGCGGTGACGACGGTCTTCGTGGTGGCGGTGCGCGTGCGGCTGCTCGAGGTGCCGCTCGATCGCGACGAGGGCGAGTACGCCTACGTCGGGCAGCAGCTGCTCCGGGGCGTTCCGCCCTTCGAAAGCATCTATCACGTCAAGCTGCCCGGCATCTACGCGGTCTACGCCGCGATCGAGGCGCTGCTCGGCGAGACGGTCGCCGCCATCCGGACCGGCCTGCTGGCGGTGAACCTCGCGAGTGGCGCCGTCGTCTTCGCGATCGCGAGACGATTCTTCGGCCCGCTCGCGAGTGCGCTCGCGGCGGCCGCGTTCGCGCTGTTCAGCCTCGGGCAGGAGCTCGACGGCTTCTCGGCCAATGCGGAGCACTTCCTGCTGCTTCCGGCCCTGCTGGGGCTGCTCGCGTTGCTGGCCGCGCCGGGCGGGCGTCGTGGGCGGGCGCTCGTGTTCCTGGCGGGGCTCGGCCTCGGTGTCGCCACCGTCGTCAAGCAGCAGGGCCTCTTCTTCCTCGCCGCCGGGGCGCTCTACGGCGTCGCCTTCGCGTGGGCCGAGCGCCCACGTCGGCCCGCCCGCCGACTGCGCGACGGCGCGGTCTTCACGCTCGGGGCCGCGCTCCCCTACGCGCTGCTGTGCGCGATGTTTGCCGCGCTCGGGCTGTTCGAGCGCTTCTGGTGGTGGACCGCCTACTACCCGCGGCGCTACGTCTCCGAGATCTCGTGGGCGGACGGTTGGGCGAACTTCTGGCTGACGTTCCATCCGGCCGGCGAGCGGCTCGGGGTCGTGGACGCGCACTGGCCGCTGCTCGCCCTCGCCGCCGGGGGCGGGCTCTGGCTGCTGGCCTCGCGCCGGCGTCGGGCGCTGGCGTTCGTCGGGAGTCTCGCCGTCGGCTCCGCACTCGCGGTCGCGACCGGCCTCCACTTCTTCCCCCACTACTACCTGCTGGCTGCGCCCGCCGTGGCGCTCGGGGTCGGTGCCGCCGTCCAGGCGCTCGGCGCGTGGCGCGGACCGGCGCTTGCGCTGTTGGCGGGTGCGGCCGTGCTCGGCTTCGCGGTCCACAGCCAGCGCGCCTACCTGTTCGAGCTCGACCCGATCCTGGTGAGCCGCACGAGCTTCGGCGCCAATCCGTTCCCGGAGTCGGTGGAGATCGCGCGCTACCTCGAGGCCCACACGGAGCCCGGAGACCGAATCGCCGTGCTCGGCTCCGAGCCCCAGATCTACTTCCTCGCCAAGCGCCGCGCGGCCACCGGCTACGTCTACACCTACGAGATGATGCGCGAGCATCCCCACGTGCGGGAGCTCCAGACCGAGATGACCCGCGAGATCGAGGCCGCCCTGCCGCGCTACGTGGTGATGGTGAACATCCTGGCGTCGTGGCAGCCGGCCCGGCTCGAGAACCCGGATCGCTTCCTCCTCGACTGGGCGGAGCGGTTCCTGGGCAAGCGCTACCGGCGCGTGGGGCTGGTCGAGATCCGCTGGCCGCGCCAGAAGCTCGGTCGCTTCTGCTGGGATGCGCCCGGACTCCGCTGTCGGCCCCCGCGCCGCGTCGGCGACGCCGCGCCCCTCTGGATCGGGATCCACGAGCGCCTGCCGGACGCCGGGGAGGGCGCGCTCAGTCCGCCCGCCTCGGCCCCGTGACGCGGTGTCCGTTCGGCCGCGTGTAGAGGGCCCGCAGCGTCGCGCGGTCGCGCGCCGTGAGCTCGGGGCGCCCCTTCGCGTTCACACGGCGATACATCACGTCGGCCGGCTCCGGGCTGTGCCCGCCGAGGCCCAGGGCGTGGCCCATCTCGTGCAGGAGCGTCGCGTAGATCGTCTCGAGCGAGGGCTCGTGGCCGCGCCAGCGTGCCGTGACCAGGATGCGATCGACGCCGAAGCGCTTCGAGGAGATCGTCTGGGCGTACATGCAGTGGGCGACGTACCAGCTCGGGTCCGGCGCCTCGAGCGCCCAGGCGATCTGGATGTCGGCCGCTCCCGGTGTCTCCACGAAGACGAAGCTCGGCAGGCCCGGCTCGACCACGTCGGCCCAGTCGGTCACGCCGTCGCGCACCACGTCGTGGACCGCGAGCGGATCGGCGTAGAAGCCCTCGGGCGGAAGCGGCAGGTGCACCCGCAGCGGCATCTGCCTAGGCGACCAGTGCAGCAGCACGTTCTCGTTGAAGGGGAGCTCGAAGCCGACGTAGCGCAGGTAGTCGTCGGGGCCCGGCTGCGCGCGCTGGGTCGAGCAGCCCGTCGCCGCGAGCACGAGTGACAGCAGCGCCGCGAGCACGAGTGACAGCAGCGCCGCGAGCGCTGGCATCGCGACCGGGCCGGCCTTCATTCGTACAGCTTCACCACGCGCACCTTGCCGGGCGCCACCTCGAGGCAGAGGTCGCAGAGCACGCACTCGTCGAGGTTCTCCTCGACGATGCGCAGCGTGCCGTCCTCGTTCCGATCGAAGATGTCGACGGCGCAGACCTCCTCGAGCTTCTTGACCAGGGCGCGGTCCTTCGCCACCGCGGCGTCGACCTGGACGTCGATGAAGCGACCGGGCATGCGTTAGACCTCCACACCCTGCGCCGCGAGGCGCTTGCGGATCAGGCCGGGGATCTCCTCGATGCGCTCCGCCACCGAGATCCCGGCGCTCTCCATGCGGGCGATCTTCTCGGCGGTCGTGTCTTCCTTGCCCTCGACGATGGTGCCGGCGTGGCCGAAGCGCATGCCGCGCATCTCGTCCATGAAGCGGCCCGCCAGGAAGGCCACGATCGGGAGACGCGAGCGGTTCGCCTTCACCCACTCGGCGAGCTCCGCCTCCATGCGACCGCCCGGCTCCGAGTAGATCGCGATCGCCTTCGTCTCGGGGTCCGCCTCGAACAGCGGCATCAGCTCCGCGTAGGTCGTCCCGACGATCGCGTCGCCCCCGATCGAGACGCAGGTGCTCTGTCCGAGGCCGGCGGCGGTGAGCGTCGAGGCGATCTCCGTGGTCATGCCACCCGAGCGCGACATCACGCCGATCGGCCCCTTCTCGTAGGCCTGCCGCGTGTTCGCGGCGGGCCCGCCCACGCCACCCATCTTGGCCTCCCCGGGTGAGATGATGCCGAGGCAGTTCGGGCCGATGATGCGCGCCCCGCGCAGCCCGGCGAGCTCGACCATCTGCGCCACCTCGCGGCGGGGGACGTTCTCGGTGACCACGACGATCAGCTTGACGCCGTTCTCGAGCGCCTCGAAGACGGCGTCGCGCGTGAAGCGGGGCGGCACGCACACCACGGCCCCGTCGGGGGTGCCGTGCTTCGCGGCGAGGTCGCGCACGGTGTCGTAGACCGGGACGCCGTAGACGTCGCGGCCGGCGCGGCCGGGGGTCACCCCGCCGATGATCCGCGCGCCGTAGTCCAGGTTCTCGCGCGTCAGGTTCACCGCCTCGCGGCCGGTGATGCCCTGCACGATGAAGGTCGTGTCCTTGCTGATCAGGATCGGCATCAGGCGGCCTTCATCTTCGCGACGGCGCGGCCGGCGGCCTCGTACATCGAGACGCTTCGGTCGCAGTAGTCGACGCCGTACTTCGTGAGGATCTTGAAGCCTTCCTCCTCCCACGCGCCGGGGATACGGAAGATGGCGACCGCCTCGGCGGGATCCTTCTCGGCGTCGAAGCAGCCCGCGATCACGCCCCGCGCCACGATGTCGACACGGGTGTTCGACACCACGTTCATCATCACCGCGATCTTCTCGATGCCCGGCCTGGAGAGCAGCAGGCGCGTCAGGTTGCGCACCTTCGACATGCTCGGGTTGCCCCCGATCTCGCAGTAGTTGGCGGGCTTCCCGCCGTGCTTGCGGACGGCGTCGAAGAGCGTGAGCGAGCCGCCGCCGGCTCCGATCACGAGGCCCAGGTTGCCGTCGAACTCGACCACGTTGCCCGCGATACCCCGGTGGTCGACGGCATTGAGTCGCGCCGCCTCCACCTCGAACGGCGTCGGCGGACGCGCCTGGCGCGTCTCGTCCTCGCCGATCCCGAGCTCGGCCAGGAGCGCCTTGTGGTGGCCTCGCGCCTCGGCCTCCATGTCGACGTGGCCATCGAGCACGAGGAACTTTCCGTCCTCGAGCCGCGCCAACGGGTTGATCTCGGCCAGCGTGAGGTCGTAGTCGAGGAACAGCTGCATCAGCTGGAACACGATCGGCGTCAGGCGCACCAGGTCGTTGCCGGTGACGCCGACGGCCGAGATCGCCTCCTTCGCGATCCGTTCGCTGAGCGGGAGGATCGTCGAGAAGTGGGTGCGGGAGAGGTGCTCGGGGTGCTGCTCGGCGACCTCCTCGATGTCGATGCCGCCCATGTCGCTGAAGAGGAGGACGGGGAGCTTCTTGCGCCCGTCCCAGGTGACCGAGGCGAAGTACTCCCGGGCGACGGGGCTCTTGGCCTCGACCAGGACGCAGCGCGCGGTCTCGCCCTTCACGACGATGGGCAGCACGTGCGCGTACTTCTCGGCCGCCTGCTCCGGCGTGTCGGCGAACTGGACGGCGCCCGCCTTCATGCGGCCGCCCGAGAGCACCTGCGACTTCACGACCACGGGCCCGCCGATCTCGGCGGCGGCCGCCCGCGCCTCCTCGGCGCTCGCCACGACCCGCCCCTTGCCGAGCGGGAGCCCGCGCTTGCGGAACAGGGCCTTCGACTCGTACTCGTAGAAGCGCATGGTCCCCTCGGCGCCCCACACGACGCCCGCAAGACCGCGTACCTTATGTGCTTTCCCGGAGCGGGGCAACGCCCGCCCGCTGCGTCGCCGCGGCCGGCGGGGTACCCTGCCGCGTCCACCTGGAGGCCCCATGCCGAGCGTTCCCGCCTATTCGATCTCCGCCGACGCCATCGCCCGCGAGAAGGAGCGGGTCGGCGGCGACCTCGGCAAGTTCGACGTCGCCAACGTCGTCGCCCTCGACCAGGTCGAGCTGCGACCGCTCGGCGCCAACGACGTCCACCTGCGCATCCTGGCGGTGTCCGCCGAGCACAACATCGATCACGCGTCGACGGCCGACACGGTCAACATCGCGCACGCGCGTGGCGGCAAGATGTACCCGGGCAACTCGGCGACCGGGGAGGTCCTCGCCGTCGGCGAGCTGGTCACCAAGTTCAAGCCCGGGGACGTCGTCATCACGCACTGCAACGGCGGCCCCGACGAGTACGGCTTCCCGCTGCGCATCTGGGCCTACGACGCCGAGGATTCGATCGGCTGGTACGCGAAGGAAGCCGTGGTCGGCGAATGGCAGATCATTCCCGCGCCCGTGGACTGCGGCCTCAGCCTGTGGGAGATCGCCGCGATGCCGCTCCGGGCGCCCACCGCCTACCACATGTGGCGGCGCGCGCTGGGCATCTACCGGCTCAAGGTCCCCTACGAGCGTCGCGCCCACCTGAACGTGCTCGGCTTCGGCGGCGGCGTCTCGGAGCTGTTCCTCCAGCTCGCGAAGTCCGAGGGCCACGAGGCCTACTTCTGCGCCGGCAGCCCGGAGCGCCGCGACGCGCTCGAGAAGCAGGGCATCGTCGGCATCGACCAGAAGCAGTACAACCGCTTTGCGAGCCGCGACGACGTGCGCGCCTTCACGGCGCACTGCCGCAAGCTCACGGGGGGCGAGCAGATGCACATCGTGTGCGACATGCTGCGCGGCCCGGTGTTCCCGGCCGGCCTCGCGGTGGCGGCCCGCCAGGGCGTGAACGTCTCGGCCGGCTGGCAGCTCTCGCAGGTGGTCGAATACAACTCCACGCTGATGAGCGTGAAGCAGGTGACGATCGATCACACCCACTACGAGACGATCGAGGGCTGCGCGGCGGCGACGGCCCTCTACGGACGCGTGTTCCGGCCCACGGTGCACAAGGAGGTCTACGCCTGGGAGGACCTGCCGCGCGCCTTCGCGGAGATGCACCACAACACCCAGACCGGGATCCCGATCGTGCGCGTCGCCGACGAGCTGCCCGCGTCGGTGAAGAAGATCACGTAGCGCCGGCTCCGCCCGGGTCGTAGACCACGCGTACGATGCGTTCGAAGAGGCGCCCCGGGAGCAGGCGCTGGAGCACCAGCGCGCTGCGTTCGAGCGGGGTGGCCGAGACGTAGCGGAGCCGCGGCCGGCGCGCGCGCACGATGCGCGCCACCAGCCGGGCGGCGCGCTCCGGCGGGGGGCCGGTCCGCTCCGCCTGCTCCACGGCGGCGACGGCGCGCGCCGCGCGCTCCCGGTACACCGGGCTCTCGCGCGCCGCCTCGGTGAAGCGGCGCGCCGCGCCGAAGCCCGAGCGCATGTTGCCGGGCTGTACGAGCACGACGTCGATGCCGAAGGGCCGGAGCTCGAGCGCGAGGGCCTCGGACAGGCCTTCGAGCGCGAACTTCGAGGCCGCGTAGGCGCCCTGGAACGGCACCCCGATGCGGCCGGCGAGCGACGACATCTGGACGATCCGCCCGCTCCGGCGCGCGCGCATGGACGGGACCACGGCGCGCACCAGCCGCAACGGGCCGAGCAGGTTCGTCTCGAGCTGGTCGACCAGGTCCTCCGGCGTGGTGTCCTCGACCGCGCCGGCGAGGCCCATGCCGGCGTTGTTCACGAGCACGTCGATGCGGCCCGCCTCGTCCAGCACCTGCGCGACCGCGCGCTCGACCGAGGCCGGGTCCCGCACGTCGAGCGTGAGCCAGGCGACGCCTTCCGGCGCCGTCGGCGCGGCGCTGCGGCGGGTCGTCCCGAACACGCGGTGGCCGTCCGCCGCGAGGCGCGCCGCGCAGGCCGCGCCGATTCCGGAGGAAGCCCCGGTGACGAGCACGACGCGGCTGTCCGACGGCTCAGGCGTAGTGGCTCCGCCGCTTCACGACGACCTCGCGGTCGAGCTCGAAGATCTGCACCTTCTCGAAGCTCGAGGTTCCGTCCTTCTTGACGAACTTGTGCCCGAACAGGCGCGTCTCGACCACCCCCAGGTCGGGGCGGCCGTCGAGGTCGCGCTTGCCGAGGATCTCGGTGGCCGCGAACACGGTGTCGCCGGCGAAGAGCGGGGCGGTGTGGCGGCCGGTCGTGTAGACGAGGTCGCCGAGCGCGTTGTCGCCCACGTCGGGGCAGGAGAGGCCCAGGCAGAGCACGAACGGGATGCCGCCGAAGATGATGAGCTGGCCCCCCACGTACTGCTTCGGGTCCAGGTCGATCATGTACTGGTTGCAGTGCACCTGGCTGGTGTTGTCGAGCATCGCGGTCAGCGCGATGTGCTCGCTCGTCATGGTGCGGCCCCGGGAGTGCTCGATCCGCGTGCCGGGCTCGAGGTCCTCGAAGTAGGTGTCGGCGTTCGAGAGGTGGGCGAGCCGCTTGTAGTCGCGGCTCGGCTCGTAGGGCGGGAGCCAGAGCGGGCAGTCGACGGCGTCCGGCTCGATCTCGCCGGCGTGCGCCTCGGCGTCGTCGTCTTGCTTGTACACCTGGACCTTGCGCTGCCAGGTGAGGACGATGGCCTCGTCCGCCTCGCCGATGTTCTTCCGCGCGGTGGACTGGACGTGCACGATGCCCAGGTTGGGCCGCGAGGACGAGGGCCGGACGCCCAGGACCTTGGTCTCGACCTCGATCGTGTCGCCCACGTAGACGGGCGCGCCGAAGCGCATGTCCACGTACTCGAGGTTTGCGCGGGCGTTCTCCGAGACGTCCTCGACCGTCTGGCTGAAGGCCACCAGCATGGCGAGGCCGGGCGGGCAGACCAGGCCGTCGAAGCCATAGGCGCGCGCGTAGCGGGCGTTCTTGGCGAGCGGGTTGGTCGTCATGGCGAACTCGGTGAAGGCCGCGAACAGGCCCTCGGTGACGGTCTTGCCGAGCTTGTGGCGGAAGACCTGCCCCGGGACGAAGTCCTCGAGGAACTGGCCGGTCTTCTTGCGCAGGATCTTGGGTTCGGTCACACGCGGCTCCCCAGCGAGAAGGGACGAATCTATCCCTGGGCCTGCGAGGCGCCATCCCCTATCGTGGTGCGCCCGTAGAGCGGAGGCCCCCCAGTGATCGTCGCCGTAGGGAAGGAGAGGCTCGCCGGAGAGCACCGCGTGGCGCTGGTGCCCGACGGGGTGAAGGCGTTCGCGAAGGCGGGGCTCGAGGTTCGCGTCGAGGCCGGGGCCGGGCTGGGCGCCGCGATCCGAGACGCCGACTACGAGGCGGCCGGCGCGCGGATCGAGAGCGACCGGGCCGCGCTGCTGGCCGCGGCCGACCTCTGGCTCGCCGTGCAGCCGCCCGACGAGGCGGTCGTCGCGGGCCTGCGCGAGGGCGCGGCGCTGATCGCGCTGCTCCGCCCGCTCGACGAGCCGGCGCGGGCCCAGGCGTTGGCGGCGCGACGCATCACCGCCTTCTCCCTCGAGCTGGTACCGCGCATCACGCGGGCCCAGTCGATGGACGTGCTCTCCTCGCAGGCGACGCTGGCCGGCTACCGCGCCGTGCTGCTGGCGGCGCTGCGCCTGCCGAAGCTGTTCCCGATGCTCGTGACCGCCGCCGGAACCATCACGGCGGCGCGCGTCTTCGTGATCGGTGCCGGCGTGGCGGGGCTCCAGGCCATCGCCACGGCGAAGCGGCTCGGCGCGATCGTCGAGGCCTACGACACGCGCGCGGCCGCGGCGGAGCAGATCGAGAGCCTGGGCGGGCGCTTCGTGAGCTTCGAGCTCGAGACCGCGGACGCGCAGGACGCGGGCGGCTATGCGAAGGCGCAGACCGAGGAGTTCTACGCCCAGCAGCGCGCGTTCATGGCGCAGCAGGCCGCGCGCTCGGACGTGGTGATCACGACGGCGCTCGTGCCGGGGCGGCGCGCGCCCCTCCTGCTCGACGAGGCCGGGGTGCGCGGCATGAAGCCGGGCTCGGTCGTGGTCGATCTGGCGGCGCCGAACGGCGGAAACTGCGAGGTCACGCGCGCGGACGAGGACGTGGAGCTGGACGGGGTCCTCGTCCTCGGGCCGACGAACCTCGCGAGCTCCGCCGCCGCCGACGCCAGCCGGATGTTCAGTCGCAACCTGGTGAACCTGGTCTCGCACCTGGTCGGCGAGGGCAAGCTGACGCTCGATCGCGAGGACGAGATCACGAAGGGCACGCTCGTCACCGTGGACGGCCAGGTCGTGCACGAGATGGTCCGGCAGCAGCTCGGGGCCTCTGCGTGAACACGGCCGTGCTCGGCGAGGGCTTTCTCGCGGAGCCGGGAGACGGGCCGCGGCCCGGTGTGGTCGTGATCCCCGACGTGTGGGGCCTCTCGGACCACACGCGCGACATCGCCGGGCGCCTCGCAGAGGGGGGCTTTGCGGCGCTCGCGCTCGACGTCTACCGCAAGACGGGCCGCCCCGAGCTGGCCGATCCGGCCGCCGCGATGGCGTGGATCCGCGAGCTCCCGGACCCGCTGGTCCTCGAGACGGTGCAGGAGGGGATCGACGGGCTGGCGCGTCATGCGGCCGTGGCCGGGCGCAAGGTCGGGCTGATCGGCTTCTGCATGGGCGGCCAGTACGCCTGGCTCGCGGCGTGCGGCTGCCGCGGCCTGTCCGCGGTGGCGCCGTTCTACGGGATGCTGCGCTACGAGGCGGGCCTCGACGCCGCCCGGAAGCCGCGCTCGCCGCTCGAGGCGGTGGCCGAGCTCTCGTGCCCGGCGCTCGGCCTCTACGGCGAGGAGGACGCGATCATTCCGAGCGCGGATGTGGACGAGCTCGAGGCGAGGCTCGCGAAGCAGCCCCAGCCGTGGGAGATCGTGCGCTACGCCGGCGCGGGCCACGCCTTCCTGAACGACACGCGCCCCGCCCTGTACCGCCCGGAAGCCGCCGCCGACGCCTGGCGCCGCCTGCTCCCCTTCCTCCACACCCACCTCGCCCCGTAGCGATCCGACCGTTAGAAAGGGGTCGGTCCTCTTCCGCAACTTTCTCGAGTTTCTAACGGAAAAGGACCGACCCCCTTCTAACGGTCCCTTTCTAACGGGGCTGGGTCAGGGGCGGGCGATGATGAGGGCGAGGGTGCGGGCGCGGGTGGCGAAGCGGGTGACGGTGGCGTCCACCGCGAGCGCTGCGCCGCCGGCGTCGCGGAGCGGGGCCCGGAAGCGTCGCGGCTCGCTGCCTTCGCTGACCGCGTCGAGCTGGGCCCACCAGAGCTCGCGGGCCTCGGCGGGCACGTAGTCCATTGCGTCGCTGCCGAGCAGGCGGTCCCGCGTGGTGCCCAGCAGTGCCCCGGCCGCCGGGTTGGCGTCCGCGATCGCGCCGGTCTCGGCGTCGATGGCGAGGAAGGCGTCGCAGACCCGGTCGATGGCCGCCGCGACCGCCCGCCGCTTCGCCGCGCGCGGCGCACCGCTCGCCCGCCGCGCCCCCGCGGTCTCGCGCAGCGCCTGGAGGAAGCGGTCGCGCAGGGGCGAGAGGCGGGCGCGCACCTGCTCCGCCTCGGGGCCCGCCGTCTCGGCCGCCGCCTCGACCCACGCCTCGAGCCAGCGACGCATGCGCGTCTCCCGCGTGCGGACGCCCTCGAGCGAAGGCGCCGCGGCGGCGCCCCGGCCCAGCGCGAGCAGCACGAACGACCGGAAGCGCCGCAGCGCCTCGGCCTCGGCAGAGCCGGCCGCGGGCGCCGCGCCGAGGCGTTCCGAAGCCGTGGCCTCGATCGCCTGACGCCGCGCCAGCAACCAGCCGGCAAGCTCGCGTCCCCCCTCCGGCACGGCCCCGAGTCTAACGCCCCGCGCCGCCCCGGTCGGGTGGCAGCCCCGGCCCCGCGCCTTCTCAATCCCCTGCGACCCCGCGCCGATACGACTTCCATGAGCGACGACGAGGTTCCCACCCACAAGCGCCGGCTGATCCTCTCCTTCGCCCGCCCCGAGGCCTATGTGCCGCTGGCTCGCGCCATCCTCGGCCGGATGGGCTACGCGATCGTCACCACGGACGAGTGGCAGGACAGCGAGGCGCTGCGGGAGCGCGCCCCGGAGCTCGTCATCGTGGAGGATCGACGCTTCGACGAGCTCGCCGACCAGGAGCAGTTCGCGGCCCTGCCGCTGATCCTGGTCTCCTCGCGCGGCGGCCCCGCGCTGAGCGATCGCCGCCTGGTCGGCACGATCCCCCGCCCGGCGGGCCTGCACGAGCTCTATCGCCTGCTCCAGCAGGCCCTCGAGCCGATCGCCCGCGGCACCATGCGCGTCCCCACGAACCTTCCGGTGCGCATGCGCCAGGCCGATCGGGAGTGGCAGGGCGCGTTGCTCTCCCTGTCCGAGAACGGCTGCCTGGTTCGCACACCCGAGCCGATGACCCTCGGCGCCGAGCTCGAGGTCGCCTTCGAGCTGCCCCGCGGTGGCCTGATCGAGACCCGCGCGGAGAGCGCCTATCAGCTGGTGGCGGACACCGGGCTGGTCTTCCAGGCGACGCCGGCCGCCTCGCGCCGCGCCATCCTGAGCTTCGTGGAGCAGCAGCTGGTCGCGTAGAGGCCGCGCCCGTTGCCGCCTAGACTTCGCGCCATGTCCGAGGCCTCCTGGCGCGACCTCGCCCTCTTCGCTCCCACCCCCGAGCACGCGCTGCTCTCCGACACCCTGCGCGAGTTCGTGGCGCGCGAGGTCGAGCCGCAGGCGGCCGCGCACGACCGCAGCGAGGCCTTCAACCACGCCCTGTTCCTCCGCGCCGGCGAGCTCGGTCTGCTCGGTATCACGCTCCCGGCCGAGCACGGGGGCGCCGGCCTCGACGCCACGGCCGCCGTACAGCTGCTGGAGGCCCTCTCCACCTCCGACCCCGGCTTCGCGCTCAGCGTGCTGGCCCACGGCGTGCTGTTCGCCCAGAACCTGGCGGTGAACGGCTCCGAGGCCCAGAAGCAGCGCATCCTGCCCCGGGCGGCGAGCGGCGAGTGGATCGGCGGCCTGTGCATGACCGAGCCCGAGGTCGGCACGGACGTGCTGGCCATGCGTACGCGCGCGAAGCGGGACGGGGACGTCTACGTCCTCGACGGGCGGAAGACCTTCATCACCAACGGCGGCATCGACGAGCACACGCTGGGCGACGTCTTCGTGGTGTATGCCGCCACCGGCGATCGGGAGATCACGAGCTTCCTGGTCGAGAAGGGCATGGCCGGCTTCGCGCTCGGCCAGAAGTGGAAGGACAAGCTCGGCATGCGGGCCTCCTTCACGGCCGAGCTGGTCTTCGACGGCGTGCGCGTGCCCGTGGCGAACCGGCTCGGGGAGGAGGGGCAAGGCGCCCTCCAGATGATGCGGAACCTCGAGATCGAGCGGCTCACGCTCGCCGCGATGTCGCTCGGCATCGCCCAACGCGCGCTCCGGGTCATGGTCGAGTGGGCGAACCAACGCAAGAGCTTCGGGGTGCCGATCCGGGAGCACGGGCAGATCCAGCGCTACATCGCGGAGGGCTTCGCCGAGTGGCGTGCCGTGCGCACCTTCGTCTACGACACCGCGCGGCGCCTCGATCTCCAACGAACCGGCCAGCGCGTCGACGCCGACGCCGCCAAGCTCGTCGCCTCCCAGGTCGGCAAGCGGGTGGCGGACGCCGCGATCCAGGTGCTGGGCGGCTACGGCTACATGGGGGAGAACGTGGTCGAGCGCCTGTGGCGCGACGCCAAGCTCCTCGAGATCGGCGGCGGCACGCTCGAGGCGCACCACAAGAACCTGACCAAGGACCTGTGTCGCGACCCCGGGGCCCATCTCGGCTGAGCCCCGGGGCCCATCTCGGCTGAGCCCCGGGTTGGTGTCACGGCTCGTCGGCCGGCGGCATCTCGGGCTTCGTCACCCGCATCGGCTCCGCTGCAGGCTTCGGGAGCGGGAGCTCCGCTTCCTTCTCGGCCGCTGCCTCCGCCGCGGTCTGGCCGAGCTTGTCGATCGGCGAGGCCGCGATCTCCTGCCAGGCGTCCGGCTTGTTGATCGCCGTGGTCCAGGTCTTTCCCGTGTCGGTGTCGAGGAGCAGCAGCAGTCGGGCCATCGGGACGGCCTGGAGGCGGAAGCGCCCCTCGCCGGCCGCCGGCGCCGATTCGAGGCGTTGGACCGCCAGGAAGGCGGCGCTCGCTGCGAGCACGGTCAGCACGAGCTTCGTGTACCAGTCGGTCGACAATGCATTCTCCTTGCGCTGCCTCAGCGCGGGGGCGGATCTTACTCGATCGCCAGGGAAACTCATTCGGCGTACCCGAGCGCGCGCAGGCGCTCGAGCTCCTCGGGCGACGGCTGGGCCCGGTCGCTCCGTCCCGCCAGTCGCTCGCTCAGCTCTTCGACCCGCCGCCGGTGCGCCTCCAGCTCGTCGCCGTGCTCGGCCGACACGTCCTTGAGCTCCCCCGCCTCGCTCTCGAGGTCGAAGAGGGAGGGCGGGCTCAAGCCGCGGGCCCAGAGGCTCTTCCAGCGGCCGCGCCGGTAGGTGCGGAACAGCTGCTCGCTCAGCAGCAGCTCGTCGCTCTCGAGGTCGGGCGGCTCGCCGGGCCCGAGCCCGGCCAGCCCCCGGACCAGCCGGAAGATGTCGTCGCTCCGCAGGAAGCGCCCCGGGTCCGCCTCGATGCGCGGCCACACGATGAGCGGAATGGCGAGCACCGGCTGGTAGGACGGGTTGCCCATGTGGGTCGGCAGGGGCTTCGGGACGTACTGCTCCGAGAGCCGCTCGCCGTGGTCGGCGGTGATCACGACGGTACTGCCCTCGAGTACGCCCGCCTCGTCGAGCAGCCGGCGCAGCTCGCCGACGTGCCGGTCCACCGCTTCGACCATCCGGTCGTACGTCTCGTCGTGCATGAACCAGTCGTGGACGTCCATGTAGTGGACGTAGAGGAAGAAGCGGTCGGAGCGGCGCCGGTCGAGGACCTCCGCCACCGCCTCGTTCACGCGCATGCCCGCGCGTGCGGCCTGCTGCTCGAGGCGTCTCGCGCGCTGGGTCGTATCGCCGCGCGCGGGGACCTTGCCCACCTCCAAACAG
>JBFIYM010000086.1:0-17933 GCA_041605395.1 Myxococcota bacterium | reverse complement strand
CGCGCGCCGCCTCCGCCGCCTTCGAAATCTCCTGCACGCGCGCGAAGATGTGCGCCCTTCCTCGAGCGAGCTCGCGGGGGTCGAGGTTGCCCTGGAGGCTCACCCGCCCGCCCGCGCGGCGGGCGGCGTCCGCCATCTCCACGGCCGACCCGATCGAGAGCACGTCCGCGCCACTTTCCAGCGTGAGATCGAAGAGATGCGGCGCGTCGTTCAGGTAGAGAATGAGCGGCGCGGCGGCGCGGTCGAGACCCGCGGCGATGCGCCGCACCCCGGGCAGCACCCAGCGCTCGTACTGGCCGGGCGAGAGCACACCCGCCCAGGTGTCGAAGAGCTGCACCACCTGGGCACCCGCCTCCATCTGGGCGTTCAGGTAGCGGACCGTCATCTCGGCCAGCGTCTCGAGCAGCGCCTCCACCAGCGCGGGCTCCTCCCGCATCAGACGCATCAGGTTCGGGTAGGCGCGGCTCGGGTCGCCCTTCCCTTCGACCAGGTAGGTCGCGAGCGTGAACGGGGCGCCCGCGAAGCCGATCAGCGGAATGCGCTCTGCGGCGAGCGCCTGGCGCAGCCGGCCCAGGATCTCGAACACGTAGGGCACGGTCTCGCGCGGGTCGCGCAGCGCGAGCGCGTCGACCTGCGCCCGCGTGCGGATCGGCGCCTCGATCACCGGCCCGGGCGCGAAGTCGAGCTCGACGCCGAGGCCCAGCACGGGCACGAAGATGTCGCAGAAGAAGACCACCGCCTCGCTGCCCACGAGCCGGATCGGCTGCAACGACACCTCGACCGCGCGGTCGACGTCGCGGCACATGTCGAGGAAGGCGATGCCCCGGCGGAGCGCGCGGTACTCGGGCAGATAGCGGCCGGCCTGCCGCATCAGCCACACCGGCGGCCGGTCCACCGGCTCGCCGCGGCAGGCGCGCAGCATCCGCGTCGTGGGGTCGAGGGACGTCACTCCCGCCGTCAGTAGCCGGACAACGCCGCCCAGCGCGCGCGGTGGAACGCGGCGTCGCCGAACGTCAGCTCGGCGGCGCGCGCGCGCTTCAGGTAGAAGCCGATGTCGTACTCGTCCGTCATGCCGACGCCGCCGAACATCTGGACGCCCTCGTTCGCGGCCAGCACGTACGCGTCCGAGCAGCGCGCCTTCGCCAGCGAGACCAGCTTCGGGAGCTCGGGGACGTCCGCGTCCACGGCCCGGGCGGCCGCCATCACGGCCGACTTCGCCAGCTCGAGCTCGATGAAGACGTTGGCCGCCCGGTGCTTCAGGGCCTGGAAGCTCCCAATCGGGACGTCGAACTGCTTCCGGCTCTTCAGGTGGCCGAGCGTCGAGGCGAACGCCTGCTCCATGCCGCCGAGCATCTCGGCGCAGAGCCCGACGGTGGCGCGGTCCACGGCACGCTCGAGCAGCGCGAGGCCGCCGTCGACCGCGCCGACGGCGGCGTCCTCGGGTACCTCGACGCCGTCGAGGGCGACGAGCGCGGCGTTGCGCCCGTCGACCCGGGATTGCCGCGTCACGCGGAGGCCCTTCGCGTCCTTCGGCACGAGGAAGAGCGTGATGCCGCGCTCGTCGCGCGCGGCGCCGGCGCTGCGGGCGACCACCACGAGGGCGTCGGCGACGTGGCCGTCCAGCACCTGGACCTTCTCGCCCCGGAGCCGGAAGCCCCCTCCGACCCGCTCCGCGCGGGTCTCCACCGCGGACAGCGTGTAGCGGCTCCCGGCCTCCTGCTGCGCCAGCGCGAGCACCGCCTCGCCCTTGCAGATGCGCGGGATCCAGCGCTTCGCCTTGGCGTCGTCCTCGGACAACAGCAGGGTCTGGCCGGCCAGCAGCACGGTCGAGAGGAAGGGCTCGGGCGCGAGCGAGCGGCCGAGCTCCTCGATCACCACGACCAGCTCCGCGAACCCGAGGCCGGCCCCGCCGAGCGCCTCGGGGAAGGCGATCCCGACCCAGCCGAGCTCGGCCATCTCCTTCCAGAGCGCGGGCGAGTAGCCCACGGGGTCCTTCGTGTCGCGGAGCTCGCGGACCCGGGCGATCGGCGACTTCTCCTTCACGAAGTCGGCCGCCGTCTTGGCGATCAGCTCCTGGTCTTCGTTCCGGACGAGCTCCATTCTGGGACTCCGCTCGCCTTCGGCTCGCTGCGCGCGCCGCCGAGGGCGGCGCTTGCTGCGAGACCGGTCAGCGTTCTTGTTGGGTTCGGTTGCCTAGTCGGGGAGGCCGAGCACGCGCTTGGCGATGACGTTGCGTTGGACCTCGGAGGTGCCGCCTTCGATCGAGTTGCCGCGGGAGCGCAGCCAGTCTCGGGTGGTGGCGAGGTCCTCGGGGTCGAAGCCGGGGCCTTCCCAGCCGAGGCCCTGCGGGCCGGCGATCTTCACCAGCAGCTCCTGGCGGCGCATGTTCACCTCGGTGCCGTAGACCTTGAAGATCGAGCTCTCCGGGCCGGGCTGGTTCCCCGCCTTCGCGGCGTCGCGTGCGCGCTGCATGGTGAGGCCGAAGGCGCGTGTGTCCATCTCGAGCTGGGCGAGCTGGTCGCGCACGATCGGGTCGGCCAGGCGCCCGTTCTCGCTGCCGAGATGGTGCTTGGCGCGATCGCCGAGCGTGCCGCGCCGGCCCGCGGCGCCGCCGCCCGAGCCGAAGGCCTCGGCCACCATGGTGCGCTCGTGGCCGAGCAGCGCCTTGGCGACCGTCCAGCCGGCGTTCTCCTTGTGCACCACGTTCTTCCGGGGCACCCGCACGTCCGTGAAGTGCGTCTCGCAGAACGGCGAGGAGCCGCTGATCAGCTTGATCGGCCGCACCGAGACGCCGGGCGTGTCCATGTCGATCAGCAGGAACGTGATGCCTTCCTGCTTCTTGGCGTTGGGGTCGGTGCGCACCAGCGCGAAGATCCAGTCGGCCTGGTCGGCGTAGGAGGTCCAGACCTTCGTGCCGTTCACGATGTAGTGGTCGCCGTCCGCGACCGCGCGGGTCTGGAGGCCTGCCAGGTCCGAGCCGGCGCCCGGCTCCGAGTAGCCCTGGCACCAGCGGATCTCGCCGCGGCAGATGCGCGGCAGGTGCTCCTTCTTCTGCTCCTCGTCGCCGTAGCTGAGCAGGGTCGGGCCGATCATGGTGAGGCCGAAGCCGATCAGCGGAGGCGGCAGCTTCGCGCGCCGGAGCTCTTCGGCGAGGACCTTCGCCTCCTCGCGGGAGAGCCCTCCGCCGCCGTACTCGCGCGGCCAGGTCGGCGCGGTGTAGCCCTGCTCGGCACACGCCTCGAGCCAGCGCTTCTGGTCGGGGTCGGCCCACTTCCACTTGCGACCGCCCCAGACGCCTTCCAGCTCACTGCCGGGCCGGCCGCGCAAACCGGCCGGCGCGTGGGCGTCGAGCCACTGCCGGAGGTTGGATCGGAACGTCTCGAGGTCGGACACGGGGTGCTCCTCGCGAAAGCTCCCATTCTAGCCACACTGCTAGCCTCCCTGGCCATGCGCATCCTGCTGGCGAACCCGCGCGGCTTCTGCGCCGGTGTCGATCGCGCCATCGAGATCGTGGAGGCGGCGCTGGCCCGCTTCGGGCCGCCCGTCTACGTGCGCCACGAGATCGTCCACAACCGGCACGTCGTGGACGGCCTGCGGGCCAAGGGCGCCGTCTTCGTGGACGATCCGGGCGAGGCCCCCCCGGGCGCCCTGCTCATCTTCAGCGCCCACGGCGTCTCGCCGGCGGTGCGCGAGGCCGCCTCCCGGCAGGGCCTGCGCACGATCGACGCCACCTGTCCCCTCGTGACGAAGGTGCACGTCGAGGCGCGTCGCTTCGCGGAGCAGGAGCAGGAGATCGTGCTCGTGGGACACGCCGGCCACGTGGAGGTCGAGGGCACGCTGGGGCACGCGCCCGAGCGCATGCACCTGGTGGAGCGTCCCGCGGACGTCGCCCGGCTGCCGTTCGACGCGACGGCGGCGGTCGGCGTCCTGACGCAGACCACCCTCTCCGTCGACGACACCCGCGAGGTGGTCGACGCGCTGCGCGAGCGCTTTCCCCGCGCCGTGCTGCCGCGGAAGGACGACATCTGCTACGCGACCCAGAACCGGCAGAACGCGGTGAAGGCGTTGATCGGGACGGTCGACCTGGTGCTCGTGGTGGGCGCCCCGGAGTCCTCCAACAGCAATCGCCTGGTCGAGATCGCGCGCAAGGCGGGCGTCGCCGCCGAGCTCGTCGAGAGCGCCGCCGACATCCGCCCCGAGTGGTTGGCCGGCGTCGCCGCCGTCGGCGTGACGGCCGGGGCCTCCGCGCCGGAGATGCTGGTCGACGCCGTGGTCGAACGGCTGCGCCAGCTCACGCCCGACGAGGCCGTGGTCGAATCGCAGCCCGCGGCGCCCGAGGGCGTCGTCTTCCAGCTCCCGCCCGAGCTGCGCTGACCCGCGTTCCGTGGCAGCGCCCGGGGGCCTCCCCTAGGTTCCGCGCCCCCATGGAACCGAGACCGCCTCGCGCCGACGCGGACGCCGCGCGCGAGGTGGAAGGCGACCTCGAGGAGCTGGGCGACCCCGACGCGTCCCCCGCCACGCCGGCCGGCACCCTGGCCGTCGCCGCGCGCGGCCGCGCCCGGGGCGGCGTCGTCGCCGGCAGCAGCGAGGAGATCTGGCGCCTCGCCTGGCCGGTGATGCTCTCGATGACGCTCGCAAGCGTGGTCGGCATCGCGGACATCGCGATGGTCGGGCGGCTCGGCGCGATCGCCCAGGCGGCGGTCGGCTACGCCGCGCAGCTGTTCTTCGTGGCCCAGTCGGCGCTCTTCGCGATCTCGTTCGCCTGCGTCGCGCTGATGGCCCGCGCGATCGGAGCCGGCCGCGCCACCGACTCGCGCCAGGCGCTGGCCGCCTCGCTGCTCCTCGCGCTGGCCGGCGCCGTCGTCCTGTTCGCCACGATCGCGATCCACCCGACGCCGCTGCTCGAGAGCCTCTCCGCGGAGCCCGCGGTGATCGCGCTCTGCATTCCCTACCTGCGGCTGCTGATGGCCTCCACCGTGCTGCTCGCGGTCTGCCTCACCTTCGAGAGTGGCTTCCGCGCCGACCGCGACACGAAGACCCCGATGCGCATCGCGTGGATGGTGACGCTCACGAAGCTGGGCCTGAATGCGCTGCTCATCTTCGGGGCGCCGGCGCTCTCGATTCCGGCCTTCGGGGTGACGGGCGCGGGGCTGGCGACGCTCGTCGCGCAGGTCGTGGCGCTGGCGCTCTTCGTCTGGGCGGCCCGCCGAAAGCCCGCGGACTCGCCCATCACCCTGCGCCTGCGCGACTTCCGCGGTCTGCGCCCGTGGTTCCGGCCGCTGATCCGAATCGCGCTCCCCGGCGTCGGCGAGCGCCTGATCATGAACCTGGCGATGGTCGTCTACTTCGCCTTCATCGGGAGCTACGGCACGGTGGCAGCGGCCGCCTACACCATCGGCATCCGCATCCTCTCCTTCTCCTGGATTCCGGGCACCGGCTACGCGCAGGCGGTGGCCACGCTGGTCGGCCAGGCGCTCGGCGCGGGAGACGTGGCCCGCGCCGAGCGCTCCGGCTGGCGGGGTGCTCGGCTCGCGCTCGCCACCGCCGTGGTGATGGGGGGCATCGGCGTGGCGCTGCGCGAGCCGTTGGCGCGCCTGTTCACGGTGGACGAGGCCACGGTGGTGGCGCTCGGCCCGTTCATGCTGTGCCTCTCGCTGGCGCAGCCCGCGATGCAGCTCCACTTCACGCTGGGCGGCGCCTTCCGCGGGGCGGGCGACACCCTGACGCCGCTCTACGCCGCCTTCGTCGGCAACTGGCTGTTCCGGGTGCCGCTCGCCTTCCTGGCCGCGAACGTCTGGCACCTGCCGCTGATCTGGATCTGGCTGACGCTGATCCTCGACCACGTCGCGCGCGCGATCTGGCTCTCGGTGGGATTCGTGCGCGGCCGCTGGCGGCGCTGACGCCTCCTCCCCGGCGGCGTGGCGTTCGGTGCGCGGGGCGGGAGGGCATTCCGCTCGCCGGGCTCGGCTGTCGGCTGCGCGACTGCGTCCACACACGTCTCGGCGTCATGATGTCTGCTGCGCTGCAATCGGGAGGGGGTCACGATGCGCGCTCTGGGTGCAGCGGTACTCACGATGATCGCCCTGGGGGTCGGCCAGACCGCCCGGAGCGCCACCACGGTTCCCCCGGAGGTGAAGCTCCCGGGCACGCAGCCGGGCGAGGTGAGCGGGATCGAATCCGTCTCCAAGTGCGACAACTGCCACGGCCACTTCGAGCCGGCGGGCGAGCCCTGGTTCAACTGGTCGGGCAGCCTGATGGCCCACGCCAGCCGGGATCCGATCTTCTGGGCCGCCCTCGCCATCGCCGAGCAGGACTTCGACGGCGCCGGCGACCTCTGCCTGCGCTGCCACGTCCCCGAAGGCTGGCTCGATGGCCGCTCGCTGCCGACGGACGGCTCCGCCCTGGCGGAGGGGGATGCCGACGGCGTGCAGTGCGACTTCTGCCATCGGCTCACGAACCCCGACGGCAGCGAGCACGCCGGCGAGCAGAGCGCCCCCTTCCTCGCCCACGACGAGGCCACACCCCCCACCGGCTATGCCGGCTCCGGCATGGCCGTCCTCTTCGATGGCGCGGCCAAGCTCGGCCCCTACGGCGATGCCGAGGCGCGCCACCAGTGGCTGCCCTCGGACTTCCACCGCTCGGAGCTGCTCTGCGGCACCTGCCACGACGTCTCCAACCCCGTCACGGGAGACCTGGCGCCGGGCAACGGCGCCCAGCAGCCGCTCGCCCCCGGCACCTTCAGCGGCGTCCCCGGCACGCCGGTCGACGGCAAGGCCGCGTTCAACCACTTCCCCTACGAGTACGGCGTCGTGGAGCGCACGACCAGCGAGCACCAAGCGAGCGCGTTCGCCACGACGCGGGTCTCCGACTACACCAGCCTGCCGACGGAGCTGCAGGCCGGCGCGATCCAGAAGGCGTGGCAGGCCGCGCAGCTCGCCGGAACGGACGGCGACTACGAGGACGGCACGCCCCGCTTCTTCAGCTGCCAGAGCTGCCACATGCGGCCCACCCTCGGCCAGGGCTGCAACAAGAACCCGCCCCTGCGAGCGGACCTGCCTCGGCACGACCTGACTGGAGGGAACTACTGGATCCCCGACGCGATCCTCTACCTGTCCGCGCGGGGCGAACTCCGCCTGGGCAACGACCTGTCGCTCGAGCAGCAGAGCGCGATCGCCGCCGGGAAGCTCCGCGCACAGGAGAACCTGAACGACGCGGCCGGCCTCCAGCTGCTCGGCAACCGGCTGCGCGTGGTCAACCTGACCGGCCACAAGCTCATCACCGGCTACCCGGAGGGGCGCCGCATGTGGCTCAACCTGCGCTGGTACGACGCCGGCGGCACGCTTCTCGCCGAAGACGCGCCGTACGGGCCGCTCCTCGCGGACCTCGGGGGCACGCTCACGATCGTGGAGACCCTGCTCGACCTCGACCCCCTCTACAGCCGGGTCTACGAGGCGCATCACGCGATCAGCCAGGAGTGGGCCGCGAAGCTGCTCACGCTCGGCGTGGCCCCCGGCCTGCCGCTCGGCTTCGATCGGGAGACGGGCGCCGTGACCGGGACGCTGGGCGCGCTCGCCGCCCAGGCACCGGGGACCAGCGCGGAGACCTTCCATTTCGTGCTGAACGACAAGGTGGTGAAGGACAATCGGATCCCGCCCTTCGGCATGCGTTTCGACGACGCAGTGACACGCAACATCCTGCCGGTGCCAGCGGGCCAATACGGGACGCCTGCGGCCGGCGAGAGCTTCGATCACTGGGACGAGCTCGTCCTCGATCCGCCTCCGGGCGCCGACCAGGCGACCTTCACGCTCTACTACCAGCCGACCAGCTGGGAGTACATCCAGTTCCTGGCGCTCGCGAATACGGGGCAGAACGCCTTCCTCGCCCAGGAGGGCGACCGGCTGCTGAACGCCTGGATCGAGACGGGCATGGCGACGCCCTACGCGATGGCCTCCACCGCGTGGCAGAACACGGTGGCCGCTTGCGGCGACGGCCTCGACAACGACGGCGACGGCCTGGTCGACCACGGCTCGGACCCCGGCTGCCTGGCCGCGAGCGACGAGTCCGAGCACGAGAGCGGGCAGCCCTGCGACGACCGCCTCGACAACGACGGGGACGGCTGGACCGACTACCCGCGCGATCCCGGGTGTGCCTCGCCGACCGCGAGCAAGGAGCAGCCGCAGTGCCAGGACGGCCTCGACAACGACGGCCAGGTCGGAATCGACTTCGACGGTGGCGCATCGGTGAACGGCGGGGTGCCCCTCGACGTGCCAGATCCGCAGTGCACGAGCGCGGGGAAGGACCGCGAAGCCGCCCCACGCGGCAGCGGCTGTGGCATCGGTCCGGAGCTGCTGCTGCTGGCGCCCCTCGTGGCGCTGCGGCGGCGTCGGCGGCGCTAGGCCGCCTGCTATGGTGTCGCGCCGTGGGGGCGCGCACCGTCCGAGCCAGGCGCATCACGGCACTCGGGGGGCTGGCGCTCTCGGTCGCCCTCGGCTGCTCGACCTGGCGCGCGACGCGCGAGGCGCGCGCCGATCCGGTGCACGCCCTGCTCCACCACGACTGGCCGGAAGCGGTCGCCGCCGGCGACCCCACCGCCCTGGCGTCCCTCTTCGCCTCGGCCGAGGCGGCGGCACCGAGCCGTGCCCTCCGCGCCCGCTTCGCGGAGGTGACCTACGCGCACGGCGACATCGCGCAGATGGATCTCGAGACGCTGCGCGGGCGCGTCGTGCTGCGCCTCGACGGCCTGGCGCCGGACGGATCGCTGCGCACCGTGATCGAGCCACGCGAGGTGCTTCTCGAGACCGCGGATGGCGCGTTCCGGATCGCCCGCGACCAGCCCGAGCCGCCGCTCGAGCCCGCCCGGCCCGCGGTCTCGTTCGTGGAGGAGGCGCGCCTCCGCGGGCTCTGGTTCGAGCATGTGAGCGGGGCCACGCCCGGGCCCGACGGCGAGCCGCAGCGCTACGTGTTCGGGTCGGGCGTCGCCGCGAGCGACGTGGACGGCAACGGCTTCGACGACGTGCTGATCGCGCACGGCGGCGCCGTCGAGCTCTTCCTGAACGACGGCGGCTTCTTCACCCGCGCCTCCGAGCGCTGGGGGCTCGGCGCGCTGCCCACGAAGGGCGTGTTCACCGTGCTGCTGCCGGCGGACTTCGACGGCGACGGGCGCCGAGACCTCTTCGTCGGCGCCGAGCACGCGCAGCCGCTGCTGCTGCGAAACGCCGGCGGCCGCTTCGAGGTCGTGCGCGACAGCGGGCTCCGGACCGCGGAGCGCGCGGTCTCCGGGACGGTGCTCGACTTCGATCGCGACGGGCGGCTCGACCTCTACCTCGCCAACCACGAGGACGTGTTCCACGAGGCACCGGACCTCCCCTACGCGAGGAACGCCCGCGCCGACCAGCTGTTCCGCAACGAGGGCGGGCTCCGCTTCCGGGACGTGTCGCGGGAGGCGGGGGTCCGCAACACGGGCTGGTCGCTGGCCCCGAGCCCCGCCGACTTCGACGGCGACGGCGACCTCGACGTCTTCGTCGGCAACGACTTCGGCCTCGACGCGCTGCTCCGGAACGAGGGCGGACGCTTCGGCGAGGTCTCGGCGACGGCGGGCGTGGACCAGCCCACGGCCAGCATGGGCGCCGACTGGGGCGACTACGACGCCGACGGCGACCTCGACCTGTTCGTGGCGGGGATGGCGTCCGGCTCCGCCTGGGTGCTCGAGGTGCCGCAGTTCGAGATCCGCGGGGTGCCGCGCCTGCTCGACGCCCTGTTCCGCTCGCGGGTCCGGGCCGCCGTCCGCGCCTGGTTCGTCGGCAACCGGCTCTACGAGAACCGGGGCGGCGGTCGCTTCGTCGAGCGCGCCGACGCGAGCGGCCTGCAACGCAACGGCTGGGCCTTCGGCCCCGCCTGGCTCGACTTCGACAACGACGGCTGGCTCGATCTCTATTCTGCCAACGGCTTCCTCTCGGGCGCCGACCCCGAAGACCGCTGAATGGACCTGGTGGTCGAGAACGTCGGTCGACGTTCCCGAAAATGGGGGAAGCCCGGAGACCCGACGGACGTCGGCGACAAGTCGCTGAACGGGTACGAGCGCAACGCCCTCTTCCGCGGGCGCGGCGACGGCCGCTTCGAGGACGTGGCCCACATGGTCGGCGCGAACCGCGTCGAGGACGGGCGCGCGGTCGCCGTGGCCGATTTCGACCGCGACGGCCTGCTCGACCTGGTGGTGCAGAGCCTCGACCGGCCCGCCGTGCTGCTGATGGGGCGCGGCCGGGGCGGGCACTGGCTCCAGCTCGACCTGGTCGGCGCCGGCGGGAACCCGGACGCGGTCGGCGCGAGCGTCACCGCGACGGTCGGCGGGCGGCGGATGCTGCGCCAGCGGGTGGTCGGGACGGGCTTTCTCTCCGCCTCCTCCCCCACGCTCCACTTCGGCCTCGGCGAGGCCACCCGCGTCGACCTGCTGGAGGTGCGCTGGCCGGACGGGCGGAAGCAGCTCCTTCGCGACCTCGCCGTCGACCAGCGTCTGCGCGTCGCCCAGGACGAAGCCGCGGTCGTCGGGGTCACCCCGTCCGCGTCCCCCGGCGGCTCCTAGCCACCGGCGAGCGGCGTGAAGCGTTCGAGCTGGCGCGCCAACGTGCGCGCGTCGCGAGCGGGCTCGGCACAGACGTGGTCGCGGCAGACGAAGGCGGTGCTCTCACCGCCGAGCGGGCGCTTCCCGGCGAGGAGCGGCGCACGCGCCGCGAGTGCCGGCGAGGGCCCCGGGGCGGCCACCACGAGCAGCACCCGGTTGGGGGCGAAGATCCGGCGCAGCGGCGCGAGCAGCTCGGCGCCGGCGTCGCCCGGCGCCAGCGCGAGCACCACCTCGTGGAGGCCGTCGCGCTGGGCGTCGAGCGCGAGCGCGAGGGCCACGTGCCGCCGGGGCTCGCGCCGCAGCCCCTCCTGGAAGATCCGGAGGATCGCGTCGGCGCGATGGCGGTAGGCCGCCTCGCCGGTCAGCGCGTGGAGGCGCAGCAGGTTCGACGCGGCCACCCCCTGGCCGGAGGGGAGCGCACCGTCCCGCGCGTGCCGCGGCCGGGGCAGATCGGGGCCGGGCGGCGCCTGGGTCAGGAAGTAGCCCCCCTCCGGATGCGCGAAGCGGGTCTCCTGCTCCGCCTGGAGACGCAGCGCCGCCTCGAGCCAGGCGGCCTCCGCCTCCGCCTCGAGCAGGTCCAGCAGCCCGGCCGTGAGCAGCGCGTAGTCCTGGAGCGTCGCGGGCGGCCCTCGGCGCCGGGCGGCCACGAAGGCCGCGAGGCCGGCCGGCCCGTCGAGGCGCGTGAGCGCGAAGCGCGCGCAGCGGCGGGCGGCCTCGAGGTAGCGCGGCTCCGCCCACACGAAGGCGGCCCGTGCGAGGGCCGAGAGGGCGAGGCCGTTGGCGCCGGCCGGCTGGGTGTCATCCGCCGCGGCGCCGCTCCGGACCGCGAAGAAGCCGCCCTCTGGACCGGCGAGCTGCGCCAGCAGGAAGTCGAGGACCGAGCGCGAAACCTCGTGATGCGGATCGTGCCCGCTCACCTGCCAGGCCTCGAGGTACGCGATCGCGAGCCGCGCGTTGTCGGCGAGGCGCTGCTCCGCGTGGGGCGCGCTCCAGTCGCGCGCCGCGGCCGCCTCGTGGAAGCCGCCGTCGGCCCCGCGGACCGGGGCCGGCGCCATCCGCCGGAGCCCGCGCAGGGCGATCGCCCGCGCCGCCCGGTCCCCGCTCCGACGCTGATAGCGGAGCAGCAGCGGGACCGAGGGGTCGAGCGGCCGCTTCGGCAGCGCGAGCCGACCGCCCCACTCCGGGTCCGCGTCCGAGAGCAGCGCGGCGACCGCCGCGGAGAGCTCGGCGGCGCCCGGACCCACCGCCGGGGATGGGGTCGCGACGGCGAGCTCGCGCGCGACGGCCGCGCGGAGCTGCGCGCCGCGCCGGGCCAGCGCGTCCCGACCGGCGGCGACTGCGCGCGTCACCGAGGCGAGCACGGTGACGATGCCGGGGCTCTCCGGGCGGTCGTGCCGCGGGAGGTAACGGGCCACATGGAAGGGGCTGCCGTCCGGCAGCAGGAAGAGGTGCAGCGGGTAGCCGACGGCCTCCCCCATCGCCGCGGCGGTTGCGGCGTAGGCGTCCGCGAGCTCCGGCGCTGCCTCCCGATCCACCAGCACCGGCACGAAGCCCGCGTTCAGCGCCTCGGCGACCTCCCGATCGGAGAAGCTCTCGGCGCTCATGCGCAGGCAGCCGCTGCAGGTGGCGTAGCCGATGCTCACGAACAGCGGTCGCCCGAGTGCTGCCGCGGCGCGGAAGGCGTCCTCGCCGTGCGGCTGCCAGGCGATCGGATCGGCCGCGTGCGCGCGCAGGAAGGGGCTCGCCTCGGACGCGAGCCGATTCGTGAGCGGGGCGGCATGCGCCGCGGGCGCGAGCCCCATCGCGAGCACCAGGGCGAGCCCCATCGCGAGCACGAGGGTGAGGCCCATGGCGAGCACCCCGCGCACGCGCCTCAGGCCCCGTCGATCAACCGCTGCCGGAAGAAGGCGAGGATCTCGTCGAGCGCCTTCCGGGTGGGCTCGCCCTCGCGGTCGATCAGGTGCGCGGTCACCACGCTGTGCGGGTTCTTCATCATGGCGTCCGGGTTCGCGGCCGAGTCGGGTAGCACGCGTCCGACGAAGCGGTCGCCGAGCGCCTCCTGGTAGGCGGCGAAGCGCTCCGCGCGGCAGAAAGAGTCCCCGGCGAAGCGGTAGGCGAGCACGGTCAGGTCCTCACGCTCCATGCGCTCCTTCACCCGGGCCAGCTCGCCCGGGGCGATGTGCATGCCGCCGCGCTTTCCAATCGGGAGCGAGGGCTGCGAGAGCACGGGCGCCCGCATGGCGGGCTCGAGCATCATGGAGAGCGCGAAGTTGCCGGTGAAGCACATGCCGATGGCGCCCACGCCGCGCCCGCCGCAGAGCGGGTGCGCGTGCGCCGCCAGGGCGCGCAGCCAGCGCGTGACCGGGCTCGAGTCGTTCGCGGCGAAGGCCCGGAACTGGCGGCTGATGCATCCCTTCACCATGCTGCGCAGCGCGTAGCCCATCGTGAGCGGCCGGCCGTCGTCACCGAAGAGCGACGGCATCCAGACCGTGAAGCCGGTGTCGCGCACGCGCCGGGCGAAGCGCGAGACGAGCGGGTAGATCCCGGGCATCTCCGCCATCACGATCACGCCCGGGCCGCTGCCCGAGACGTAGACGCGCCGGGTCTCGCCGAGGAGCTCGAGGTCGCGCGCCTCGAAGTCCTCGAGGGCATCGTGCTGGTCGATCGGGCGCTCGGGGCTGACCATGCGCGCACGCTAGCACCGCCGGGCATGGCTTCCCGTCGACGGGCGCGTCGACTCCTACACCTACGGCTCCACGCCGCGGCGGGTAGATCCTCCGTGGGCCTGCAGCGACCGAAGCCAGAGCCCCTAGGCGGGCAGCGGAGCGCCAGCCTCCGCGAAGCGGAAGACCAGGCCGTCGCCTCCGACGTCGGCGGTGACCTTCCCCCCGCGAGCGAGGCGTCCGAAGAGCAGCTCGTCGGAGAGCTTGTCCTCGAGCTCGGTCTGGATGGTGCGCGCCATGGGGCGGGCGCCGAAGTCGGGGTCGTAGCCGCGCTCGGCGAGGAAGTCCCGCGCCGCAGGGGTGAGCGTGAGCTCGACCTTGCGCTCCTTGAGCCGCGCCTGCACCTGCACCACGAACTTGTCCACCACGCGGCTCATCACCTCGGGCGTGAGCGCGTCGAAGGTCACGATCTCGTCGAGGCGGTTCCGGAACTCCGGGCTGAACAGGCGCTCGACCTCGGGTCGACCGGACTTCCGGTTCCCGGAGAAGCCGATCGCGGCCTTGGCGAGCTCCCGGGCCCCCGCGTTGCTGGTCATGATCAGCACGACGTGGCGGAAGTCCGCCTCGCGCCCGTGGTTGTCGGTGAGCGTGGCGTGGTCCATCACCTGGAGCAGGATGTCGAAGAGGTCGCGGTGCGCCTTCTCGATCTCGTCGAGCAGCAGCACGCAGTGGGGCTGCCGGCGGATCTTCTCGACGAGCTGTCCGCCCTCGTCGTACCCGACGTATCCGGGCGGCGCGCCGATCAGGCGCGCGACGGCGTGCTTCTCCATGTACTCGCTCATGTCGAAGCGCAGGAAGGGGACGTCGAGCGTCCGGGCCAGCTGCTTCGCGAGCTCCGTCTTGCCCACGCCCGTCGGCCCCATGAACAGGAAGCATCCGGTCGGCCGCTCGGTGCCGCCGAGGCCGGCCCGGGCGCGCTTCACGGCGCGCACCACGCTCTCGATCGCGGCGTCTTGGCCGAAGACGACGCCGCGCAGGTCCTCGTCCAGGCCCTCCAGGCGCGAGCGTTCGGAGCTGGTCGCCCGCGCCAGCGGGGTCCCGGTCATGCGCGCGATCAGCTGCTCGACGTCGCGCACGCCCACGTTCTTCCGCTTCTTGGACGCCGGCAGCAGGCGCACCGCAGCGCCCACCTCGTCCATCACGTCGATGGCCTTGTCGGGCAGGTAGCGGTCGGTGAGGTGCCGGGACGAGAGCTCGACGCAGGCGCGCAGCGCCGGCTTCGAATAGCTGACGCCGTGGTGCGCCTCGTAGCGCGGCGCCAGCCCGTCGAGGATCTTGATGGCGTCGTCGACGGACGGCTCGTGCACGTCGACGCGCTGGAAGCGGCGTGCCAGGGCGCGGTCGCGCTCGAAGTGGCGGTACTCCTGGTAGGTCGTCGAGCCGATGCAGCGCAACTCACCCGACTGGAGCAGCGGCTTCAGCAGGTTCGAGGCGTCGATCGTCGAGCCCGACGCCGAGCCGGCGCCCAGGATGGTGTGGATCTCGTCGATGAAGAGGATCGGGTTCGGCCGCCCCTGGATGGCCGCCACCAGCGCCTTGAAGCGCGCCTCGAAATCGCCGCGGTACTTGGTGCCGGCCAGCAGCGCCCCCAGGTCGAGAGCGTAGATCTCGGCGTCTTCGAGGCCTTCCGGCACCCGTCCGGCGTGGATGCGCTGGGCGAGGCCCTCCGCGAGCGCGGTCTTCCCGACGCCGCTCTCGCCCACGAAGATCGGGTTGTTCTTGCGCCGCCGCGCCAGCACGTGGACGGCGCGCTCGAGCTCGGTGTCGCGGCCGATCAGCGGGTCGAGGCGGCCCGCGGCCGCCAGCTCGCTCAGGTTCGAGGCGAACGCCTTGAGCGGATCGGGCGGGACCTCGCCCTCGTCGGGCGCGGCTCCCGCGCCGGACGGCGCGCCCTCGCGGCGGGTGCGGGCCGGCCGCAGCTTCGACTCGCCGTGCGAGATGTAGCGGAGCACGTCGAGCCGCGAGACCTCCTGCGCGCGCAGCAGGGAGACCGCCTGGGAGTCGGGCTCCTGGAGGATCGCGGCCAGCAGGTCGCCCGCCTCCACCTCCTCCTTCTCGGCGCTCTCGGCCTGGCCGAGCGCGCTCTCGATCACGCGG
Organism: Myxococcota bacterium; assembly: GCA_041605395.1. Lineage (GTDB taxonomy): Bacteria > Myxococcota_A > UBA9160 > UBA9160 > UBA6930 > JBFIYM01. Next base: position 2,495 of record JBFIYM010000086.1, on the reverse strand, counting down.
TGAAAGGCGAGGGTCTGCACCGTCTCGCGCCCGTCCTTGCCTTCCGGGTGCTTCTCGACCTCGTGCTCCAGCCAGGCCTCGAGCTGCTCGATCAGCTCCTCCACGTCCACGCCGACGTTGCGCAGCACCTCGGCCCCGGCGTCGTCGTGGGCCAGGGCGTGCAGCAGGTGCTCCACCGTCAGGTAGGCGTGCCGGCGCGCGACGGCCTCGCGGACGGACGCCTGGATGGTCATCTGGAGCTCGCGGTTCAGGTGGCTCATTCGGGCTCATCTCTCGGGGGCCTCATTCGGGCTCCACGCCGGCGCGCAGCGGATAGCCCCGCTCCTCGGCCATGCGGTGCACCGTCGACGTCTTGGTCTCCGCGATCTCGAGGGGATACACGCCGGCGATGCCCGAGCCGCTGCGGTGGATCCGCAGCATCAGCGCGTTCGATTCCGCCGGGCTCTTCTGGAACACGATCTCGAGCACTCCCACCACGAATCCCATCGGGGTGTAATCGTCGTTGTACAGCACGACCTTGAAGCGCGGCGGGCGATGCACCTTCGGCCGCGTCTTCTGCTGGACGCCGCGCTCCCGGATCGCATCTTCGCCGCCCGCCGGTCCCTTCGGGTCCCCGGACATGATGGCAGCCTAGCAACGGCGGGCCCGGACCGGTCGTGCGTCGTTACACTGGGCGGCCGTGGCGGAGCTGGATCTCGAACTGGCCGAAGGCGTCCGCGAGGTCCCGGCCCCCGAGTGGAACGCCCTGGTCGGGGACGGCTCCCCGTTCCTCGAGTGGGAGTGGCTGGCGTCGCTGGAGGAGGCCGGCTGCGTGGGGCCCGAGACGGGCTGGGCGCCGCGGCCCCTGCTGCTCCGCGCCGGCGGGCGGCTGGTCGCGGCCTGCCCGCTCTACCTGAAGGGCCACAGCGAGGGCGAGTTCGTCTTCGACTGGGGCTGGGCCGACGCGGCGGAACGGGCCGGGATCTCCTACTACCCGAAGCTGCTGGTGGGCGTGCCCTTCACACCGGTCAGCGGGGCCCGCCTGCTGACGGCCCCGGGCGAGGACCGCGCGCTTCGCGCCCGCCAGCTGGCCGCGGCGCTGGCGGAGCTCTGCGCGGGGAATCGGCTCTCCGGGGCCCACGTGAACTTCTGCCGGGACGACGAGCACGAGGCGCTGCTCGCCGCCGGCTTCCTGCCGCGCCTCGGGCTCCAGTATCACTGGCGCAACGCCGGCTTCGCCGCCTTCGACGACTGGCTCGGGGCGCTTCGCAGCAAGCGCCGCAACCAGGTCCGCCGCGAGCAGCGTGCGCTCGCCGAGCAGGGGGTCGTGATCGAGCGGCTCGTCGGCGACGCCATCCCGGACGCGCTGATCGGCCCGATGTTCGAGATCTACCTCGCGACGATCCAGGGCAACCCGTGGGGCCGCCAGTACCTGAACGCGCGCTTCTTCGAGCTGCTGGCGGAGCGCTTCCGGAGTCGCCTCTGCTTCGTCGTGGCAAAGGCGGGCGAGCAGATGGTGGGTGGGACCGTGAACGTCCAGAAGGGAGACGCCCTCTACGGCCGCTACTGGGGCGCCCTCCGGCCGCTGCGCCACCTCCACTTCAACGTCTGCTACTACGCCGGCATCGCGCACTGCATCGAGCACGGCCTCGAGCGCTTCGAGCCGGGCGCGGGCGGCGAGTACAAGCAGCTCCGCGGCTTCGACGCGACGCCCACCTGGAGCTTCCACTGGCTCGCCGACGAGCGGCTCCGGGCCGCCGTCGAGCGCTTCCTCGAGCGCGAGCGCGCCGAAGCGGGCCACGCCATCGACTGGTACCGCACCCACACCGCTCACCGGCGCGGTTGAGTCAGACGCGCCTGGCGACGGAGAAGGAGGCGGGGTCCACCTCGGGGAGCCAGACCTGGCTGCCGTACTGGAGCCCGAGCCAGATCGCGGTGCTCGCCCGGAACAGGCGCTTCTCACCGGGATCGCCATAGAGCGCGATCTCGATCTCGTCGAGCGCGTAGGCGTCGTCGTCGATGCGACGTCGCCCCATGTGCTTGCGAAGATAGACGCGATCGATCTCCTGGAAGCCGACGTAGAAGTAGGAGGGGTCGTTCCAGTCGGCGACCGCCTTCTTCGGCGTCCGCGCGCCGATCAGCGCCGACTCGTCCCAGATCGTCCCGAGCGCGTAGCGGTCGCGGGAGCCGCGCTGGAAGTCGTCGTAGAGGGCTGCATCGATCGGGAACTCGCGGCCGCCGGCCGTGCCCGAGACGCCGACGTAGAGTGCGTCGTCCGTTCCGGCGCGCCAGCTTCCCCCCGTAGCGATGTAGACCGTGATGCCCCGCAACGTGCCCACCTTGAACCTCCGACCTCCGGGAACCCGAGACGCGGTAGTATACGTCCCTCGCGAGACGGGAGAAGACATGGCAAAGATCGTCGGCAACCTGGCGCCGGAGGACGACTACCTCCACGAGCTCGGCCCCGAGCCCAACTTCAACGAGAGCGCCTACTACAACTTCTTCGACGACAGTCG
>JBFIYM010000085.1:0-18022 GCA_041605395.1 Myxococcota bacterium | reverse complement strand
CGCTCGGGCACCCGGGGCGGGTGCCCTCGCTGCGCGCCGCGCACGAAGGGGGTGGGGTTGGGCGCGGCGTCAGCGGCCGCGGCGCATGCGGCCCTTGCCGAGTAACAGCCAGTCGATCGAGATGCCTTCGCGCACGGCGAGCTGGATCAGGAAGTCCGTGTGCGGGGTGGTGCCCGTCTCGTAGCGATTCACGTTCTGCTGGAACACCCCGAGATCCCGCGCGAACTGGCGCTGCGAGCGCTCGCCACGCACCGCGGCGAGACGTTCCGGCAGCTTCTTCTTCGCGCGGTCCACCAGCAGCTTGCTCATGGGGGGAGGGTCTCCGGTCGTCGGGGAGGGGGGCTATGGAGGAAGGGTCGGGGTGATCCACTGGGTGTCACCATATGGTGTCACCCTCGAAGCGCGCGCATTGTAGGCGAGGCGCCTGGGGCCGGCAATTCGAGAGTGCGCTAACGATGGTTGGCGTGCGGGTCACCGGCGGTCGTTTCGCGGGGCGGCGGCTCCGGGTTCCGCGGGACGGCGTTCGTCCGAGCGCCGATCGCGTGCGGGAGTCGCTGTTCGCGCGGCTCGGGGACCTGACCGGGCAGCACGTGCTCGATCTCTACGCGGGCTCCGGCGCACTGGGCTTCGAGGCGCTCTCGCGCGGGGCTGCGCAGGTGACCTTCGTGGACCGCGCGCGCGCTGCGCTCGACGTGATCCGCGAGAACGCGCAGGCTCTCGGCGTGGAAGCCCTGGTGACGCTGCGCCGTGAGGACGCCGACCTGTGCCCGGAACGGCTCAGCGGGGGTCGCCGATTCGACCTGGTGCTCATGGATCCGCCCTACGCGCATGGCACGCTCGCCGCGGTGCTCGCCCGCCTGGCCGGCTCGGGGTTGCTCGCTCCCGCCGGGCGCGTGGTGGTCGAGAGCGATCGCAGGCATGCTCCGGGCCCGGTGGAAGGGCTCGCCGCGATCGACGAGCGGCGCTACGGAGACACGCTGATCACCTGGTACGTCCCCGCGGGCGAGAAGCCGCGGCCGGCGGCCGGGGTGGAGGCCCACGAAGCATGAAGCCGATCCAGCGCGGCAAGGCGCTCTTTCCCGCGAGCTTCGACCCGGTCACGAACGGGCACCTCGACCTGATCCACCGCGGACGCATGATCTTCCCGGAGCTCGTCGTCGCGGTGGCCCGGAACATCGGGAAGGCGGGGACGTTCTCGATCGAGGACCGCCTCGACATGATGCAGACCGCGCTCGGCGATCTGTCCGGCGTGACGGTCACCGCCTTCGACGGGCTGGTCGTGGACTTCGCCCACGAGATCGGGGCCGGCGCGATCCTGCGGGGGCTCCGGGCCAACGCCGACTTCGAGTACGAGTTCGAGATGGCGTTGATGAACCGCCACATGAAGCCCGAGATCCAGACCGTGTTCCTGATGACGAGTCAGGAGTACTTCTACGTGAGCTCGTCCCGGCTGAAGGAGCTCGTGCACTTCGGCTCCGACGTGAGCGAGTGGGTGCCTCCGATCGTGGCCAAGTACCTGCGCGAGAAGCTGGGCCGCCTGCCGCGCCCCGGTGACTGAGCCTCGCCCGGGCCCGCGGTTCGGTACGAGCGGCTGGCGCGGCATCCTCGGCGAGGACTTCCACTTCCCCGGGGTCCGCGCGTTGGCCGCGGCCGTGGCGCGCTTCGCCGGCGCTCCCCGCGAGGCCCCGCGCGTGTGGGTCGCGCACGACACCCGCTTCCTGGGGGAACGTCTCGCCGAGGAGGCGGCGGCGGTGCTCGCCGGGGCCGGGGCGCGACCGGTGCTGGTCGGGCCGGCGACGCCGACCCCGGTCGTGAACTTCGCCCTCCGGCGAGGCCGGGGCGCGGCCGCCCTGGTCTTCACCGCCAGCCACAACCCCGCTTCGTATCAGGGCGTGAAGCTGCTGCTGCCCTGGGGCGGTGCGGCGCCGGACGCCGTGAGCCGGCGCATCGCCCGCGCGGCCGAGGCGATCCTGCGCCGCGGAGAGCCGTCGCGCGGCCCCGTCCCCGCCCGCCGCGTCGACCCGCGCCCGGCCTACCTGGCGGCGCTCGGCCGGCGGCTCGGACGCCTGCCCCGCGGCCGGCGCCCCCAGGTCGTCTACGACGCCATCCATGGCTGCGGCGCCGGCGTGCTCGACGCGGCGCTCCGCGCCCAAGGTGCCCGGGTCGAGCTGCTGCGCGGAGAGGCCGACCCGAACTTCGGCGGCGTGGCGCCCGACCCGACGCCGGCGCGGCTCGCCGCGCTGGCCCGGCGCGTGCGCCGTCTGCGGGGGCTGCGGCTGGGCCTCGCCACGGACGGGGACGCCGACCGCCTCGCGGCGGTGGACGCGGACGGGAGCATCCTCTCCGAGACCGAGCTGCTCGGGTTGCTGGTGGACCACCTCGCGCGCAGCGGTCGGGCCACGCGTGGGGTCGCCATCTCCGTGGCGACGGGCTCGCTGGTGGAGCGGGTCGCGGCGCACTACGGCCTCCCGTGCGTGCGGCGCCCGATCGGGTTCAAGCACCTGACGGCGGCCCTCGCCGCCGGCGAGGCGGACGTCGCCGGCGAGGAGAGTCGGGGGTTCGCATGGGCCCCCTTTGCGCGCGACAAGGACGCGGCGCTGGCCGGGGCGCTGCTCACCGAGATCGTGGCCACGACCGGGGCCCCGCTTCGCCAGCGGCTCCGCGAGCTCGAGGCCCGGCACGGCGCGCCGGCCTGCGGGCGGCTCTCGGTGCCGCTCGCGCCCGCGGCGCGGCGCGCGCTCGCCCGCCTCGAGCGCCGGCCGCCGCGGCGCTTCGACGACGCCCGCGTCTCGGCCGTGGACGATCGCGACGGTCTCCGGCTCGAGCTCGAGGACGGCTTCGTGCTGTGGCGGGCCTCCGGGACGGAGCCGCTGCTCCGGGTCTACGCAGAGGCCGCCACGCCCCGCGCCCTCCGGCGCCGCCTCGCCGCAGCCGCCGCCCGCCTCGGAGGCTAGGCTCCACGGACCGGGGAGAACGGTTCATGACGAGACGCCGGGTCCTGCTCGCCGTGAGCGGGGGGATCGCCGCCTACAAGGTTCCGGAGCTGGTGCGCCTGCTGGATGGCGCCGGGCTGGCCGTGCGCTGCGCGCTCACGGAGGCCGCGGTGCGCTTCGTCTCGCCGCTGGTGCTCCAGACCCTCACGCGGGAGCCGGTGCGGAGCGACCTGCTGGACCCGGGCGAGGAGGGCCAGATCGGGCACATCGATCTGGCCGACCAGGCCGACATCGTCGTGGTCGCGCCGGCCACGGCGAACCTGCTGGCCCGGATGGCGTCCGGCCTCGCGGACGATCTCGTCAGCACGCTGCTGCTCGCCACACGCGCGCCCGTGCTGGTGGCACCCGCCATGAACGTGAACATGTGGGAGCACCCGGCCACCCGGGCCAACGTGGCGACGCTGCGCGAGCGGGGCGTCCACTTCGTGGGGCCGGACGCCGGCGCCCTCGCGTGCGGCTGGGAAGGGGCGGGCCGCATGGCCGAGCCCGCCGCGATCGCCGCCGCGCTCGAGCGGCTGCTCGGGCCCGCGAGCCTCGCCGGCGAGCGGGTGGTGATCTCGGCCGGAGGGACGCGCGAGCCGATCGATGCCGTGCGCGCGATCGTGAACCGCTCCTCCGGCAAGATGGGCTTTGCGCTCGCCGCCGAGGCCGCGCGGCGCGGGGCCCAGGTGCTGCTGGTCGCCGGACCGAGCGCGCTCCCGACCCCGGCCGGCGTCGAGCGCATCGACGTCGAGACGGCGCTCGAGATGCGGAGCGCGGTCGAGGCCGCGTTCGCCCGGGCCAGCGTCGCGATCATGGCGGCGGCGGTGGCGGATTTCCGCCCCGCGGCGCCGCTCGCCGGGAAGCTCAAGAAGGAGGACCTGCCCGACGGCGCCGGCCTCGAGCTCTCGCTGGTGCGGAACCCGGACATCCTGGCGGAGCTCGCCCGGGAGCGTGGCGACCGCGTCGTGGTCGGCTTCGCGGCCGAGAGCGAGGACGTGATCCCGGCCGCGCGCCGCAAGCTCGCGCGCAAGGGCTGCGATCTCCTCGTGGCGAACGACGTGTCGCGGCCGGACGCCGGCTTCGAGTCCGACCAGAACGCCGTGGTGCTGCTCACGCCGGACGGGGACGTGGAGGAGCTCCCGCTCCTCGACAAGCGCGAGGTGGCCGCCCGCATCTGGGACCGCATCGAGAAGCTGCGCGGGGCGCGTCGCGGATGAGGCGCACGGGGCTCGGGCTGCTACTGCTGGCCGCGCTGCTCGCGCTGCCCGCGTCTGCCGAGAAGCAGGAACCGGTCGAGCGGCGTGGGCCGATCGCGATCGCGCGCATCGACGGCTCGATCAACCCGGCGTCGTCGACCTACCTCCAGCGCGCGATCGAAGAGGCGGCGCAACGCGGGTCGGCGATCCTGCTGATCGAGCTCGACACCCCGGGCGGCCTGGTCAGCTCGACCCAGGACATCATCCAGGCGATGCTGGCCTCGACGGTGCCGATCGTCGTCTACGTCGCGCCGCAGGGGGCGTGGGCGGGCTCGGCGGGCACGTTCATCACGCTGGCGGCACACGTGGCGGCCATGGCCCCGGGCTCGAGCATCGGGGCCGCACACCCGGTGGAGCTCGGGGGCGGCGCGCCCGCGCCCCAGCAGGGCGAGGGGGAGGAGAAGCCGGCGGCGTCGCACGCGGAGCGGAAGGCCGAGAACATGCTCGCAGCCTTCATCGAGTCGATCGCGCAGAAGCGCGAGCGAAACGTGGAGTGGGCGGAGCAGGCCGTGCGCGAGTCGGTCGCCGTCACGGCCGACAAGGCGCTCGAGCTCGATGTGATCGACCTGGTCGCGCCCAGTCGGGAGGCGTTGCTGGAAGCGCTCGAAGGGCGCGAGGTGAAGACGGACGCCGGGCCCGTGGTGTTGTATCTGGCCGGCGCCGCCCAGCACGAGATCGAGATGGGTCCGGTGCTGCGGGTCTTCTCGGCGATCGCGGACCCGAACGTGGTGTGGCTGCTGTTCATGGCGGGCCTGGCGCTGCTCTACCTCGAGTTCAACCAGCCCGGTCTGATCGTGCCGGGCGTGCTCGGGGCGGGCTGCCTGGTGCTGGCGCTGATCGCGATCCAGGCGCTGCCGTTCTCGTGGATGGGTGTGATCCTCGTGCTGCTCGGCGCGGGGCTGCTCGTGGCCGAGGCCTTCGTGACGTCGTGGGGCCTGCTCTTCACCGGCGGCCTGGCCTGCCTCCTGATCGGCGGTGCGCTGCTCTTCGACCGCCCCGACCTGTCCGACCTGAGCATCGACTTCTGGCGGGTGCTGGTCCCCGCGGTGGGCGCGCTCGGGATCTGCGTCGGCTTCCTGATCATCGCCGTCGGACGCGTGCTGCGGCGCGCCCAGGTCGCGGGGGTCGACGAGATGATCGGGATGGTCGGGGTCGCCTCGACCCGCCTCGACCCCTCGGGCACCGTGCTCGTGCACGGGGAGTTCTGGCGCGCCGATGCCGACGAGCCGATCGAGGCGAACGAACGGGTCGAGACCCTCTCCGTGGAGGGTCTACGGCTCCGCGTCCGTCGCGCCTCACGGCGGGAGACCCCCGCCGACTGACGCGCGGCCTCGTGCGACGAGACCGATCGGGGCGTGGCCGGGTGCGCGCGCTTTGGCGGTCTCCTAGCTTCGGGCGCGAAAACCAATGGGAAGGGGACATCCATGGCTCTCAGTCCGGTGATCGTGGTCGGGATCCTGGCGGCGTTTTTCCTGGCCGGGGTCCGCGTGCTCCAGGAGTACGAGCGCGGTGTGGTCTTCCGGCTGGGCCGCTTCGCGGGCGTCAAGCCCGCGGGCTTCCGCTGGATCGTGCCCATGGTCGATCGCATGGTGAAGGTGAGCCTGCGCGAGATCGTGATGGACGTGCCGGCCCAGGAGGTGATCACCCGCGACAACGTCTCGGTGAAGGTGAACGCGGTGCTCTACTTCCGCGTGCTGCATCCGGAGCGGGCCGTGATCCAGGTCGAGAACTACCTCTACGGCACGTCGCAGCTCTCGCAGACGACGCTGCGGAGCGTGTGCGGCCAGGCCGAGCTCGACCAACTGCTGGCCGAGCGCGACAGCATCAACCGCCAGCTCCAGGAGATCATCGATACCGCCACCGAGCCCTGGGGCGTGAAGGTGCGCGCCGTCGAGGTGAAGCAGATCGACCTGCCCGTGGAGATGCAGCGTGCCATGGCCAAGCAGGCGGAGGCCGAGCGCGAGAAGCGCTCGAAGATCATCCACGCCGAGGGCGAGGCGATGGCGGCGCGGCGGCTCTCCGACGCCTCGCGCATCCTGGTGGAGGAGCCGGCGGCGCTGCAGCTCCGCTATCTCCAGACCCTCGCGGAGATCGCCACCGAGAAGAACTCGACGCTCGTGTTCCCGATCCCGATCGACATGCTGAGCGCCTTCCTGAAGCAACCGCCCGAGGGAGGGCAGGGCTAGGTGGCCGGCGAGGAGGTCGAGCGCCGCGCGGGGCGGATCGTGCGGCGCATCGGGATCGTGTTCCTGCTGCTGATCGGCGCGGGCGTCTGGATGTTCTTCTCGGGCTGGTACACGGTCGATCCGGGCGAGCAGGCCGTGATCCTCCGGCTCGGGAAGTTCGCGCGCATCGACACGCAGGAGGGCTTCCGGCTCAAGCTGCCGGCGCCGATCGAGAGCTACGACATCGTCCACGTCAGCGTGAGCCAGCAGCGCGAGTTCGGGGACGTGAGCACCACGGACGTGGCCAAGCTCTCCGAGACCGCGATGCAGACGGGCGACAACAACATCGTGCTGATCGAGTTCGTCGTGCAGTACCGGATCGGCGAGCCCTTCCAGAACCTCTACCGCGTGAGCCGGAGCCAGGAGCTGCTCGAGGAGGCGGCGCAGGCGGCGATGCGCGAGGTGGTCGGGCGCAGCACGATCGACGGCGTCCTGAGCGAGCGCAAGGGCGTGATCCAGGACGAGGCCGCCGAGCTCCTCCAGGCGATCCTGGACGAGTACGAGGCGGGCATCACCGTGGAGGACGTCGAGCTCCAGGACGCCCAGGCGCCCGAGCCGGTGCGCGACGCCTTCGACGACGTGATCGCCGCGAACCAGGACCGCAATCGCGCCGTGAACGAGGCCCAGGCGCACGCCAACGAGGTGGTGCCGCGGGCGCGCGGCGAGGCCTCCGAGCTGCTGGCCGAGGCCAGCGGCTACCGCGAGGCGAAGATCGCCGAGGCGACCGGCGCCGCGAGCCGCTTCCTCGCCGTGGTCGAGGAGTACGAGAAGGCGCCCGCCATCACGCGCAAGCGCATCTACCTCGAGACCATGGAGGCCGTGCTCCCCGACGCCGAGAAGCTGATCGTGGAGCCCGGGACGGCCTCCGTGCTGCCGTACCTCCCGCTCGGTCGACGGGAGGGGGAGCGATGAGGCGCGGGCTCGTGGTCCTCTTCCTGCTCGCGGTCCTGGTGGGCGCCAGCAGCTTCGCGGGCTGCGGCCCGGTGGTGGTGAACCGGGAGGGCGAGCACCGCATCGGCCTCTTCCTCGGCGACCCCATCACGGTGATCACCGCCCCGGGGCTCGCGCTGACCTACCCGCTGGTGGCGATCCAGGTCTTCGACGCGCGCTGGCGTCACCTCTCCTCCGAGCCGCGCGAGATCCTGACGCTCGACCAGGAGCGCATCGTGGTGGATCACTACGCCGTCTGGCGCATCTCGGATCCGCTGCTGTTCCGGCGCACCTTCCCGGCGGGCGTCGACCAGGCCCGCGACCGGATCGACAAGCAGGTACGCGGCCAGCTGCGCGAGGCGATCGGCAAGAAGCGCCTCATGCAGGTCCTCAAGGACGAGCGGCCGGCGATCCTGGCAGAGATCGCGCGCAACAACAACGAGGCGGTGGAACGCTTCGGTGTCGAGATCCGCGACGTGCGGATCAATCGAACGGACCTTCCGAAGAACACCGAGGAGAACATCTTCGCGCGCATGCGCTCGGAGCGGGACCGGCTCGCCCGCAAGTACCGCGCCGAAGGCGAGGAGCAGGCGCGCGCAATCCGTGCCGAGGCCGATCGGGAGGCGCAGGTGATCGTCGCCGAGGCCCGCCGCGATGCGGAGATCGAGCGCGGCAAGGGCGACGCGGAGGCGACCCGCATCTACGCCGACGCGTACTCCCAGGACGCCGAGTTCTACGACTTCGTGCGGAGCCTCGAGGCCTACCGCAAGACGCTCGGCCGGGGCACCACCTTCGTGCTGCCGCCCGACCACGAGTTCTTCCGCCTGTTCCAGAGCGGCGGCCGCCTGCCCTCCGGCAGCGTTCGGCAAGGGGACGGGGCGAAGCCGTAGGGCCCCGGGCGCGCGGACGGGGGTTCGGGCGGGCTCAGCGCGGGGATCGGGCGAGCTGGAGGGCGGCGAAGGCCGAGAACAGGGCCAGGCTGCCCCACGGCATGATCACCGCCAGCATCCCGCCGCCGCTCCCGACGCTCACGCCGGCGCCGCGCAGGAACAGGAACGCGGCGACCCAGAGCACGCCCTGGAACGCCGCGAAGGCGAGGCCGCCGCTGCGCTCGATGCCGAGCGCGAGCGGGACGGCGAGGGCGGCGAGCAGCAGCGCGAGGATCGGGGCACTGGCGCGCTCGTGCAGCACGATGCGCGCGGGGCCCGAGCTGCCGCCGGCCTCGTGCACGGCGCCGACGTACTCCGCGATGGTGGTGAGCGGAAGCGCCGCCAGCTCGGCGGGGTCGAGGCGGGGCGTACGGTCGGCGGGAAGCTCGAGGGTCTGCTGCTCGGCCCGCTCGAAGCGAGGCGCGGCGGTGGGATCGGCGGGGTCGAAGCTGCGGACGACGGCGTCCTCGAAGGACCAGCGTTGGGGCGAAAGGCGCTCGGCCCGGGCCGCCTGGATGTGGCGTTCGAGGCGCCCCTGGTCGTCGCGCTGGAACACCTGGATGTCGCGGACGCGCTCGCCCTCGGCGTCGGCCTCGCGCGCGCTGTAGACGACGCGGCCGGCGTGGTACCAGATCACGCCGGATCGCATCAGGGCGCCACGCCGCTCGCCGGTCTTGTCGGCGAGGACGGAGGCGGCCCGCACGCCCGCGCTCTCCTGGACGACGCCCAGCAGCAGCCCGACCGCGAGGGCACCCGCGAAGACGGGGAGCAGCGCGACCAGCGGGTTCACCCCACCGGCCTTGAGCGCGACGATCTCCCGCGCGCGCGCCCCCTGCGCCACGCAGGCGAAGGCGGCGGCGAAGCTCGCGGCGGGCACCAGGTAGGCCAGGTACTGGGCCAGGGTGCGGAGCGCCACGCGGACTGCAGCCGCCCCGAGCGTGCGCTCGTCCTCCGGGATCTCGTCGAGCTCGAGCAGCGTGTCGACGGCGATGACCAGGAGCGTCAGAATCAGGAGCGCTGCAACGAAGGCGCGCGCGAAGCGCGCGGCATAGTGGCGCCACAACGTCTTCACGAGCGGAATCTCACGGGCCGGGAGTCTAGCGGGTGCGGATCGTGCAAGGCAGTCGGACGCTCGAGAAACCGCTCGAGCGGGCGGTGCTGACGGTCGGAAACTTCGACGGGCTGCACGTCGGGCACCAACGCATCATGCAGACGGTCACCGGCCGCGCAAACGCACTCGGCGGCCAGGCGGCGGTGTATACGTTCGAGCCGCATCCGCGCAAGGTGCTGCAGCCGGACCGCGCGCCGCGCCTGCTCACGACGCTCGAGCAGAAGCTCGAGCTCCTCGAGCAGGCCGGGGTCGACGTGATCGTGCTCGAGCCCTTCGACCAGGAGTTCGCGAAGCTGCCGGCCGAACGCTTCGTGCGCGAGATCCTGCACCAACGCATCCGTCCGCTCGAGGTCTATGTCGGCTACGACTTCCGCTACGGGCGCGACCGCGAGGGCTCGATGCGGACGCTCACCGAGCTCGGACCGCATCTCGGGTTCTCGGTCACGATCGTTCCGGAGGTGAAGCTCGGTCGGCGCGACGTCAACTCCTCACGCATCCGCGAGCTGCTCGAGCGCGGCGAGGTGGCGGAAGCGGCGCTCCTGCTCGGGCGGCCGTACACGGTCCGCGGCCGCGTGATCGAAGGCGATCGCCGCGGCCGCACGATCGGCTTTCCCACCCTGAACCTCGACGCCGAGAACGAGGTGCTGCCGCGGGCCGGGGTCTACGCCGGCCACGTCGGCTTCCTGGATGCGGGGGATCCGGCCGTCGGTGCGCGCTTCGGCGCCGTCACCAACGTGGGCCGGCGTCCGACCTTCGGGGCCACGGAGCACGTCCTCACCGAGGCCCATCTGCTCGACTTCTCCGGCGACGTCTACGGTCGGCGGGTCGAGGTCACGTTCGAGTTCGCGCTCCGCGAGGAGAGGCGGTTCCCGGGCGTCGAAGCGCTTCGGCAGCAGATCGCCGCGGATGCCGACGAGGCACGCCGGAAGCTCGCCGGGTCGTGAGCCGGCGGCGTCGGATCCAGGACCCCCGTGTCTGGTTCGGGCTGGGCGTCACCGCGCTCGCACTCTGGCTGTCGTTCCGGGACGTCTCGTGGTCGGCGTTGGCCCGGGACGTGGGCCGTGCGAACTGGTGGCTGCTGCTCGGCGGGTCGCTGCCGGCGTACATGTGGGCGGTGCTGCTGCGCGCCCAGCGCTGGCGCATCCTCGCGCGCGGCGTGGCCGAGTTCGAGACCGCGAGCGCGCTGCGGGCGACGGCGATCGGCTTCATGATCAACAACCTGCTGCCCCTGCGCGTGGGCGAGCTGGTCCGCGTCTGGTGGCTGGCGCGCGAGATCCGCGCGTCGGCTTCGGCGCTGCTTGGAACCCTGATCCTCGAGCGGGTGATCGACGTGGTGTTCCTGCTCGGGATCGCCTCGATCGTGATCGGCAACCAGGTCGGTCGCGGGCTGCTGCTGGCGGCCGCGGCCGCGCCGCTCCTCGCCACGCTGGCGCTGCGCCGCTGGCCCGGCGCGGCGGTGGTGGTGGTGCAGCGGCTCGCCGGCCGCGTCCTGGCGCCCGCCCGCGCCGAGCGGCTCGCGGGCATCGTGGCGTCCGTCGCCGCGGGGGTAGCTTCGCTGCGCGGGGGCGGGGACGTGCTGCGCGTCGGCGCGGCGACCGTGGCGCTCTGGGCCGTGGCCTCCGTGATCCCGTTCTGGGCGACCCTGGGCTCCCTTCCGATCGAGCTCGGGGGGCCCGCGGCCGAGCTGCGGGCGGCCTTCATCACCCTGGTCTGGGTCGGCGCGGCCGTGGCCCTGCCGTCCGCGCCCGGCTTCTTCGGGACCTACCACGCCGCCTGCGTGGTCGCCCTGAGTCCCCTCGGGGTATCCCGCGAGCTCTCGCTGGCCGTGGGGACCCTGGCCCATGCCGTGTTCTGGATGGCCACCACCGCCTTCGGGCTCGTGGCGTTGCGGCTCGGGGGCCGCCACCTCAGCGATGCGCTCGCGGGTGCCGATTCGCTGGAGGGCGAGCCGGACCCGGACGTGGGGTCGGCCGCGCGCTAGCGCTCCCGGCGGAAACCCCGCACGGGGCCCGCTGCGCGCCGGCGTAAAGCTCGCCCCGCCGCCAGCCGATAACCGAGCGGGTTCGCAGGGCTTTCCGTAGGCCGCAGGAGGGGCGCCGAGGGGCGCGTCGTCTCGGCTGAATTCGCCCGCGCGGCATGGAGACGGGGAAGTTGAACGAGCGCATCGGCGAACTCCTGGTCCGCGAGAACCTGCTCACGGCCGAGCAGCTCCGGAAGGCGCGCGAAGAGGCGAAAGAGGGTGGGGCGCGCCTCGGCGCGCAGATCACGAAGCTCGGCTTCCTCCAGGAGCAGGAGCTCTCCTCCTTCGTCGCGAAGCAGTACGGCGTCCCGGACATCAACCTGGACGAGTTCGACATCGACCCCTCGGTGATCCAGCTGATCCCGGAAGAGGTCGCGCAGAAGCACACCGTGATCCCGGTGAACCGCGCGGGCTCGACGCTGATCCTGGCGACTGCCGATCCGTCGAACATCTTCGCGATCGACGACATCAAGTTCCTGACCGGATACAACATCGAGGTCGTCGTCGCGTCCGACGATCAGATCCGTCGCGCGATCGATCGCTACTACGACAAGACCTCCAGCCTCGACGACATCATGGGGGACTTCGACGACTCCGACCTGGAGTTCGTCAGCGAGTCCGACGAGGTCGACGTCAACGAGCTCGCCAAGGAGTCCGAGGACGCTCCCGTCGTCAAGCTCGTGAACCTGGTGCTGACCGACGCCATCAAGAAGACCGCGTCGGACATCCACATCGAGCCCTACGAGAAGGAATTCCGGGTCCGCTACCGCATCGACGGCGTGCTCTACGAAGTGATGCGGCCGCCGATGAAGCTGAAGAACGCGATGACCTCGCGCCTCAAGATCATGTCCGAGCTCGACATCGCCGAGCGACGCCTGCCGCAGGACGGACGTATCAAGCTGAAGCTCGGCCGCGGCAAGGAGATGGACTACCGCGTCTCGGTCCTGCCGACCCTCTTCGGCGAGAAGACGGTGCTGCGTCTGCTCGACAAGTCGAACCTGCAGCTCGACATGACCAAGCTCGGCTTCGAGCCCGCGCAGCTCGAGGTCTTCCAGGACGCGATCCACCAGCCCTTCGGCATGGTGCTCGTCACCGGGCCGACGGGCTCGGGCAAGACCACCACGCTGTACTCGGCGCTCTCCGAGCTCAACAAGGTGAGCGAGAACATCTCCACCGCGGAGGACCCCGTCGAGTTCAACCTCACGGGCATCAACCAGGTGCAGATGCACGAGGAGATCGGCCTCAACTTCGCGGCCGCGCTCCGCTCCTTCCTGCGTCAGGACCCCGACATCATCATGGTCGGCGAGATCCGCGATTTCGAGACCGCCGAGATCGCGGTGAAGGCGGCGCTCACGGGCCACATGGTCCTCTCGACGCTGCATACCAACGATGCGCCCTCGACCGTCAACCGGCTCCTCAACATGGGCATCGAACCCTTCCTGGTCGCCTCGTCGGTGAACGCGATCGTCGCCCAGCGCCTGGCACGGCGGGTCTGCAGCGAGTGCAAGGAGCCCGATCCCGAGGCGGGCACGGAGGCGCTGGTGGCCGCCGGCCTGTCCGAAGAGGAGGCCCGCAACACCAAGGCCCAGAAGGGCCGTGGCTGCAACTCCTGCTCCAACACCGGTTACAAGGGCCGCGTCGCCATCTACGAGGTGATGCGCATCGGTGAGGAACTCAAGGAGTTCGTGTTGAACGGCGCCTCGGCCACCGAGCTCAAGCGCGAGGCGATCCGCCTCGGGATGCTCACGCTCCGGCGCAGCGCGCTCAACAAGCTGCGCGAAGGCATCACCACGGTCAGCGAGGTCTACCGCGTCTCGGCGGCGGACTTCTAGGTCCAGGCAAGCGAAGCGCGCAGTGCGCCGAAGGCGAACGAAGGCTTAGGAGAACGAATGGCCAACCTCCACCAGCTGCTGAAGGCGATGATCGAGAAGGGCGCGAGCGATCTGCACGTCACCACGAGCAGTCCGCCCCAGCTCCGCATCGATGGCAAGCTGCATCCCCTGAAGATCCCGCCGCTGGCACCGCCCGAGACGAAGCAGCTCTGCTACTCGATCCTGACGGACGCCCAGAAGCACAAGTTCGAAGAGCACAACGAGCTCGACCTGTCGTTCGGCGTGCGCGGGCTCTCGCGCTTCCGCGCCAACATCTTCATGCAGCGGGGCGCGGTCGCCGGGGCCTTCCGGGCGATCCCGTACAAGATCAAGACCTTCGAGGAGCTCGGGCTGCCGCCGGTGATCTCCGACCTGTCCAAGAAGCCGCGTGGCCTCGTCCTCGTGACCGGCCCGACGGGATCCGGCAAGAGCACGACCCTCGCCACGATCATCGACAAGATCAACGGCGAGCGGAACGAGCACATCGTCACCATCGAAGACCCGATCGAGTATCTGCACCCACACAAGAGCTGCCTCGTGAACCAGCGGGAGGTCGGCGCCGACACGGGTGGCTTCAAGACCGCCCTCAAGTACATCCTGCGCCAGGATCCCGACGTGGTGCTGATCGGCGAGATGCGCGATCTCGAGACGATCGAGGCCGCGCTGACCGTGGCGGAAACGGGCCACCTGGCCTTCGCCACGCTGCACACGAACTCGTGCGTGCAGACGATGAACCGCATCATCGACGTCTTCCCGCCCTACCAGCAGGCCCAGGTGCGGGCCCAGCTCTCGTTCGTGCTGGAGGGGGTGCTGTCGCAGACGCTGATCCCGCGCGCCAACGGGCCGGGACGGGCGCTGGCGCTCGAGATCATGGTGCCGAACGCCGCGATCCGGAACCTGATCCGCGAGGACAAGATCCACCAGATCTACTCGCAGATGCAGATCGGGCAGGAGAAGTTCGGCATGCAGACGATGAACCAGTCGCTGGCGTTCCTGTACCAGCGGCGCCTGATCGGGATGGACGACGCGTTGGGTCGCAGCAACGACGTCGACGAGCTCCGCAATCTCATTCAGCAGGGTGGGGCCAACGTGGGCCGCCGCGCTGCGAGCGCTGCGTAGGGGGATCCGATGGCGGTCTATACCTGGGAAGGACGTACCCGGCAGGGCACGACCAAGAAGGGTGTCATGGAGGCGAGCGGAGAGGCCGCCGTCATGGCGCAGCTGCGCGCGCAGATGATCACGCCGGTCAACGTGAAGGCGAAGTCGAAGGACCTGCTGGAGGGGGTCAACCTCTTCAAGGCCCAGGCCAACACCCGCGACCTGGTGATCTTCACCCGACAGTTCGCCACGATGATCGACGCCGGCCTGCCGCTGGTGCAGTGCCTGACGATCCAGGCCGACCAGCAGCCGAAGCAGGGCTTCAAGGAGGTCATCCAGGGCATCAAGAACGACGTGGAGCAGGGCTCCACGTTCGCGGATGCCCTTGCGAAGCATCCCGGAACCTTCAGCGACCTCTACACCAACCTGGTTCGCGCCGGCGAGGTGGGCGGCATCCTCGACACCATCCTGAACCGGCTGGCCGTGTACCTGGAGAAGGCCGACGCCCTGAAGCGCAAGGTGAAGGGCGCCATGGTCTATCCCGCCAGCATCGTGGTGGTGTCGATCGGCGTGATCACGCTGCTGCTGGTCAAGGTGATCCCGGTCTTCAAGAAGATGTTCGAGGACATGGGCGGGGCGCTCCCGGCGCCCACGCAGATGGTCGTCGACCTCTCCGAGTTCATGCAGGAGTGGATCGTCGTCATGCTCGTGGGTCTGACGGCCGTGGTGACGGGCTTCTTCTGGGCCCGCCGGCGCCTACGCGACTTCCGCTACCGCACCGACGCCGTGTTCCTGAAGATGCCGATCTTCGGTTCGCTGCTGCGCAAGGTGGCCGTGGCGCGCTTCAGCCGGACGCTCGGCACCATGATCTCGAGCGGTGTCCCGATCCTCGAGGCGCTCGACATCTGCGCGCGGACCTCGGGCAACCTGGTGATCGAGAACGCGCTCGTGAAGACGCGGGCGGCGATCTCGGAAGGCCGCACCATCGCCGAGCCCCTCGAGGCCTGCGGTGTGTTCCCGGGCATGGTCGTCCAGATGATCGCGGTGGGTGAGGCGACCGGCGCGATGGACCAGATGCTCTCGAAGATCGCGGACTTCTACGACGACGAAGTCGACACCGCGGTGGCCGCACTGACCTCGCTGCTCGAGCCCATGATGATGGTGTTCCTGGGCGGCACGGTGGGCGGAATCCTCCTCGCCATGTACCTGCCGATCTTCAAGATCGCGGAGGCCGTGAAGTAGGGGCCACGCCATGGCTGCGGAGCCCCTGACGGGCGATCCGATGTTCCGGCGGACGCTGACGCGGCTGCTGGTGGCGCGGCTGCTGCTGGCGGGCTCGGGCGTCGGGCTGGCCCTCGCGCTGGCCGTGGACGGGCGCAGCCCCGCCGAGGAGTTCGGTCTGTGGGCCGTGCTCGCGGTCGCCTTCGGGTCGACCGCGGTCTCGGCGGCGTGGATGAACCGGCTGCGGCGCCCGCGCCGCTTCAGCGTCGTCCAGCTCGGCGCGGACGTTGCGGCGGTGAGCGCGCTCGTGCACTTCTCGGGCGGCGGCGCGTCCCCGTTCGGCTTCCTCTACCTCCCGATCACCGTGTTCGGCGCGATGCTGTTCCATCGGCGCGGGGCCTACGGGTCGGCCATCCTCTCGTCGCTCGCCTACGGCGGGGTGTTGGCCGCCGGGAGCGGCGAGACGCCGGGCGAGGTGACGTTCGCGGTCTGGTGCGGGCACACCGGCGGCCTGCTGCTGGTGGCGCTGCTCGCGAGCGCGCTCGCCGACGAGGTCCGCCTGACCGGGGAGCGGCTGGACGACAGCCGCGCGCGCCTCCGGGCCCTGGCGAGCCTGCACGAGCGCACGGTGGAGTGCCTCACCAGCGGGCTCCTCACGCTCGATGCCGACGCCCGGGTCAGCTTCGTGAACCCCGAGGGCGAGCGGATCCTCGGCACGCTCGCCGTGGACCTGGTGGGACGTCCGCTCGGAGACGTGCTGCCCGGGGCCGAGGCGCTGGCCCAGGATGCGGAAGCCGCCCGGGGTCGAACGCGCTCGCGCCTCCAGGTGCCGGGGGCCGACGGAGAGACCCGGCACCTCGGCCTCGCGCTCTCGATCCTGCGCGACGCGAGCGGAGGCCCGGCGGGCCACGTGGTGATCTTCCAGGACGTGACGGAGGTGGTGCGCATGGAGCGCGAGCTCCAGCTGCGCTCCCGCCTGGCCGGTGTGGGCGAGCTGGCGGCGAGCATCGCGCACGAGATCCGCAACCCGCTGGCGGCCATCTCGGGCTCGGTCGAGCTGCTGCGCGGTGGGGTGGAGCCCAGCGAACGCGAGCGCCTGATGAGCATCGTGCTGCGCGAGATCGGCCGACTCGATGCGCTGATCGGCGATTTCCTGCAGTACGCCCGACCGGCGCCGCCCAAGCTCGAGCGCGTCGCGCTCGCGCCGCTCCTCGGAGAAGTGGTGGAGATGCTGCGCGCCGCGGCGCCCGCGGAGATTCGCATCGAACAGGACGCCGACCCGGAGGCGCGTGCGCTCGGGGACGCCACCCAGCTCCGCCAGCTGGTCTGGAACCTGGTGCGCAACGCGTGCGACGCGCTCGAGGGCTCGGGGCGGATTCACCTCGCCGCTCGACGCCTCGAGCACCCGCCTCAAGGCGTCGGCGATGCCGACCGAAAGCGCCCCCGGGAGGGCGCGCTGGGCGTGGAGATCATCGTCTCGGACAACGGCCGCGGGATCGCGGCGGCCGACCTCGAGCGGATCTTCGATCCGTTCTTCACGACCAAGCCCGAGGGCACCGGCCTGGGCCTGGCGACCGTACATCGGATCGTCGAGAGCCACGGCGGCGCGCTGCACGTCGAGTCGCCGTCCGGCGGCGGAACGCGCTTCCGGGTCCAGCTGCCCGCGGCAGTCGCCCCGTGAACGGAGGCGCACGCATCCTGGTCGTCGACGACGAGCGCAGCCTGCGTGAGTTCCTCGAGATCTTCTTCCAGCGCGACGGCTACGCCGTCACCACCGCCGCCAGCGTCGAGGAAGCCCTGGTCGCTCTCGATGCCGACGACTTCGACGTCGTGATCAGCGACGTCCAGCTCGGCGGGGCCTCGGGCCTCGAGCTGCTGCGCAAGGTCAAGGAGACGGCGCCCGAGTGCGTCGTCATCATGATCACGGCGTTTGCGACGGCCGAGACCGCCATCGAGGCGATGAAGCAGGGCGCCTACGACTACATCACGAAGCCCTTCAAGGTCGACGAGCTGCGGCTCGTGGTCGAGAAGGCGCTCGAGAAGAAGCTGCTCTCGGACGAGAATCAGCGCCTGCGGACCGAGCTGCGCTCGCGCTCGCGGGCCCTGGTCGGCACGAGCGCCGCGCTCACCCGGGTGCACGACCTGATCGCCCAGGTGGCGACCACGCGGACCAACGTGCTCGTGAGCGGCGAGAGCGGAACGGGCAAGGAGCTGGTGGCGCGAGCGATCCACGAGCTGTCGGAGCGGAGCACGAAGCCGTTCATCGCCGTGAACTGTGGTGCGATCCCCGAGAACCTGCTCGAGTCCGAGCTGTTCGGTCATGAGAAAGGCGCGTTTACCGGCGCGCACAAGCAGACCGTGGGCAAAGTAGAACTCGCCGACGGCG
>JBFIYM010000084.1:0-18086 GCA_041605395.1 Myxococcota bacterium | reverse complement strand
TTCGGGACCAAGCGTCTCGTCCGGATGGCGATCCGGCACGCCATCTCCTTCGGCCGAAAGAGTGTCACGTTCGTGCACAAGGGCAACATCATGAAGTTCACGGAGGGCGCCTTCCGCGACTGGGGCTACGACCTCGTGAAGCGCGAGTACCAAGGGCGCGCCGTCGGCTGGGACGACTGCGGGGGCAAGCCGCCCAAGGGCCAGCTCCTGGTCAAGGACGCGATCGCGGACATCACGCTCCAGCAGGTGCTGACGCGCCCGGACGAGTTCGACGTGATCGCCACCATGAACCTGAACGGCGACTACCTGTCGGACGCGCTGGCGGCGCAGGTCGGCGGAATCGGCATCGCGCCGGGCGCCAACATCAACTACCGGACCGGCCACGGCATCTTCGAGGCGACGCATGGAACGGCGCCCAAGTACGCCGGACAGGACAAGGTGAACCCGAGCTCCGTGATCCTCTCGGGCGTGATGATGCTGAACCACCTGGGCTGGAACGAGGCTGCGGAGCGGATCGAGCGGGGCATCTCGCGCGCGATCGCGGCCAAGACCGTCACCTACGACTTCCATCGCCTGATGGAGGGCGCCACGCTGCTCAAGTGCTCCGAGTTCGGTGACGCGATCATCTCCAACATGGGCTAGCGCGCCGCCGGCGCTCGCCCCCCGACGCATTCCTTCCTGCCTGGAGGCCCCCCAATGCCCAGACCCAAGATCGCCCTCATCGGCGGTGGCAACATCGGCGGCGTGCTCGCCGAGCAGATCGCGCAACGCGAGCTCGGAGACGTGGTGATCTTCGACGTCGTCGAAGGGATGCCGCAGGGGAAGACGCTCGACATCGCGGAGGGCGCGCCGCTCCTCGGTAGCGACGTCCGACTGCAGGGCACCAACGAGTACGCGGGCATCGCGGGCGCCGACCTGGTGATCATCACCGCGGGCCTCGCGCGCAAGCCCGGCATGTCGCGCGACGACCTGCTCAAGACCAACCTCGGGATCATGCGGCAGGTGGCGGAGGGGGTGAAGACGCACGCGCCGGACGCGACCGTGATCGTCGTCTCCAATCCGCTCGACGCCATGGTCTACACCTTCAAGCAGGTCTCGGGCTTCCCGAAGAACCGCGTCGTCGGCATGGCCGGCGTCCTCGACTCCGCCCGCTTCCGCGCCTTCGTGGCCTGGGAGCTCGGGGTCTCCGTGCAGGACGTCTCCGCCCTCGTGCTGGGCGGGCACGGCGACACCATGGTGCCGCTCGTCCGCTACTGCAACGTGGCCGGGATCCCGATCACGAAGCTGCTCACGGCCGACAAGATCGACGCCATCGTGGAGCGCACCAAGGGCGCCGGCGGCGAGGTGGTGGGGCTCCTCAAGACCGGCTCGGCGTTCGTCTCCCCGGCGCTCTCGGCGCTCGAGATGGCCGAGTCGATCCTGCGCGACAAGAAGCGGGTGCTGGCGTGCGCCTGCTATCTGGAGGGCGAGTACGGCGTGTCGGGCGTCTACGTCGGCGTCCCCTGCGTGCTGGGCGCCGGCGGCGTCGAGAAGGTGATCGAGATCGAGCTCGACGGCGAGGAGCGCAAGCTGTTCGACGCCTCGCTCGACCACGTCCGCAAGCTCGTCGCCGAGATCGGCAAGCTCTAGGCCGCGCGATGAACGTCCACGAATACCAGGCCAAGGCCCTGTTCCGCGAGTTCGGCGTCGCGGTGCCGGAAGGCGAGCTCGCCACCACCCCGGCCGAGGCCGAGGCGGCCGCGAAGCGGCTCGCCACCCCCGTGGTGGTGGTGAAGGCGCAGGTGCACGCCGGGGGTCGCGGCAAGGGCGGCGGGATCCAGCTCGCGAAGTCGCCCGCCGAGGCGAAGCAGCGCGCCAGCGAGATCCTGGGCATGACGCTCGTCACGCACCAGACCGGCCCCGAGGGCAAGCTGGTCCGCAAGGTCTACGTCGAGGCCGGCTCCGACATCGAGCGCGAGCTCTATCTGGCCCTGACCCTCGATCGCGCCAGCGAGAGCTTCGCCGTGATCGCCTCCACCGAGGGCGGCATGGACATCGAGGCGGTGGCGGAGAAGACGCCCGAGCGCATCCACACCGAATTCATCGATCCCGTGGTCGGCCTCCACGGCTACCAGATCCGCAAGATCGCCCGGGCGCTCGCGCTGGACGCGGCGCAGACCTCCCGTCTCGACGGCTTCCTGCGCGGTCTCTACCGCCTCTACGTCGAGAAGGACGCGTCGCTGGTGGAGATCAACCCCCTGGTCGTGACGAAGCAGGGGGAACTCTTCGCGCTCGACGGCAAGCTCAACTTCGACGACAACGCGCTCTACCGGCAGCCCGACATCGCAGCCCTCCGGGATCCCGAGGAGGAGGACGCGCGGGAGCGAGCCGCCAAGGAGATCGACCTCGCCTACGTGGGCCTCGACGGCGACGTCGGCTGCATGGTGAACGGGGCCGGCCTCGCGATGGCCACGCTCGACATGATCACGGTCTGCGGCGGTCGCCCGGCCAACTTCCTCGACGCGGGTGGCGGCGCAGACAAGGAGAAGGTGAAGGAAGCCTTCAAGCTGATCCTCCGCGATGCGAACGTCCGCGCGATCCTGGTCAACATCTTCGGCGGCATCGTGCGCTGCGACCTGATCGCGGAAGGCGTGGTGGCGGCGGCCGCCGACCTCGGGCTGAAGGTGCCGCTGGTGGTGCGGCTCCAGGGAACGAACGCGGAGGCCGGTCGCAAGATCCTGGCCGAGTCGGGCCTCGACATCACGCCCGCCGATACGCTGCGCGAGGCCGCCGAGAAGGCGGTCGCCGCGGCGCGGGGGAAGTAGACGTGGCGATCTTGGCAGGCAAGCACACGCGGTTGCTGGTGCAGGGCATGGGCCGCATGGGCCAGTTCCACGCCAAGCTCTCGATCGAGTACGGAACGCCGGTCGTGGCGGGCGTCCATCCGGGCCGGGGCGGGAGCCAGATCGAGGGGATCCCGGTCTTCGAGACCGTGGACGAGGCCGTCCGCGAGACGGGCGCCAACGCCTCGGTCGTCTTCGTGCCTCCGCCCGGCGCCGCCGACGCGGGGCTCGAGCTGGTCTGCTGCATCACCGAGGGCATTCCCGCCCTCGACATGGCGCGGGCCAAGCGGGCGATGCAGGGTACCTCGACCCGTCTGGTGGGCCCCAACTGCCCCGGGGTCGTCGTGCCCGGGCAGTGCCGCATCGGCATCATGCCCGCGCAGATCACGAAGCCCGGGCCGGTCGGTGTGGTCTCGCGTTCGGGAACGCTCACCTACGAGGCGGTCGACCAGCTCTCGCGCCTCGGCATCGGGCAGTCCACCTGCCTGGGCATCGGCGGCGATCCGGTGATCGGCACCCACTTCGTGGACGCGCTCGCGCTCTTCGAGGCGGACCCGGAGACGAAGGCGGTGGTGATGATCGGCGAGATCGGCGGCAGCGCCGAGGAGACTGCCGCGCGCTTCGTGCAGGAGCACATGAAGAAGCCGGTCGCGGCGTTCATCGCCGGCCAGAACGCGCCCGCCGGAAAGCGCCTGGGCCACGCCGGCGCCCTCATCGCCGGAGGCAAGGGCCGCGCCAGCGACAAGATCGCCGCCCTCGAAGCCGCCGGCGTCGCCGTGGCCCACTCGCCGGCCGAGATCGGCGAGACCCTGGCCAAGCACGCGGCGGCGGTGCTGTAGGGGCGAGGGGGTCGGGGCGGGCGGGCGCCGGAAGAGAACCGGGCCGTCGGCCCAGTCTGTTCGTCGCGGCCCGCCGGGCGGCGCGCTCTAGCCCTCCACCCTCCAGGTGTCGCCGGAGTGGAGGAGCTTCTCGAGGCTGCCCTGGCCGCGCTCGCCGATCGCGGCGCCGACCTGGTCGTCGAGGGTGCGGTCGTAGGTGCTCTTCTCGACGGCGCGGAACACGCCGATCGGCACCGGGAACTGCGGGCGCGCCAGGCTGGCGAGCGCGAAGGCGTAGGCCGGGCTGCCGTGCCCCTCGCGGTGCACGGCGACGCCGGCGGCCACCGGGTCCTCGCCATCGGCCAGCTCGACCACCGAGGGCACGCCGTCCTGGATGCGAATGCCGCGGCGGTTCCCCTTGGGCCCCCAGACCAGCGGCTCCCCGTCCTCGAGGATCAGCGCCGCGTCGACGCGGGTCTTGCGGTTCTCGACCTCCTCCCACTCCGCGTCGTTGTAGACGGGGCAGTTCTGGAGGATCTCGACCATGGCGGTGCCGCGATGCGCGTGGGCGCGGTGCAGCATCTCCTGCAGGTGGTTCGCGTCCACGTCGATGGTCCGCGCCACGAAGGTGGCGCCTGCGCCCAGTGCGAAGGCGATCGGGTCGATCGGGTGATCGATGGCGCCGTTGGGCGACGACTTGCTGCGGCTCCCTTCGAGCGACGTCGGCGAGTACTGGCCCTTGGTCAGCCCGTAGATGCGGTTGTTGAAGAGCAGGATCTGCAGGTCGACGTTGCGACGGATCACGTGGAGCAGGTGGTTGCCGCCGATCGAGAGCCCGTCGCCGTCGCCCGTCACCACCCAGACCGACAGCTCGGGGCGGGCGCTCTTGATGCCCGTCGCGAAGGCGGGGGCGCGCCCGTGGATGGTGTGGAAGCCGTACGTGTTCATGTAGTACGGAAAGCGGCTCGAGCAGCCGATGCCCGACACGAAGACCACGTTCTCCCGCGCCACGCCGAGCTCGGGCATGACCTTCTGGACGTTGGCCAGGATCGAGTAGTCACCACAGCCCGGGCACCAGCGTACGTCCTGGTCGGAGACGAAGTCCTTGCGAGATGCCTTCGGCGCGGTCGCGGCGGCAGCCATCAGGATGCTCCTCCTGCCAGCATCGCTTCGATGCGGGCGCGCAGCTCCGAAACCTTGAAAGGCTGCCCTTCCACCTTGGCCAGACGCTCCGCCGGCAGCGCGAACTCGGCCCGGATCAGGCGCCAGAGCTGCCCGGCGTTGAGCTCCGCCACCAGCACCCGGTCGAAACGCCCGAGCACCTCGCCGAGGTTGGACGGGAACGGGTTCAGGTGGCGCAGGTGCAGGCTCGAGACGTTGCGGCCCTCGGCTCGCGCGTCGTTCACGGCCGAGGTGATGGCGCCATAGGTGCCGCCCCAGCCGACCACCAGCAGGGGCCCGGAGCCGGCGCCGTTCACCTCCACCGGCGGCAGCTCGTTCGCGATGCGCGCGATCTTCTCGGCGCGCTGGTCGGTCATGTGCTGGTGGTTTTGCGGGCGGTAGGAGACGTTGCCGGTGCGCTCCTCGGTCTCGAGACCCCCGATGCGGTGCTCCAGACCCGGGGTGCCGGGAATCGCCCAGGGGCGCGCGAACGTCTCCGGATCGCGCTCGTAGGGAAGGAAGCCCTCGGGGTCGGTGCGGTGCTCGACCCGGGTCCGGGTCAGGGTCCTCGCGTCGGGGATCAGCCAGGGCTCCGAGCTGTTGGCGAGGTAGCCGTCCGAGAGCACCACCACCGGCGTCATGTAGCGGACCGCGAGCCGGAAGGCCTCGAGCATGATCGTGAAGCAGTCGCCCGGCGTCGCGGGGGCGAGCACCGCCACCGGGCTCTCGGAGTTGCGCCCGTAGAGGGCCGCCAGCAGGTCGGCCTGCTCGGTCTTGGTCGGCATGCCGGTCGAGGGGCCGGCCCGCTGGATGTTCACCACCACCAGGGGCAGCTCGGCCATCACCGCCAGCCCGATCGCCTCCTGCTTGAGCAGGAAGCCCGGGCCGCTCGTGGTGCAGATGCCGAGGTGGCCTGCGTAGGAGGCGCCGATCGCGGCCGAGACGGCCGCGATCTCGTCCTCGGCCTGAAACGTCTTCACGCCGAAGTGGCGATAGCGCGCCAGCTCGTGCAGGACGTCGGACGCCGGCGTGATCGGATACGCCCCGAGGAAGACCGGCTTCTCCATCTGCACGCCGGCCGCGACGATGCCCCAGGCCAGCGCCGTGTTCCCCGTGATGTTGCGGTAGACGCCGGGCTGGATCTTGGCCTTCGGCACGCTGAAGGAGACCGGGAACAGCTCCGTGGTCTCTCCGAAGTGGATGCCGGCCTTCAGCGACTTCATGTTCGCGTCGAGAACGGCGCCCTTGAAGCGCGCCTCCATCCAGCGCATCGTGGCGTCGAGCGGGCGGCCGTAGAGCCAGCACATCATGCCGAGCGCGAAGAAGTTCTTGCTGCGGTCCGCCTCGCGCGCGCCCAGCTTGCTCTCGCGCAGCGCCTCTCGCGTGAGGCTCGTGATGGGCACCTCGATGACGCGGAAGCGCTCACGCAGGGGCTCGAGCGGATCCTGCTCGGTATAGCCCGCGCGCTCGATGTTCTTCGCGACGAAGGCGTCGCTGTTGACGATCAACATCCCGTTCGGGCGCAGGTCTTCGATGTTGGCCCGCAACGCGGCCGGGTTGAAGGCCACCAGCACGTCGGGCTGGTCGGCGGGGGTGCGGATGTCGTCCCCGGCGAAGTGGATCTGGAAGCCGGAGACCCCCGCGAGCGAGCCTGCCGGAGCGCGGATCTCGGCCGGGAAGTCCGGAAAGGTGGAGAGGTCGTTTCCCGCGAGGGCCGTGGACTCGGTGAACTTCGTCCCCGTCAGCTGGATGCCGTCCCCGGAGTCGCCCGCGAAGCGGATCGCGACGCGCTCGACCTCCTCGATCGGCTTCTTGGCTTGGCCCACTTTGGCCTCGGGGCTCCTCATCGCACGGCGGGGGAGCCGCACCTTGCGCACCCCGACCCGTGGCGGATCGTATCCGTGGGCGGGGTCGGGCGAAAGGCCCCATGCCGGCGCCGGGCAGCCGGCAGCGAGCCGGGAAAACACCCGGCGCGCAACGATTTCGGGCGAGCGACTGCGCCCTCGCGAGCCTCAAGTGCGCCGCCTCGCGCACCGATGGTGGGGCATGTTCTTTCTCCGCCGGACGCAGCCGCTCGCGCTCGGTGCCGGACAGCTGTGCGGGCTCCGCCTGTCGCTCAACACGCCGGTCGTGGCGACGTCGGACCTGCCGGTCGGGCCTGCCCGCGCCGCGATCCTGGTTCACCGGGATCGGAAGCGCCGTCTCGCCCTGACCGTCGGCGTCCGCTCGCTCGGCTGCGGCTCCGTGGCGCTCTACGGCCTCGAGGGCCGGCTGGACCCCGAGGCCACCGGCGAGGGTATCGACGCCGCGCTGGCGTTCGCCGAGGGCATGGGATTCCTCTTCGACGACGAGCTGATCGACGAGACGGAGGCGTCGCGCGAGAAGGCGCTGGCACGCTGGCATGACGCCATCGGGGAGGGCGGGGGCGACGGCAGCGAGCCGCCGCAGGAGGCGGAAGAAGAGCCGGAGGCGGCCCTCGAGCTCTTCGAGCTGGCAGGCGACGACCTCAGCGCGCCCCCGGTGGTGGCGGAGCTGCCGCGCAGCCGGGACGAGATGGACTTTCCCACGTCTCCCGAGGACGTCGCCGGGGCCCCGGACGCCGGCATCGAGGGCCTGGCCTTCCAGCCGGCGCCCGAGGGGCTGCCGGCCCCCCCGCTCACCAAGTTCCGGCCCCGTGCCGATACCCCCGCCGAGACGGACGTTCCGGTGGAGGCTCCGGCGAAGCGTGGACCGAAGCGAAAGCCGCTCGGGCGGCTTCGGCTGGAGCGGCGCCGGCGAGCTCCCGAGGTCCAGGACGCCCGCCGCGGCTGGCTCCTGCGCCTGCTGACATCCTTCTAGGAGGCAACGCACCCATGAAGCGGCATCGGAACCACGCAGTCTCCTGGCTCGCCGGGATCGTCGCGCTCGCCGCATGCGCCACGACGGCCCCCGAGCCCGTCCCGATCTCGGCCGCGGACGAGTCGCGGGCGCGCGCTCACCAGAGCGTCGGCACGACGCACCTCCGGGAGGGCCGCACCGCCCTCGCCATCCGCGAGCTGCGCGCCGCCGAGCAGCTGAATCCGCGCGACGAGTGGATCCAGCTCACGCTGGCGGAGGCGTACCGCCTGAAGGGTCTCACGGAGGAGTCGGAGACCCACCTCCAGAAGGCGCTCGCCATCGATCCGGCCTTCCAGAGCGCGCATCTCACGCTCTCGGGCCTCTACATCCAGATGGCCCGCTATCCGGAAGCCATCGATCACGCGCAGCGACTGATCGACGATCCCACCTTTCCGAGGCCCTGGGAGCCGCTCACGAACAAGGGCTGGGCGTTGATCCAGCTGGAACGCTACGCGGAGGCCCGCAAGGCCCTGGAGCTCGCCCTCGACTACCACGACCGCTACTGGCGTGCCCAACTCAATCTCGGCATCCTCGACGCCCAGGAGGGCAGGCGGCTCGACGCCATGGAGCGCTTCGACCGCGTGCTGGGTCTCGGGGTAGGCCCCCTGGCGCTCGCCGAAGTGAACTTCCGTCTGGCGGAGATCTACATCTCGCTCGGGAATCGTGACCGGGCCGTCGAGCACCTGATGGCCGCCAGCTCGCAGCGGCCGAGCGGCTCATGGGGAAAGCGATCGGAGGACACGCTCGAGAGGCTCCGCTGACGGAGCCGGCCGGCCCGGAGGCGCCCGAGGGCCCCTTTGCCGTGGGCGGCTGGCTGGCCAAGCAGCGCGAGCTGCGCGGCATCCGGCTCGAGGAGCTGGCCGCGATCACGCGCCTGCCGGTGCGCTCGCTCGAGCGGCTCGAGGCCGGGGCCTTCGACGGGCAGCAGGACGGCTTCGTCCGGGGCTTCGTGCGGACCGTGGCGGTCGCGATCGGGCTCGATCCCGAGGACGCCGTAGCGCGCCTGCTCGAGGAGCCCGAGCTCCAGCAGCGCCGGCGCCTGCCAGACCCGCGCCGCGTGGGTCTCGTGGCGGTCGGCCTGGCCGCTGCCTGCGCGGCCGGGCTCGCGATCCTCGAGCTGGCCCGCGCGTCCGCGCCCGTGCCGGCGCCGCGGGCCGAAGCCGTGCTGGTCCGGCGGGACGCCATCCGCGCGCTCGCGGTCGAGCGCCGCCTGCTCACGGAGGATCCCGCGGTCGTGCTGCTCCCGCCCCTGCCGGCCGGCCCCAGCGTCCCGCAGCGCGATCCCACGATCCCCCTCGGTGCACTCGAGCCGGCGGCGCCCGCCGAGCCCAACTGAGAGCGGCCCTTGCGCTCGCTCCACACCGAGGCCTTGGTGTTGCGGGCCGTCGACTTCGGCGAGTCCGATCGGATCGTCCACCTGCTCACGCCGGCCTTCGGACGGTTGCCGGTGATCGCGAAGGGGGCGCGTCGGAGCCGCCGCCGCTTTCCGGGGACGCTCGACCTGTTCAACCAGCTCGCGGTGCAGGTCGTGCGGACCCGACCCAGCGTCCTGGCACGGCTGGAGGGCGCGCGCCTGCTGCGTACCTTCGAGGCGATCCGCGCCGAGTCCGGACGCTTCGCGCTCGGCTGCTACCTCCTCGAGCTGCTCGACCGGCTCGCACCCGAGGGCGGTGCAGCGCGGGATCTCGCGCGGCTGTTCGCGTTCGCGCGCGCGGCCCACGAGTGGCTCGACCGCGAGTCCCCCACCGAACGGACGCGCGTGCTGCTCGAGCTACGCGCACTCGATGCGCTCGGCCTGCGCCCCGAGCTGCTCCGTTGTGTGCGCTGCGGAAAACCGCTGCCCGCCTCGGGCAGCGCGCCGCTGCCCTTCGCGGTGGGCGAGGGGGGGCCGCTCTGCCCCGGCTGCGCCGACACGGGGGGCGTCGCCACGCTTCCGGTCCACCTCGGCACCCTGCGGGCGCTCGACCGTGCGCTCTCGTTTCCGCTGGATCAGCTGGGGCGGCTCGCCCTCGGGGGGGATGCGCTCGCCGAGGCGCAGCGTCTCGTCACGCGGTTTCTCGGCTTCCACGTCGGCATCGAGCTCCAGAGCCGTCGGATCCTCGACGAGGAATTGACACTCCCCGGGGGCGAGGGGAAACTGCGGCCTCTTCGGCGCGGGAGCGAAGGCTCGTGACGCCGGTCAGAAGACGGCCGAGCGAAGGTTCGTGACGCCGGTCGGAAGACGGCGGCGCGGAGGCTCGTGACGCCACACCCCCAGACGGCGGAGCGAATGGCGACGGACGCGGCACAAGAGCGCCCTCCCGTGCGGATGGAGGAGATCGTGTCGCTGTGCGCGCGGCGCGGCTTCATCTTCCCGAGCGGCGAGCTGTACGGCGGCATCAATGGCTTCTGGGACTACGGGCCGCTCGGGGTCGAGCTCAAGAACAACCTGAAGGCGCTCTGGTGGCGCCGGGTGGTCCGCGAGCGGGACGACGTGGAGGGTCTCGACAGCGCGATCGTCACGCATCCGCGCACCTGGGAGGCCTCCGGCCACGTCGAGAACTTCTCCGACCCGATGGTCGACTGCCGGGCCTGCAAGCGTCGCTTTCGCGCCGACCAGCTGGACGAGGCCCCGCCGTGCCCGGCGCGGGAGGGCACCTCCGAGCACGATTTCACGCCGCCGCGCGCCTTCAACCTGATGCTCAAGACGTTCGTCGGGGCATCGGAGGACGCCGCGGCCGTCGCCTATCTGCGGGCCGAGACGTGCGGCTCGATCTTCACCGCCTGGAAGCGGGTGCGGGAGACGGCGCGACAGAAGGTCCCGTTCGGGATCGCGCAGATCGGCAAGGCCTTCCGGAACGAGATCAACCCGCGCAACTTCACCTTCCGCTCGCGGGAGTTCGAGCAGGCCGAGCTCGAGTTCTTCTGCCATCCGAGCGAGAGTGCCCGCTGGTTCGAGCACTGGACGCAGGAGCGCGTCCGCTTCCACCGGGAGCTCGGCTTCGACGAGGGCGTGCTGCGGGTCCGCCCGCACGAGAAGGCGGAGCTGGCGCACTACGCCAGCGCCGCCGTGGATCTCGAATTCCTGTTCCCCTTCGGCTGGCAGGAGATCGAGGGCATCCACGACCGCGGCAGCTTCGACCTCACGCAGCACGCCCAGTTCTCGGGCAAGGAGCTCGCCGTGCTCGACGAGGAGACGCGGGAGCGCTTCGTGCCCGCGGTCGTCGAGACCTCGGTGGGCATCGATCGCACCGCCCTGGCGCTCCTCTGCAACGCGTATCGCGAGGAGACGCTGGCGGACGGTGAGAGCCGCGTCGTGCTGCGCTTCCCCGCCGCGCTGGCCCCGATCCAGGTGGCCGTGCTGCCGCTCTCGAAGAAGCTCGCGGCGCCCGCCCAGGAGATCGCGCGCGAGCTGCGCGGGCGCTGGAACACCTTCTACGACGATTCCGGCAACATCGGCCGCCGCTATCGGCGTCAGGACGAGGTCGGGACCCCGTTCTGCGTCACCTACGACTTCGAATCGGAGACCGACGCCCAGGTGACGGTGCGAGATCGGGACAGCATGGCGCAGGAGCGGGTGCCCGTGGCCGGGCTCGCGAGCCACCTGGCGGAGCGGCTGGCGCCTTGAGTCCGGCCGCCCGCAAGCGTGCGGCGGGAAGCGGCGCCAAGGCGCGCGCCCGCAAGCGCGCCGTCTACTTCTTCGGAGGCGGCCGCGCGGACGGGCGCGCCGGCATGAAGGAGCTGCTCGGGGGCAAGGGCGCGAATCTCGCCGAGATGACGCGGCTCGGCGTCCCCGTGCCCCCCGGCTTCACCATCTCCACGGAGGTGTGCGCGAGCTACCAGCGCCACGGCGGCCGGATCCCGGCAGAGGTCAAGAAGGCGGCCCTCTCCGCGTTGGCCCGGGTCGAGCGGCTGATGGACCGCCGCTTCGGGGACCCCGCCGATCCGCTGCTGGTGTCGGTGCGTTCCGGGGCGCGCGCCTCGATGCCGGGCATGATGGACACGATCCTGAACCTGGGCCTGAACGACACCACCGTGGAAGGCCTGGCCCGCCGGGCCGACGCCCGTTCCGCCTGGGACAGCTATCGCCGCTTCGTCGCCATGTACGGCGACGTCGTGCTCGAAGTCCCGCACGATCTCTTCGAGTCGCGCATCGAGGCGCGCAAGCGGGCGCGCAACCTGGACACCGACGTCGAGCTCGAGGCGGCCGACTGGCAGCAGGTGGTCGCCGAGTTCCGCGAGATCGTGGAGGAGCACACCGGCAGCCCCTTCCCCCAGGATCCCGAGGAACAGCTCTGGGGCGCCATCGCGGCGGTGTTCCGCTCCTGGGAGAACGACCGCGCCCGCCGCTACCGGAAGATCCACGGGATTCCGGATTCCTGGGGCACGGCGGTCAACGTCCAGGCGATGGTGTTCGGGAACATGGGGGACGACTGCGCGACCGGCGTCGCCTTCACCCGCGACCCTTCGACCGGAGCCAAGCACTTCTACGGCGAGTATCTCAAGAACGCGCAGGGCGAGGACGTGGTCGCGGGGATCCGCACCCCCCAATCCATCAACCGCGCCAGCCGGCGCGAGGGCCAGGCCGAGCTTCCGACCCTGGAAGACGAGATGCCGCGGGCGTATCGCGAGCTGGTGCGCATCTACAAGAACCTCGAGCAGCACTACCGCGACATGCAGGACATCGAGTTCACGATCGAGAACGGCAAGCTGTGGATGCTCCAGACGCGGACCGGCAAGCGCACCACCCAGGCAGCCGTGAAGATCGCGGTCGACATGGCGAAGGACGGGCTGATCTCGCGCGAAGAGGCCGTGCAGCGCGTCGATCCGCATGCGCTCGACCAGCTGCTGCACCCGACCCTCGACCCCGAGGCCGAGCGCGACGTGATCGCGCGGGGCCTGCCGGCCTCCCCCGGGGCGGCCTGCGGCCGCATCGTGTTCTCCGCCGACGAGGCGGAGGCGCGCGCCAAGGGTGGCGAGAAGGTGGTGCTGGTGCGAATCGAGACGTCGCCGGACGACATCCACGGCATGCACGCGGCCCAGGGCATCCTGACCGCCCGCGGCGGGATGACCTCCCACGCGGCGGTGGTGGCACGCGGCATGGGCAAGTGCTGCGTGGCAGGCTGTGGCGAGCTCCAGATCGACTACGCGAACGGCTCGATCCGCGTACGCGATCACGTGCTCAAGGGCGGTGACGTCATCACGCTCGACGGAAGCACCGGCGAGGTGATGCGGGGCGAGGTCCCCACCGTGACCCCCGAGCTCGGGGGCGCCTTCGACGAGCTGATGCGTTGGGCGGACCGTCTGCGGACGCTCCGCGTGCGAACCAACGCGGACACGCCCGAGGACGCCCAGGTGGCGCGCGCCTTCGGCGCCGAGGGCATCGGGCTGTGTCGCACCGAGCACATGTTCTTCGAGCCGAACCGGATCCTGGCGGTGCGCGAGATGATCCTGGCTGCCGATGGTGCCGCTCGCGAGCGCGCCCTGGCCAAGCTGCTGCCGATGCAGCGCGGGGACTTCGAAGCGATCTTCCAGGCCATGGCGGGCCTGCCGGTCACCATCCGGCTCCTCGATCCGCCGCTCCACGAGTTCCTGCCCCAGGACGACGAGGAGATCGCCGAGGTGGCCAGCGCCCTCGGCCGGGATGCCGCCGCGCTGCGTGCGAAGGTGGAGGCGCTCAAGGAGTACAACCCGATGCTGGGCCACCGCGGAAGCCGGCTCGGCATCAGCTACCCCGAGATCTACCGCATGCAGGTACGCGCGATCATGGAGGCGGCCTGCGCGGTCGCTGCCGGCGGGGTGCGCATCCATCCGGAGATCATGCTTCCGCTGATCACCCACGTGCACGAGCTCGAACGCCTGCGTGCCCTGGTGGAAGCGGAGGTCGCGGCGGTGCTGGCCGATCGGCCGGGCCTGCGCGTGAAGCCCACGATCGGCACCATGATCGAGGTGCCGCGCGCCGCGCTGACCGCCGACCAGCTCGCCCGCTTCGCCGACTTCTTCTCGTTCGGCACGAACGACCTCACCCAGATGGGCTACGCCCTCTCGCGCGACGATGCGGGGAAGTTCCTGCCGGACTACGTCGAGTCCGGCATCCTGAGCGACGACCCATTCGTCTCCGTCGACGAGGAGGGCATCGGCCGCCTGATGCAGATCGGCGTCAGCGGCGGCCGGGCCACCCGCCCCGGCCTCAAGGTGGGCATCTGCGGCGAGCACGGCGGCGACCCGAAGAGCATCCTCTTCTGCGCGAAGACCGGCTTCGACTACGTTTCGTGCTCCCCGTTCCGCGTGCCGGTGGCGCGGCTCGCGGCGGCGCAGGCCGCGCTCGCCCTCGGGGAGACGCGCCGGCCGAAGCGCGCGCGGCGCGCGCGGCGGGCGCGGGCAGCCTCCCGGGGCGCCTCGTGAGCCGTTCGGCGGCCCGGGCTGCGTCCCTGCTGCTGTGCGGGCTGCTCGCTTGCGCCGGGGACGGCCCGGGGCCGGCGCCGGACCCGGCCGCGGGCGTGACACTGGTCGAGGACGCCGCGCTGGTGGAGTTCTACGAGCGGGCCCGCACCTTCTACGAGGGGTTGGCGCGTCGGCGCTTCGACAGCATCCAGACCTACCAGGACGATCGACTCCGGGCCTTCTTCTCGAGCGAGGCGGAGTTCGCGGACTACTACGCGGACCTGACCAGCGCGCTCGTCGAGCACCACTTCGACAAGAACCGGCCAGTCGCCCTCGAGGTGCTCGAGTTCGCACTGGAGGGGCCCGGCCGGGCGCGCGTCTCGGCGCGCTTCCAGGGTCGCGACTCGCGTCCCCTGCGAATCGGCACGGTGCAGTTCGAGCGCTCGGATCGCTGGGAGCGACGCGAAGGCATCTGGCGCATCGTGCCGGGTCGCGGCTAGGGCAGGGGGCCCGGCGGCGCCTCGGCGCAGTCGGCGTGAACGGCCGACTCCGAGAAGTGGGAAAACGGTTCACCCCGCGCAGATTTCTGCGGGGTGCGCGCGGTGCCCGCAGCGCGCCGCGAAAGCGACACGCACGCAGGTGCTTCGGGTCCCGCCTGCGCACGCGCGCCCCCCCTGGCACGTCCCTTGCTCTCTCCGCGGCGGGACCCCGGTCCCCCCCTTCGAGAAGCCGCGAACTGCCAGGGAGCCCCCCCGTGAGTCAGCCTTCCGCCGTCATCCGAACCCGCACCGTCGCGACCCCCGCCGCCCTCAAGGCCGAAGCGCAGGCGCGAAAGGCCCGCCCCAATCGCCGGGCCTCGACGCCGTGGGAGGACGACGGGGAGATGGTCCGCCAGATCCTGGCCGGGAGCCGCAAGCACTTCGACCAGCTCTACGACGCCTACTTCCCGCGCGTCTACCGCTTCGCGCTCAAGCGGCTGCGCGACCCCGGCGAGGCCGAGGACGTGACCCAGGAGGTCTTCGTCACGGTGTTTCGGGCCCTCCACACCTTCCACGGCGACTCGAGCCTGCTGGTCTGGATCTTCGGGATCACGCGCAACAAGGTGAACCGCCGCTTCCGCCGCCCGCGCCCGCGCATGGAGTCGATCGAGGGAGACGCGCTCGAGGTGCCGAACGAGGAGGCCGCGACCGACCAGACCGTGGACGCGCGCCGGATCCTCGACCGCTGTCAGCACGCCATCGAGAACCAGCTGACCCCGCTGCAGCGGCGCATCTTCCATCTGAAGCACCTGCGCCGACAGTCGATTCGCACCATCGCCGGCTCCCTCGGCAAGTCCGAGGACGCCATCAAGGCGAACCTCTACCGCATGCGCCGCGCCATCGCGGCCGCCGCGCCGGGGCTCGAGCAGCTGCTCGACGCCTGATCCACCCGCGGCCGTCGATGCGGTACCTTCGCCGCCACCGCCCGCGGGTGGGGCGGAGCGGAGGCGTGCGGTGACGGCGGTACCCGGCAAGATCGCGAAGGACCGGGAGCTCTCGGAGTTCGCCGAGGCGACCGAGGTCCCGAAGGACGCCGAGCCGTTCCGCCAGCGCTTGCGCGAGACGCTGTGGAAGCGGCTGCGCCGCCAGCTCGACCCCCCGGTCCGCCAGCCGGGACGGGACGCGGATGACCCGCCCCGGTCTGACTGAGACCGCCCCTCGGGGCGGCGGCGCGTGAGCGAGGACGGCGCGGCCGACGCCGCGGCCGCGCCCCGTCCGCCGAGCCGGGACGAGCTCGCCGCGGCCACGGAGCGCGTGCTGAACCGGGGCGGGTGGAGCAACCCCGACGTTCTCCTGGTGCGGCACCAGGGTCGGCCCATGGCCGTGAAGGACTTCGCCCCCCGGTCCGGCTGGGTGCGCCGCAGGCTGGCGCCCTGGCTCTCGGCGCGGGAGGGGCGCGCGTGGCAGGCGCTCCTCGGGCATCCCGCGGTGCCCCATTTCCTCGGCCGCATCGACCGCCTCGCCTTCGCCGTCGAGTACCG
Source organism: Myxococcota bacterium (assembly GCA_041605395.1). Lineage (GTDB taxonomy): Bacteria > Myxococcota_A > UBA9160 > UBA9160 > UBA6930 > JBFIYM01. The sequence goes on along the minus strand of JBFIYM010000084.1, from coordinate 2,025 downwards.
CCCCGGGGACACCCTGTTCCGGGCGCGCGGGCAGCCCCTGCCCGACTCGTTCCTGGCGGAGCTCGAGGCGGCCGTGGCGGAGATGCACCGGCGGGGCGTCGTCCATGGCGATCTCAGCAATCGCACCAACGTGCTCCGCGACGCCGCCGGGCACCCGGTGTTGATCGACTTCGGGTCGGCGCTGGTGTTCCGCCCGGGGAGCCTCGGGGCGCGCTGGCTGCTGCCGGCGCTCGCTGCGCTCGACCGCCGCGCCCTGCGCAAGTGGCACGCCAAGCAGGTGAAGCGGCTAGGAGCCTGACGCCACCCCAGGCAGCGGGGGCGCGTCCTCCGGCGGCCGGCGCAGGGCGAGCCGCCCCACGAAGTGCCGGAAGGTGTCGAGCGTGAGTCGCGTGTCCTCGAGCGCGTGGTGCTCGGTGCCGCTGCGAGCCAGCCCCGCATGGCTCGCCGCCTGCCGCAGCGAGAGGGCCGGCACCGGCTCGCCCGCCACCAGCGACCAGGTGTAGAAGAGCGTGGCCAGGTCGATCACGTGGTAGTCGAAGGGGTAGGGAAGCTCGCAGGCCTTGTAGGCCCGCTCCAGGAAGGCGACGTCCATGCGCACGTTCTGGCCGGCCGGGATGACGGTGTGGCCGGCCGGGAGCAGCGCCGCCAGCTCGGTGAGCGCCTGGCGCACGCCGACCCCCTCCTTCGCCCAGCGGTCGGCGTCGTAGCCGAAGATGGCGGCGGCCTCCGCCGTGATCCGTTCCGGGCGGGCCAGCACCTTCCACTCCGCGCTCGCGAGCTCGGCGAGCCGGTAGTCGGTCACGATCACGCCGATCTCGGTGAGGTCGTGCTGCTCCGGATCCAGACCGCCCATCTCGCAGTCGAGGAAGGCCAATGCAAACTCGGTCATGGAGGCTTCTGCGACTCCGGTTGCTGGGTGGCTGCAGCCGACGGGCTTCGCCCGCAGCTCAGCCACTCGTGGCGAGGCTTCGCCTCGCAGGGCTGGGGACGATGGCGCTCCCTACGGGAGTCGAACCCGTGTTTCAGCCTTGAGAGGGCCGCGTCCTAGGCCACTAGACGAAGGGAGCGAAGGCGCGGGACGCTAGCGAGCGGCCCCGCAGGGGTCAATCGGCGCGGCGGCTTCCCGCCGGGCGCGGCCACCCGAGGTGACGAAACGCGTCCTTCGCTGCCGAACTTCGTCACCCGCAGGGTCGTGTTGCGACCGCGAGGGACCGGCGACGCGTGTGGGTGTCGCCGTGCAGGTCCGCGTGCTGCTTCAGTTTCTGCGCGGGCCTTCCGATTGGATGCCGTGATCGACAGGCGTTGGCACGAGGGTTGCTCTGGACCCCGGCGAACGCCAAACCGAGCGAACGCCGCCTCACGCGAGTGGGGAACCCCGAACGGCACGGTGCCCAAGGGGACGCTCGGCAAAGGGAGATTCCCCCAAATGAAGCTTCACACGCGCAAGGGCGGCTTCACGCTCATCGAGCTGATGATCGTAGTCGCCATCATCGGGATTCTGGCGGCGATCGCCATCCCGAACTTCCTGCAGTTCCAGCTGCGCAGCAAGACGGGCGAGGCGAAGACGAACCTCGCCGCGATCCGCACCGCCGAGGAAGGCTACTTCGCCGAGTTCAACAACTACGTCGCCGCGGCTTCCACGCCGGGTACCCCCGCCACCGCGAACAAGCGCGTCTGGTCGGGTGGTGGCATCACCATGTTCGACCAGCTCGGTTGGTCGCCCGAGGGTGAGGTCTTCTACAACTACGCCGTGACCGCCCTGACCGGTGGTTCGTCGTACACGCTCGGCGCGACGGGCGACCTCGACACCAACGGCACGCCGTCGGACTACGGCTACGTGCACCCCGCCCCCGGCGCCACGCTGGGTCTCGGTGGCCCGATCGGCACCTGCGCCGGCACCGGCGTGTGGAACCCCTCGTCGGCCGCTGCCGACCTGCTGAACACGGTCGGTCCGTGTGCGGCGCTCGACGGTCAGAGCGAGTTCTAGCTCTGCTGTCGTCGTGAAACCCGGAGGGCCGGGGGGTG
>JBFIYM010000083.1:0-18729 GCA_041605395.1 Myxococcota bacterium | reverse complement strand
GAGCGGGGCGAACGCCTCGCGCACGGCGGCGCTCGCGTCCTCCCGGCCGGGATCGACGCCGCGGGCCCCGAGCGCCTCGGCGAGCGCGCGGCGCGCCGGCTGGGGCTCGACCACCAGCGTCTGCGCGGCGCCGTGCGCCCGCGCGCACTGGAGCACCAGCAGGCCGATCGGACCGGCGCCCAGCACGACCACCCCGGCCCCTGCCACCGGTCCGCTGCGGAGCACGGCATGGAGCGCGACGGCACTCGGCTCGAGCAGGGCGGCCGTCTCGAGGCCGAGCCCCGGCCGCACCGGGACGAGACGTGCCGCCTCCACCGCGATCGCCCGGGCGAAGCCCCCGTGCGCTGCGGCCATCGGCCCCATGCCGAGCATGCCGAGGAAGGCGGGCTGGCAGTGCGCGGCCTGCCCGGCGCGGCAGGGTGGGCAGTCGCCGCAGGCGGGTCGGATGCCGATCGCGACCCGGTCGCCCTCCGCCAGCCCGTGCGCGTCACGGGGCAGCTTCGTCACGATGCCCGACCACTCGTGGCCGCAGATCGCCGGCGGGTAGGGGCTCCCGTGGCGCCAGGCCTCGAGGTCGGTGCCGCAGATTCCGCAGTGGGCGATCTCGACCACGGCGCGGCCCGGCCCGGGCTCGGGCTCCGGAAATTCCTTCAGGGTGATCTGCTGGGTTCCGCTGACGAGGCCGACGATCACGACGGGTTCTGCTTCTCTCGGGGTCGGCCCAGCGTTCCGTGCTCGCGCGCGGTTGTCAAAAGGGCGCCGCTCGCCCAAGCTCGCCCGCGACGCGCCGCGAGGAATCGACCCACGATGGACCTCCGCTACGGGCCCGAGTACGAGGCCTTCCGCACCGAGCTGCGTCGGTTCCTCGAGGCGCACCGGGCGCGGGCGCCGAAGGCGCGTCTCGGCGAGGTGCTGTCGATCGACCCGCAGATCGCGGCCTGGCAGCAGCTCCTGATCGAGCACGGCTACGCGGCGCGCACCATCCCGGAGGCGTACGGCGGCGGCGGCCATGCGCCGGATCCGCTGATCTCGGTGATCCTCTCGGAGGAGTTCCGCCGCGCCGGCGTGCCGGCCGGCGTCTCCGGGCAGGGGCCCGACATGCTGGTGCCGACGCTGCTCGAGCACGGCAGCGAGGCGCAGAAGCGCCGCTACATCCCGCCCACGGTGCGCGGCGAGATGATCTGGTGCCAGGGCTACTCGGAGCCCGGTGCGGGCTCCGACCTGGCGAGCCTCACCACCTCCGGGCGCGTCGAGGGCGACACGCTCGTCGTGAACGGGCAGAAGATCTGGACCAGCACGGCGCACGCGGCGCAGATGATGTTCGCGCTGGTGCGAACCGAGCCCGAGGCGAAGAAGCACGCGGGCATCTCCTACGTGCTGATCCCGATGGACGCGCCGGGCATCGACGTGCGTCCGCTGCGCACCATGACCGGCCACGCCGAGTTCAACGAGGTCTTCTTCGACGACGTGCGGGTTCCTCTCGCGAACGTCGTCGGTCGGCGCGGCGAGGGCTGGAAGATCGCGAACACGACCCTGCGGCACGAGCGCGACATGTTGGGCAGCGCCGCGACCAGTGAGGGGCTGTTCCAGGGCCTGCTGCGGACGCTCGAGCAGGAGCAGGTCGACGGGAGGCCCGCGATCGAAGACCCGGCCTTGCAGGCGCGGCTGGCCGCGCTCCAGGCGCGCACCGTGGCGATGCGCTGTCATGCGATGCGTCTGCTCACCGCCCGCGTCCGCGGCGAGTCGGCGGGGGTGGCGAGCCTTGTCACCAAGCTCAACGGCTGTCAGCTGAACCACGACCTGGCCGGCTTCGCCATCGACGGGATGGGCGAGGCCGGGACGCTCTACCGCGGCGCCGAGCGCGCGCGCGACGGCGGACGCTGGCTGTTCCACTGGATGTTCCAGCTCGGCCTGATCATCGGCGGCGGCACCGCCCAGATCCAGAAGAACATCATCGCCGAGCGCGGCCTCGGCATGCCCCGCGAACCGCGGTGAACTTCGGGCTCTCGGAAGAGCAGGGGCTCCTCGACGAGACGGTGCGGCGCTTTCTCGTCGAGCGCCTGCCCGTGTCGCGCCTGCGCGAGCTGCGGGAGGACGCAGGCGGCATCGACAGCGACGCCTGGAAGGCGTTCGCCGCGCTCGGCGCGGTCGGCTGTCTGATCGACGAGGCGCATGGCGGGAGTGGCCTCGGCGTGCTCGACGCGGTCGTGATCGCGACCGCGCTCGGGCACGGGGCAGCGCCGCTGCCGTTCCTCTCGAGCGCGGTGCTGGCGCCGCTCCTGCTCGGGGCCCTCGGCAGCTCCGCCCAGCAGAAGCACTGGCTGCCCCGCCTCGCGGCGGGCGAGACGCGCGTCAGTGTCGCGGCCTCCGAGCTCGTCGAGCGACGCCAGGACGCAGGCCTCGGGGAGGCGGGCGGCAGGCTCGCGGGAACGGCGCTCTTCGTCCCGGACGCGCCCGGGGCCGAGGCCTACCTGGTTCCGGTCGGTGACGATCTCTGGCTGGTGCCGACGGACGCGGCGGGTCTCGAGGTCCGGGCGCTGCCCACCCTCGACGCCAGCCGCCGTCTCGCGGAGCTGCGTCTCCTGCAGGTGCGCGGCGAGCGCGTCGGCGCGCCCGGAGGCGCGGGCCCTGCGCTCGAGCGCGCACTCGACGTGGCGCGCGTGATCCTCGCGGCCGACGCACTCGGCTGCTCGGACCGTGCGCTCGAGCTGGCGGTCGCCTACGCGCAGGAGCGCCGCCAGTTCGATCGCCCGATCGCCTCGTTCCAGGCGGTGAAGCATCTCTGTGCCGAGATGGCCGCCGCCGTCGAGCCGGCCCGCGCGCTGCTCTGGTACGCCGCGCACGCCTTCGACGAATCCGGCGCTTCGACCCCGGAGGGGCCCGCGGTGCTGGCCGCGCTCGCCAAGTCCCACCTCTCCGACGTGGCGACGTTCGTGCTCCGGACCGCGACGGAGGTGCATGGGGGCATCGGCTTCACCGACGAGTGCGACCTCCACTTCTGGTTCCATCGCGCGGCACTCGATCGCCAGTGGCTCGGCGGCCCCGACAAGCTGCGCGCGCGCGCGGCGGCGCTCCAGAGATGGGGCGCATGAGCGAGCGGGCGGTGATCGTGGGCGTCGGCCAGCTGCGCCGCCGGCCCGGCCTCGACTTTCCCGATCGGGACTGGGAGCCGCAGGAGCCGGTGGACGTCGTGGCGGAGGCGCTTCGGCGCGCCGCCGCCGACGCCGGCCGGCCCGGGCTGATCGATGCGGCGGACGCCATCGGCTGGGTACCGGCCATCTCCTGGGGCTACGAGGATGCGCCGACGAGCCTGGCCCGGGCGCTCGGGCGCCCGGCACCCGAGACGGGCTGGAGCTGTGCGCCCGGTGGCGACGGCGGCGTCCAGGTGCTGAACGACGCGGCCAACCGGATCGCGGAGGGGGAGATCCGGATCGCCCTGCTCGGCGGTTGCGAGGTGCTCTACAGCCGGCGCCGGGCGCGCAAGGAGGGCATCGATCTCGACCAGCGCTGGACGCCCGGCGGTTCCCAGCTGCGCTTCCTGTCGCCTGACGCGATGCGCTTCTCGAACGACCTCGAGCGCCGTCACCACGTGACCGCGCCCGTCTCGGCCTACCCGTTCCTGGAGAACGCGCTGCGCGCGGCCGCGGGTCGCTCGATCGAGTCGCACCAGGCGTTCCTCGGTCGCCTCTACGCGCGCTTCTCCGAGGTCGCGAGCGCGCGGCCGCACAGCTGGTTCCCGGAGCCCCGCAGCGCCGACGACATCGCGCGCGTCACGCCGCAGAACCGCTGGGTGGGCTTCCCCTATCCGAAGCACATGAACGCGATCATGGAGGTCGACCAGGCAGCCGCGCTCGTGGTGATGGCCGCCTCCGAGGCGGACCGGCTCGGCATTCCGGCCGAGCGTCGCGCCACGTTCCTCGGCGGGGGGCGCGCGGTCGACGGCTGGAGCGTCTCCGAGCGCGCCTTCCTGGATCGGAGCCCGGCCTACGCGGCCGCCGCCGCCGAGACGATGCGCCACGCGGCGATCGAGCCCGGGGACGTCGACTTCTTCGACCTCTACTCGTGCTTCCCGAGCGTGGTCGAGTTCGCCATGGACGTGCTGGGGCTCGCCGAGGACGATCCGCGTGGCTTCACCCAGACCGGCGGCCTCGCCCAACACGGGGGCCCGGGCAACGCCTACTCGCTACACGGCCTCGCCAACGCGACGCTCGCGCTGCGCGAGCGCCCGGCGGCGGTCGGCTGGGTCTCCGCGCTCGGGATGACGGCCACGAAACACGCCCTGTGTGCGATCTCGAACGATCCGACGCGCGTCACGGCGTCTGACGGGCGTGCCACGGTGGTGGAGCTGCCGCCCGCGGAGAAGGATGCGCCGCCGCGGGTCGACCATCCGCGCGGGAATGCGGTGGTGGAGAGCTACACCGTGCTGTTCGACCGCGCGAACCGGCCCGAGCACAGCATCTTCATGCTGCGCCTCGAAGACGGGCGTCGGAGCCTCGCGCTGGGCGGCACCGCGCCGGCGCTGATCGACCGGGTCACGCGCCGCGAAGGCGTCGGTCTGCGCGGCGAGGTGGCGCCCGGAACGGGCGACGCGCCCAATCGGTTCACACCGCTCGAGTGAGCCGGACGGGGCGCAGGGTCGCGTCGTCGCTTGCAAGGGCGCGCAGGTGTCGTGAGACTCCCGGCCATGCCGCGCGCCCCGGCCCCCCCGCACCCTCGCGTGGTGATCGAGAACGTGACGCCCTGTGTCGACGCAGGCCGTCATCCCGCGAAGGCGGTCGTGGGCGACACGCTCGAGGTCGGGGTCGACCTCTACGCCGAGGGGCACGGACTGCTGCGCGGGCACGTGCTGTTCCGGGCGCCCGACGCGCGCCGCTGGCAGCGCGCTCCGCTCGTCTACCGCCACGACCCCGACCGCTGGTTCGCGCAGATCCCCCTCGATCGCATCGGCCCCTGGCGCCTCGCGGTCGAGGCGTGGCCGGACGCCTGGGGAAGCTGGCGGGCCGACCTCGCGAAGCGCGTCCAGGCGGGTCAGGACGTCGCCGTCGAGCTGCTCGAGGGGGCGCGCATCCTGCGCAAGGCCGCGCCGACGAAGGCGCGCGAGGCGGCCGCGGCGCGACTCTCGGATGCGAGCCGGCCGGTGCCCGAGCGCGCGGCGCTGGCGCTCTCGGTCGAGGCCGCCGGCTGGCTCGAGGGACCGGTCGAGCCCGAGGCGCTGACGCGTCACCCGCAGGAGCTCGGGGTCCTGGTCGAGCGCGAGCGGGCCCGCTTCGGCGCCTGGTACGAGCTGTTTCCCCGTTCGCTCGGCAAGGCGCCCGGGCGGCACGGCACGTTCGACGACGCCGCGCGGCGGCTTCCGGCGCTGGCCGGGCTGGGCTTCGACGTGGTCTACCTGCCGCCGATCCATCCGATCGGTCGCAGCCACCGGAAGGGGCCCAACAACCAGCTCGAGCACGGGCCCGACGATCCCGGCAGCCCCTGGGCGATCGGGGCGGAGGAGGGCGGTCACACCGCAGTCCACCCCGCGCTCGGGGGCCTCGACGCCTTCGACCGCTTCGTCGGCGAGGCCAAGCGCCTGGGGCTCGAGGTGGCGCTCGACTATGCGCTCCAGTGCTCGCCCGATCATCCCTGGGTACGCGAGCACCCCGAGTGGTTCCAGCAGCGCGTCGACGGAAGCATCCGCTACGCGGAGAACCCGCCGAAGAAGTACCAGGACATCTTCCCGCTGGACTTCTGGTGCGCCGACCGCGAGGGGCTGTGGCAGGCCTGCCTCGAGGTCCTGCGCTTCTGGATTGCGCGCGGGGTGGCCATCTTCCGGGTCGACAACCCGCACACCAAGCCCTTCGCGTTCTGGGAGTGGATCCTGGCCGAGGTGCGCGCGGCGCATCCCCAGGTCGTGTTCCTGGCGGAGGCCTTCACGCGCCCGAAGCGCATGCACGGCCTCGCCAAGCTCGGCTTCACCCAGTCCTACACGCATTTCACCTGGAAGAACACGGCCGCGGAGCTGCGCGAGTTCATGGGCGAGCTGACGGACCCCGCGGTGGTGCCGTACTTCCGCCCAAACTTCTTCGCGAACACGCCCGACATCCTCCACGAGTACCTGCAGAAGGGCGGGCGCCCGGCGTTCCGTGTGCGGCTCGTGCTCGCCGCCACCCTCGCCCCGAGCTACGGCATCTACAGCGGCTACGAGCTGTGCGAGAACGTGCCCGTGCGTCCGGGGAGCGAGGAGTATCTCGACTCCGAGAAGTACCAGCTGCGCTGGCGCGACTTCGATGTGCCCGGCAACCTGAACGACGAGATCCAACAGCTCAACGAGATCCGGCGCGAGCAGCCGGCGCTCCAGCGCCTCGACAACCTCTCGTTCTGGCAGTCGTCCAACGAGCAGATCCTCTGGTACCGCAAGGCGTCCCCCGACGGGGAGCTCTTCGTCGCGGTGAATCTCGACCCGGCCGGCCCGCAGGAGGCCCACGTCCAGGTGCCCATCTGGGAGCTGGGCCTCGGGCCCGAGCAGGCGTACGAGATGCACGACCTGCTCACCGGCGAGCGCTACCGCTGGCGCGGCGAGTGGAACTGGGTGCGCCTCGACCCCACCGTGGCGGTCGCGCACGTGCTGCGCCTCGGCCCCATGCCGGGGGTGCCGTGAGCGATCCGCTCTGGTACCGCGACGCGGTCATCTACCAGCTCCGCATCCCTTCGTTCTACGACAGCGACGGTGACGGCATCGGCGACCTGCGCGGACTCACCGACAAGCTGGACTACCTCCAGGACCTGGGCGTCACGGCGCTGTGGCTGCTGCCCTTCTATCCCTCGCCGCTGCGGGACGATGGCTACGACATCGCCGACTACACCAGCGTGCACGAGAGCTACGGCACCTTGCGCGATTTCCGCGCGCTGCTGCGCGAGGCGCACCGCCGCGAGCTGCGCATCATCACCGAGCTCGTCATCAACCACACCTCGGACCAGCATCCCTGGTTCCAGCGCGCGCGCCGCGCGCCCCCGGGCAGCCGCGCGCGCGAGTTCTACGTGTGGAGCGATCGCGCCGACCGCTACAAGGAGGCGCGCATCATCTTCAAGGACTTCGAGACCTCGAACTGGACCTGGGACCCGGTCGCGAACGCCTACTACTGGCACCGCTTCTACTCCCACCAGCCCGACCTGAACTTCGACAATCCCGAGGTGCGGCGGGCGGTGCTGCGCGCCCTCGACTTCTGGTTCGGCATGGGCGTCGACGGGCTGCGTCTCGACGCGATCCCCTATCTGGTCGAGCGGGAGGGGACCTCCTGCGAGAACCTGCCCGAGACGCACGCCTTCCTGCGCGAGCTGCGCAGTCACGTCGACGCGCGGTACGAAGGCCGGATGCTGCTGGCGGAGGCAAACCAGTGGCCGGAGGACGCGGTCGCCTACTTCGGGAAGGGCGACGAGTGCCACATGTCCTTCCACTTCCCGGTGATGCCGCGCCTGTTCATGGGCCTCCAGATGGAGGACCGCTACCCGATCGTCGACATCCTCGAGCAGACGCCGGCGATCCCCGAGACGTGCCAGTGGGCGATGTTCCTGCGCAACCACGACGAGCTGACGCTCGAGATGGTCACGGACGAAGAGCGCGACTACATGTGGCGCACCTACGCCCGCGATCCCCGGGCGCGCATCAACCTCGGCATCCGGCGCCGGCTGGCGCCATTGCTCGGGGCGAGCCGCCGCAAGATCGAGCTGATGACGGCGCTGCTGCTGTCGCTGCCCGGCACCCCGATCCTCTACTACGGGGACGAGCTCGGGATGGGCGACAACATCTTCCTCGGCGACCGCAACGGCGTGCGTACGCCGATGCAGTGGTCACCGGACCGCAATGCGGGTTTCTCCCGTGCCAACGCCCAGCGTCTGTTCCTGCCCGTGGTGGTGGATCCGGAGTACCACTACGAGGCGGTGAACGTCGAGACGCAGGCCGCGAACCCGAGCTCGCTGCTGTGGTGGACGAAGCGCATCCTGGCGCTGCGCCAGCAGCACGCCGCCTTCGGGCGCGGCAGCTTCGAGGCGCTGCTCCCGCACAACCAGCGGGTGCTCGCCTTCCTGCGCTCCGACGAGAGCGACGTGGTGCTGGTGGTGGCGAACCTCTCGCGCTTCTCGCAGTACGTCGAGCTCGATCTCTCGCGCTTCGAGGGCCACGGCGTGGTGGAGCTGATGGGAAACGTGGCGTTTCCGCCGGTGGGTCGGGCGCCGTACCTGCTCACGCTGAGCCCGCACGCCTTTCACTGGTTCGCCTTGCGGCCGGCCGCCGCGCCCGCCAACGCGGGCCGCGCGTGCCCGACCCTCCGCGTGCGCGGAGAGTGGCAGCAAGCCTTGACGGGCGCGGGGCGGCGCGAGCTCGAGCCGACGCTCGGCGCCTTCCTCGCCGAGCAGCGTTGGTTCCGGGCCAAGGCGCGGAGGCTGCGCGGCACCCGCATCGTCGACGCCATCGAGCTGACTCCCGCCGACGCCTGGCTGCTGATCGTCGAGGCGTCCTACGCGGACGGCGAGCCCGAGAGTTACGTGCTGCCGGTGGCCTTCGAGGCCGAGGCGGAGGCCGAGCCGGCGCTCACGATCGCGCATCTCGTCGTGGAGGCCCGCGGCAAGCAGGGCCACGGCGCGCTGGTGGAGGCGTCGCATCGTCCCGGCGTGGCGGCCGCGCTCCTCTCGCTGGTGCAGGGCGGTCGCCAGCTGCGCGGCGAGAGCACCACGCTGCGCGGGCGGGGCATGCCCGGCGCGCGCCCGCGGCTGCGGGCGGCCGCGGCCGGGGAGGCGCGGCTGCTCGGCGCCGAGCAGAGCAACTCGAGCTGGGTGGTCGGCGACCAGCTCGTCGCCAAGCTCGTGCGCAAGGTCGACGAGGGCGAGAGCGTCGAGCTCGAGATGACGCGGCATCTCACGGAGCGGGCCCGCTTTGCGCACACGCCGCCGTTGCTCGGCTGGATCGAGCTCGCGCACGGCGAGCGCGAGAGCACGCTGCTCGTGGTGCACGGATACGTCGTGAGCTCGGGCGACGCCTGGAGCTGGGCGACGGCTTCGCTCGACCGCCGCTACGACGAGGTGCTGGCGCGCCCCGCCGGCGAGCCGGCCGCGAACGCGGCGGCCGAGGGGCTCGACGGGGACGATGGGGCGGCGCCCTTCGTGCTCGAGATGATGGAGCTCCTCGGGCGGCGCATCGCCGAGCTGCACACCGCGCTGGTGGTCCCGGACGACCCGGCCTTCGCCCCGGAGCGGAGCACCCCTTTCTCGCAGCGCTCGTTCTACCAGTCGCTGCGGAACGCCGTCGCGCAGGCGTTCGCCGTGTTGAGCCAGCGCAGCGGCACGCTGGAGGAGTCGGTGCGGGCGGACGCCGAGACGCTGCTCGGCCGCCGCGAAGCGCTCGACGAGCGACTGCGCGAGCTGCTGAGCGACGGCGGGACGCGCATCCGCTGCCACGGGGATCTCCACCTGGGCCAGGTGCTGTTCACGGGCCGCGACTTCGCGGTGATCGACTTCGAGGGCGAGCCGGCGCGCTCGCTCGCCGAGCGTCGGCGCCGCCGTTCGCCGCTCTACGACGTCGCCGGCATGCTGCGCTCCTTCGACTATGCCGCGACGCTGACGCTCACCGAGGCGACCGAGGGCTCGCCGCATCGCGCCGCGGACGTCGAGCGGCTCGGGCCCTGGGCGCGGCGCTGGGTCGCCCAGGTGTCGCGGGCGTTCCTCGCCGGCTACTTCGACGGAGCCGGGGCCGTGGACTGGCTGCCCGCGAGCACTGCCGAGCGCGAGCGGGCGCTCGCGCTCCACCAGCTCGAGAAGGCGCTCTACGAGCTCGGCTACGAGCTGAACAACCGGCCCGCGCTGGCCTACGTGCCGCTTCGCGCGATCCTCGCCCTGCTCGAAGGCTCGGGCGGACGTGGATGAGCTTCCGGCTCGAACGAGGCGCTTGGCTGCAGCCCGAGGGAGGGGTGCTCTTCTCGGTCTGGGCGCCGCACGCGACCGGCGTCGAGGTGCGCCTCGAGAAGCCGGACGCGCTGCCGCCGCTCCCGCTGCGAGACGAGGGGGGTGGCGTCTTCCGAGGCCATGTGGCGGGTGCCGGGGCCGGCGCCGACTACCGTTTCCGACTCGACGGGGGGCCGTGGCTGGCCGATCCCGTGAGCCGTTTCCAGCCGGAGGGCGTCCACGGTCCCTCGCGGGTGGTGGACCCGGACGCCTTCGTGTGGTCGGACGCCGGCTGGCGCGGCGTCGCGCGCCGCGACCTCGTGATCTACGAGCTCCACGTCGGTACGGCGAGCGAGCGCGGCGACTTCGCGGGCGTGGCCGCGCGCCTCGGGGCGCTGGCCGAACTCGGGGTGACTGCGCTCGAGTTGATGCCGCTGGCGGCGTTCCCCGGCCGGCGCAACTGGGGCTACGACGGGGTCTTCCCCTACGCGCCGCAGGCCAGCTACGGGGGGCCGCTTGGGCTGCGCCGTCTCGTCGACGCGGCGCACGGGGCGGGCCTCGCCGTGCTCCTCGACGTCGTCTACAACCACCTCGGCCCGGAGGGGAACGTGCTTCCCGCCTATGGCCCCTACTTCAGCGAGCGGCATCGCACACCCTGGGGCGCCGCGCTCAACTTCGACGGGCCCGAGAGCGACGAGGTGCGGCGCTACTTCCTCGACAACGCGCTGCACTGGCTGGCCGAGTACCACCTGGACGGGCTGCGCCTCGACGCGGTGCACGCCATCGTCGACCTCTCGGCGCGGCCGTTCCTGGCCGAGCTGGCCGACGCGGTGCGGGCGCTCGAGCCGGCGCTCGGCCGGCCGCTGCACCTGATCGCGGAGAGCGATGCCAACGACCCGCGGCTCGTACGCCCCTCGACGGCGGGCGGGCTCGGGCTCGACGCGGTCTGGAGCGACGACTTCCACCACGCCGTGCACGCCGCGCTCACGGGGGAGCGCGCGGGCTACTACGCCGACTACGGCAGCACGGCGGCGATCGCCAAGAGCTTCGAGGACGCCTTCGTCTACGACGGGGCGTACTCGGCGCATCGGCGTCGCCGGCACGGCGCCCCCGCGCGGGACGTGGCGAGGGACCGCTTCGTCGTGTGCATCCAGAACCACGACCAGATCGGCAACCGCGCCCGCGGCGAACGGCTCGAGACGCTGCTCGAGCCGGCGGCCTGTCGGCTCGCTGCCTCGCTGTTGCTGCTGGTCCCTGGGCTGCCCCTGCTGTTCATGGGCGAGGAGTGGGGTGAGACGGCGCCGTTCCTCTACTTCGTCGATCACGAGGACGCTGCCTTGCTCGAGGCCGTGCGCGAGGGGCGGCGCCGGGAGTTCGCCGGCTTCGGCTTCGGCGCCGAGGTGCCCGACCCCGGCGCGCCCGAGACGTTCGCCCGCTCTCGACTCGACCCGGCCCGGGAGCAGAGCGCCGCGGGCGAGGCGCGGCGTCGACTCTATGCGCGCCTGCTGGCGCTCCGCCGCGCCGAGCCGGCGCTCGCCCCCGACGCGGCCCGGGTCCGCACGCGGCACGACGAGAGCGGACGCTGGCTCGCGATCGAGTACGAGGGCGCGCGTCCGTTGTTCGCGGCGGCGGCGCTCGGACCGGAGTCGGCGCGGATCGTGAGCCCGGACGCGGCGCGAGGCTGGCGTCGGGTGTTCGCGAGCGAGGACGCCCGGTTCGGGGGCGCGGGGGAGAAGGCGCCGGAGCGCCTGCCCGCCGCCGCCCCGCTCGACGTCGCGCCGCGCTCGGTGCTGCTCTACGCCGCGGAGGGGAGCCGGTGAGGGCCTGGCCGGGCTCGCCGTACCCGCTCGGCGCCACCTGGGACGGGGAGGGCGTGAACTTCGCGCTGTTCTCCGCGAACGCCACGGGCGTCGAGCTGTGTCTCTTCGATCGGGCAGACGCCAAGGAGGCGAGCGCCCGGATCGACCTCGCCGAACGCACGGACGACGTGTGGCACGTCCATCTGCCGGACGCCCGCCCGGGGCAGCTCTACGCCTATCGCGTCCACGGGCCCTGGGCGCCCGACGAGGGGCACCGCTTCAACGCCAGGAAGCTGCTGCTCGACCCGTATGCCAAGGCCGTGAGCGGCCGCGTCGAGTGGAGCGACGACCAGTTCGGCTATCGCATCGGCGACCCGGGCATGGACCGGGTTCCGAGCGACACGGACAGCGCCGGCGGCATGCCGAAGTGCCTCGTGGTGGACGACGCCTTCCGCTGGGGGGACGATCGGCCGCCGCGCACGCCCTGGACGCGCACCGTGATCTACGAGTGCCACGTGAAGGGCATGACGGCGCGCCACCCCGGCGTCCCGGCCGAGCTCCGTGGCAGCTACCTCGGCCTGGTCTCCGATGCCGTGCTCGACCATCTGGGGGCGCTGGGCGTGACGGCGGTGGAGCTGCTTCCGGTGCACCACTTCCTGGTCTCCCGCGAGCTCTCGGAACGGGGCCTCACCGACTACGGGGGCTACAACTCGATCGGCTACTTCGCGCCCGACCCCCGCTATGCGGCGGGGCCGGCCGGGACGCAGGTGGCCGAGTTCAAGTCCATGGTGAAGGCGTTCCACCGCGCGGGCATCGAGGTGATTCTCGACGTCGTCTACAACCACACCGGGGAGGGCAACCACCTCGGCCCCACGGTGTGCTTCCGGGGCATCGACAACGCCAGCTACTACCACCTGATGCCCGACGATCCGCGCCACTACCTGGACTTCACGGGCTGCGGCAACAGCCTGGACGCGAACCACCCGCGCGTCCTGCAGATGATCCTCGACAGCCTGCGCTACTGGGTCACCGAGATGCACGTCGACGGCTTCCGCTTCGACCTGGTGTCGACGCTCGGGCGGGACGCGAACGGCTTCGATCCCCAGGCGCGCTTCTTTACGACCGTGCAGCAGGACCCCGTCCTCTCGCGCGTGAAGCTGATCGCCGAGCCCTGGGACCTCGGTCCCGGCGGCTACCAGGTCGGCAACTTCCCCGGCGGCTGGGCCGAGTGGAACGGGAAGTACCGCGACAGCGTGCGCCGCTTCTGGCGGGGCGACCCCCACCAGGTCGCGGAGCTCGCGACGCGGCTCTCCGGCTCGAGCGATCTGTTCGGCGACAAGCGGCGCGGCCCCTGGGCGAGCGTGAACTTCGCCACCTGCCACGACGGCTTCACGCTGCGCGATCTCGTGAGCTACGACCACAAGCACAACGAGGCGAACGGCGAGGAGAACCGGGACGGCAGCGACACCAACTGGAGCCGCAACTGGGGCCACGAGGGCGAGACCGAGTCGGTCAGCGTGCTGCGCACGCGCGATCGCATGCAGCGCAACCTGCTCGCCACGCTGGCCTTCTCCCAGGGCGTCCCGATGCTGTCCCACGGCGACGAGATCGGGCGCACCCAGAGGGGCAACAACAACGTCTACTGCCAGGACTCCGAGGTCAGCTGGATGGACTGGGAGCTCGACGAAGGCGACCGCCGCCTGCTCGCCTTCACCCGCGAGGTGCTGCGCATCCGTCGAGAGAACCCCGTCTTCCGCCGCCGTCGCTTCTTCTCGGGGGGGCCGCGCGCGCGCGCCGACGCGAAGGACGTCTCCTGGCTGCGGCCCGATGGTCGCGAGCTCGAGGCGGAGGAGTGGCAAGACCCGAAGCTGCGCGTGCTCGGCATGCTGGTGCACGGCCAGGCGTCCGACGAGGTCGACGAGCGGGGGCGCCCGAACCGGGGCGACACCCTGCTGCTGCTCGTGAACGGCAGCGGACGCGCGCGGCACTTCGTGCTGCCCTCGCTCTCCGAGGGCGGCCTCTGGACGCGCGTCGTCGACACCGCGCGCCCCCTGGGCCAGCCGCTCCGGACCGCCGGCCTGAACCTCTCCGCCCAGTCCCTGGTGCTGCTCCAGTACGGGGTCCCGCGGTGAGCCGGGTCCGGCTCCAGTGTGGGGTGCCGGGGTGAGCGACTGGCTCGCGGGCGTCGAGGCGGGCGCGGTCGAGGCGCTGCGGCACGGCGAGAGCGCCGATCCGCACCACGTCCTCGGCGTGCACCCCGCGCGCCACGGGGGCCGCGCCGGCCACGTGATCCGCGCCTTCCACCCGGATGCCGACGGGGCGCAGTGCCGGATCGGGGGCGCGCTCGCCCGCATGGAGGCCCTCGGCGGCGGACTCTTCGCGCACTTCGTTCCGGGCCCCGGTCCGTGCGCCCCCTATCGCCTCCGCTTCGAGTTCGGCGCAGAGAGCCACGAGCGCGCGGATCCCTATCGCTTCGCGCCGACGCTGGGCGACCTCGACGTGCATCTGTTCGCGGAGGGCCGCCACCGCCAGCTCTGGCGCGTGCTCGGCGCCAATCCCCGCGACGTCGACGGCATCGCCGGGACCGCCTTCGCGGTGTGGGCGCCGAACGCGCGCCGCGTGAGCCTGGTCGGCCCCTGGAACGGCTGGGATGGGCGCCTGCTGCCGATGCGGAGGCTCGGCTCCAGTGGGATCTTCGAGCTGTTCGTGCCGGAGCTCGGCCCCGGCGAGCTCTACAAGTTCGAGATCAAGACGCGTGAGGGCGCGCTGCGTCTGAAGGCGGATCCGTTCGGCGCCTGGATGGAGACGCCGCCCGCCACGGCCTCCCGCATCTTCGCGTCGCGCTACGCGTTCGGGGACGAGGCCTGGATGGCGAAGCGCCCGCGCGACCTGGCGCGCGAGCCGCTCTCGATCTACGAGGTCCACCTCGGCTCCTGGGCGCGCGTGCCCGAGGAGGGCGACCGCTCGCTCGGCTATCGCGAGATCGCGCCGCGCCTGGCGGCGCACGTGAAGCGGCTCGGCTTCACGCACGTCGAGCTGCTGCCGCTCGCCGAGCACGCCTTCTACGGCTCCTGGGGCTACCAGGTGACGGGCTTCTACGCGCCGACCGCGCGCTACGGCACACCGGACGATCTGCGCTTCCTGGTCGACACGCTCCACCAGGCCGGGCTCGGGGTGATCCTCGACTGGGTGCCGGCGCACTTCCCGAAGGACGACTTCGCGCTGCGGCGCTTCGACGGGACGGCCCTCTACGAGCACGAGGACCCCCGGCGCGGCGAGCACCCCGACTGGGGCACGCTGGTCTTCAACTTCGGGCGCACCGAGGTGCGGAGCTTCCTGATCGCGAACGCGCTCTACTGGCTCCGGGAGTTCCACATCGACGGGCTGCGCGTCGACGCCGTCGCCTCGATGCTCTACCTCGATTACAGCCGAAAGGCGGGCGAGTGGCTGCCCAACCGGGAGGGTGGCCGCGAGAACCTGGAGGCCCTCGACTTCCTGCGCGAGATGAACGCGGCGGTGGCCGAGGAGGTGCCGGGCGCCTTCACCGTGGCCGAGGAGTCCACCGCCTGGCCGGGCGTCTCGCGGCCGGCGTCCGAAGGCGGCCTGGGCTTCTCGTTCAAGTGGAACATGGGCTGGATGCACGACACGTTGCGCTACTTCGGGCGGCCGGCGGTGCATCGCAAGTACCACCAGGGCGAGCTCTCGTTCGCGATGGTGTACGAGCACAGCGAGCGCTTCGTGAACCCGCTCTCGCACGACGAGGTGGTGCACGGCAAGGGGACCCTGCTCGGGCGCATGCCGGGCGACGACTGGCAGCGCTTCGCGAACCTGCGCGCGCTGCTCAGCTACCAGTTCACGCGGCCCGGCAAGAAGCTGCTCTTCATGGGGAGCGAGCTGGCTCCGGATCGCGAGTGGAACCACGACCAGAGCCTCGATTGGCACCTCGAGCACGATCCCATGCGCCAGGCCTTCGGCCGCTTCGTGGAGGCGCTCGGTCGTCTCTACCGGGAGACCCCGTGCCTGTGGCGCGACGACCCGGACCCGGCCAGCTTCGCCTGGATCGATTGCAACGACGCCGAGCACTCGGTCTATGCCTACCTGCGCCGCGCCGGGCGCGACCACGTCTGCGTGGTCCTGAACCTCACGCCGCTGCCGCGCGAGGGCTACCGGATCGGTGTGCCGGCCGCCGAGCGCTACCGGGAGCGCTTCTCGAGCGACGATGCGCGCTTCGGGGGGAGCGCCGTCCGGACCCCGCCCTGGGTGGACGCCGAGCCGGTGCCGTGGCACGGGCAGCCCCAATCGGTGTGCCTGACGCTCCCGCCGCTCGGCGTGCTGGTGCTCTCGCCAGAAGGCGGCGCAACGGAGCCCGACGCTGGCGGCACCCCCGAGGGCGGCGCTGACGGCGCGGCCTGAGCTCGACGCGCTCGCCGCGCGCCTCGGGATCGCCCCCGCCTACCGGGCGCAGGACGGCGCCCGACGCGAGGTCGGAAGCCGGACGCGGGCGCGTCTGTGTGCGGCGCTCGGCCACCCGGCCGCGAGCGAAGCCGCCGCCGCCCGCTCGCTCCGCGCCCTGCGAGAGGCCGAGCGCGCGCCGGGTCTGGCCCGGGAGGCGCTGGTCGTTGCGGGCGAGGCGGCCACGCTCCGTCTTCGCGGCGAGGCGGCCGGGCGCTACGCGCTCACGATCACGGACGAGGTGGGGCGAACGCGCGCACGCCGCGGCCGGGTCGGGGTCGCGCGGCGGGGTCTCGAGATCCCGCTGCCCCGCCTCGAGCCGGGCGCGCACCGCATCGCGCTCGAGCTCGGTACGGCCGCGTTCGAGCAGACGCTCTGGGTGGTGCCGCGCTCGTGTCCCTCGCCGCGCGAGAAGCTCGGCGCGCGTCGCGTGTTCGGGCTCTGGGCCAACCTGTACGCCGTGCGCGGCGCGGGCGGGGTGGGCTTCGGGAACCTCGGGGATCTCGCCGCGCTGGTTCGACTCACTGCGGCGGCCGGCGGAGACTTCGTCGGCGTGAACCCGCTGCACGCGCTCCGCAATCGCGGCACGGACGTGAGCCCCTATGCGCCGGTCTCGCGCCTGTTCCGGAACCCCCTCTACCTGGACCCGGAGGCGGTGCCGGAGCTCGCGGCGAGCCCAGCCGCGCGGCGGCTCCTCGCGAGCGCGGGCGTCCGGCGGGAGCTGGCCTTGCTCCGCTCCGCCCGCTGGCTCGATCCCGCGCGCTCCGCGCGTCTCCTCGCGCGCCTGGTCGCCCTGCTCCACGCCGCCTTTCGACGCCACGCGGCGCCGGCGCGCCGTCGCGCCTTCGCGGCCTACCGGGCGGAGGCGGGCGAAGCGCTCGACGCCTTCGCGACCTTCCAGGTGCTCGAGGAAGTGCTGGCCGGCCGGGGGGCGCCGCGCGACTGGCGCCGCTGGCCGCGGGCCTACCGCGATCCGGGCGCGGCCGAAGTGCGGGCGTTCCGGCGGCGCCATGCGCGCGCCCTCGAGCGCGAGGCCTTCGTGCAGTTCGAGCTGGACCGGCAGCTGGGGCGGGCCGCGGACGAGGCACGGCGCCGCGGGCTCGGCGTGGGTCTCTACACCGATCTCGCGATCGGCAGCGCGCCCTCGGGCTTCGACGCCTGGGCCTTCCGGGAGCATTTCGTGGACGCGGTCGAGGTCGGGGCGCCGCCCGACGACTACAACCGGGCCGGCCAGGCGTGGGGCTTCCAGCCGCTCCATCCCGGTCGCCTCGGCCACGGTGGGCTCGGCTTCTTCGCGCGCCTGCTGCGCGCCAACCTGCGCCACGCGGGCGCGCTCCGCATCGATCACATCCTCGGATGCTTCCGCCAGTGGTGGGTGCCGGCGGGGGCGAGCGCCCGGGACGGCGGCTACGTCCGCTTCCCGGCCGGGGCGCTGCTTGGCCTCATCGCCCTCGAGGCACGGCGCGCCGGGGCGCTGGTGATCGGCGAGGACCTCGGAACGGTGCCGCCGGGCGTGCCCGCGCGGCTCGCGCGACACGGCGTGCTCTCCTCGCGCGTGCTGCTCTTCGAGCGCACGCGCAGCGGCGGCTTTCGCGCGTCGCGTCGCTACTCGAAGCGCGCGCTCGTCACCGCCAACACCCACGACCTGCCCACGCTGGTGGGCTGGTACAGCGGGCGCGACCTCGCGATCCGACACGAGCTCGGCCTGCTTGGCAGCGCCGGGCTTCGGCGCGCCCTGCACGAACGAGCGGACGAGCTGGCTCGGCTGCTGGCGCGCCTGCGTCGCGAGGGGCACCTGCCGCCTCCGGGCCGGGATGGGGCCCCGCCTTCCCCCGCCGCGCTGCTCGCTGCCGTGAATCGCTTCCTGTGTGCCACGCCCGCGCCACTCGTCGGGCTCGCGCTCGACGACCTGGCTCTCGAGCGCGAGCCGGTGAACGTGCCCGGCGTCGGCCCCGACGGGTATCCGAGCTGGCGGCGCCGGCTCGCGCTGCCGATCGACGCGCTGGCCGACCGCGACGAGACGCGCCGCGCCCTCGCCGGCGCCGCGGCGCGGGCGCGGCGACGAGGGCGACGTTCCGCCGCCAGCTCCGCGCGGCCATGAGGGCGACCTACCGCCGCCAGCTTCGCGCGGCCATGAGGGCGACCTACCGCCTCCAGCTGCGCGGCGGCATGGATCTCGACCGCGCCCGGCGTCTCGTGCCCTACCTGGCCCGCCTCGGCGTCTCCCACCTCTACCTGTCCCCGCCGTTCGCGGCGCGCCGCGGGAGCACGCACGGCTACGACGTGACCGACCCGCTCCGCGTCGACCCCGCACTCGGCGGCGAGCCGGCACTCGGCGGGCTCGCGGCGGCGCTGCGCCGTCACGGGCTCGGGCTGCTGATCGACATCGTGCCCAACCACCAGGCCGCCGATCCCGAGAATCCCTACTTCGCCGACCTGCTGCGGCACGGCCGCCGCGCTCGCCATGCGCGCTGGTTCGACGTCGCCTGGGGCCGCACCGGCCGCATCGTGCTGCCCGTGCTCGCGGGCGAGCCGCGCAGCCTGTGGCGGGACGGCAGCCTCG
>JBFIYM010000082.1:0-18746 GCA_041605395.1 Myxococcota bacterium | reverse complement strand
CTCCTGCGGAGCTCGCGGGGGACCGCTCCTGCGGAGCTCGCGGGGGACCGCTCCTGCGGCTCCCGAAACGAGGAGGCCGCCCGGCATCGTGATGCCGGACGGCCTCCGTGAGGGTCGCACCGGGCGTGCTAGCCGAACTTGCCCTGCACCAGCAGGCCGATCACGAGACCGTAGATCGCGATCGACTCGATCAGCACCATGCCCAGGATGAAGTTCGTGAACATGTTGCCCGCGGCGCCCGGGTTGCGCGCGATGCCGGCCGTGGTGTTGCCGGCCGTGAGGCCCTGCCCGATGCCGCAGCCGAGGCCGGCCAGGCCCACGGCGAGGCCGGCGCCGAGCGCGTAGCCCCAGCTCGGGTCCGAGCCCGCGTGGCTCTCGGCCGCAGCGGCCATCGGTACGAACAACACCGCCAGCGTCCAGAACGCGAGCTTGCCGAGTTTGTGCATCGAATCGTCTCCTTGTTGGGTGGATGGATCGGCCTCGCGGCAGCCGCTAGTGGGCTTCCTCGAGCGCCAGCCCGATGTAGATCATCGAGAGCATCGCGAATACGTAGGCCTGGAGGAACGCGACCAGCACGCCGAGGCCCATGAAGATCGCGGGCACGACCGCCGGCACCAGCAGCAGCCAGACCGCCACGACCGTGTGGTCCGCGAACATGTTGGCGAGTAGACGCACGGCCAGGGTGAAGACGCGCGACAGGTGGCTGATCAGCTCGATCGGCGCGTAGAGCGGCGCCAGCAGGCGCAGGTGGATCTTCTTCCCGCCGATGGTGACGTCCACCAGGCTGGGCCCGAGGAAGTGATTGACGTAGCCGAAGCCGTGCTCGCGGATCCCGACGTACTGGTGCACGGCGAACGAGATGATGGCCCAGGCCCAGGTGGTGTCGGCGCTGCTCGTCGACCCCGCAAAGCCGGGGATGAGCCCCATCAGGTTCGAGATCAGGATGAAGAAGAAGAGGGTGCCGATCAGCGGGAAGTAGCGGCGCCAGTTCGGGCCCATGTTCTGCTCGGCCAGGCCGGCGAGCATCTCGACCAGCAGCTCGAGCACGTTGCGGAGCGTGAAGCCCGAGTCGGGCACCAGGCCGCCGTTCGCGGCCGCCAGCCGGGCGCGCACGATGAGCCCCGACACGAGCAGCAACGCGCCCGCGAACAGCGCCGAGGAGATCACCCAGGGCAGACCGGTCGCATGCTCCAGCGACGTGAAGATGTTCACGAGTCGTCCTCTTCTTCGGCGTCGAGATCGCGCTCACGCGCCAGCCACGGGTTCCACGCCTCCCAGCTCGGGTCGTCGGCCGCGAGCACGGGCGCCGAGGGATCGACCGCCGGGCGCGCCCGCCAGGCCGCCAGCACCACGCCCGGGACGAACAGCGAGAGGCCGATCAGGAGGCCCACCGGGTGGGCGCCGAATGCGAGGGCGGCCCACACCGCGCCCGCGAGCAGCACGAAGCGGAGGCCGAAGCTCGCGAAGCGCGTCCAGCCGATCGTGCCGGCGCCGAGCAGCGCGCGCTGCCAGTAGCCGAACAGCGCGCGGAAGTTCAGGGCCTCGAGCGCGGCGCCGAGCGCCAGGCTCCCGGCGAAGCGCGGCGAGACCAACGCCCAGGAGGCGGCCACTGCGCCGGCGGAGAAGGCCAGGCTGTAGCCCAGCACCGCTCGTTCCTGGATGGTCCGCGTCACTGCTCTTCTCGCTCGCTCTCGTCGTCCTGGCCCGTTTCCACCAGCCTTCGCATGCGCAGGATCCGCATCACGAAGGCCGCGAAGCCCAGGCCCAAGCCCACCAGCAGAAAGATCGGCTCGGTTTCGAAGCGGGTGTCCGCCCAATAGCCGAGGCCGCCTGCGACCGGAATCGCGAAGACCGCTTCGACGGCTGCTTGGTAGGCCCTGGCGCCGCGTCGGCCGAATCCGCCCGAGCCTCCCTCGTCCCGCTCGTCCTCGTCGCTCCGATCCTTCACGCTGGGCCCCCCGCCACTCACCGGCCGGAAGCGGCGCGGACGATAGCCGGGGAGCCCGGCGGACTCAATCTACCGAAAGCGCTGCGTCCAGGGCGGCCTCGGCCGCTCGGAGCGTCGTCGTGAGCTCCCGCTCACCGTGTGCGAGGGAGACGAACGCCGCCTCGTAGGCCGAGGGTGCGAGGTAGATGCCCCGCGCCAGCATCTCGGCGAAGAAGCGCCGGAAGCGCGCCGCGTCGGACTTCCGGGCGTCGTCGAAGTTCGCCACCGGGCCGGGATGGAAGAAGAAGCCGAACATGCCCCCGACCGCCGCCGTCGAGAGCGCGACCCCCCGGTCGGCGGCCCGCTCGGCCAGGCCGTCGGCGAGCCGGCGGGCCTTCGCCCCGAGCGCCTCGTAGACGCCGCGCTTCGCCAACCGACGCAGCGTCTCGCGGCCGGCGGCGACCGCGAGCGGGTTGCCGGAGAGCGTGCCGGCCTGGTAGACGGGCCCCGCCGGCGCCACCTCGCGCATCAGCTCGCGCCGGCCGCCGTAGGCCGCGGCCGGAAGGCCGCCGCCCACCACCTTGCCGAGGCAGGTGAGGTCGGGGCGGATCCCGTAGAGCCGCTGCGCGCCTCCCCATGCGACCCGGAACCCCGTCATCACCTCGTCGAAGATCAGCAGCGCGCCGCTCTCGTCGCAGAGCGTGCGCAGGCCCGCGAGGAAGCCGGGCGCCGGCGGCACGCAACCCATGTTGCCGGCCACGGGCTCGACGATGACGCCGGCCAGCTCGGGCCCGTGCCGACGGAACGCGTCCCGCACCGCCTCGAGGTCGTTGTACGGCGCCTGCACCGTCAGCCGCACGAACTCCTCGGGCACGCCCGGCGAGCCCGGGATGCCGAGCGTCGCGACGCCCGAGCCCGCGCCGACCAGCAGCGCGTCCGCGTGCCCGTGATAGCAGCCCTCGAACTTGAGGATCTTCTTGCGCCCGGTGGCGCCGCGCGCCAGCCGGATCGCGCTCATCGTCGCTTCCGTCCCCGACGACACGAAGCGCACCATCTCGACGGACGGCAGCGCCTTCGCGATCTGCTCCGCGATCTCGACCTCGCCCGCCGTCGGCGCCCCGAAGCTCGTGCCGCGCCGCGCCGCGCGCTCCACCGCGCGGACCACCGCCGGGTGCGCGTGCCCCAGGATCAGCGGCCCCCACGATCCCACGTAGTCGACGTAGCGCCGCCCGTCGACGTCCCAGACGTGCGCCCCCTTCCCCCGCGCGATGAACGGCGGCGCCCCGCCGACCGCCTGGTAGGCCCGCACCGGGCTGTTCACCCCACCCGGAATCACCCGCTCTGCCCGCCGCATGAGCGCCCGCGACTTCGCGCCCTTCGGCTTCGGCCTTCTGGTCCTGCGAGCGCTCACGAGAAGATCCTAGCTTGCGCAGCCGCCCCAACGTCACGCGGGCGAGCCGGCGACCGGCGGAGGCGAAATCAAGCGCAGCAGGAAGCGCGGCCTGGCCACCTCGTTCGCGGCTCTAGGCTTCTCCCTCCCCCGCGTCCTCGTCCGCCAGCCGTGCCATCGCCACCAGCGCTTCGCCCTCGCCGAGCTCCATCAGCCGCACGCCCTGGGTGGCCCGCCCCATCGTGCTGATCGTGGCGACGCGGCAGCGCAGCACCTTGCCGCCGTTCGTGATCAGCATGACCTCGTCGTCGTCGACCACCTGCGCGATCCCGATCACCTCGCCGTTCCGGGCGCTGGTGCGGATCGTGATGATGCCCATGCCGCCGCGCTTCTGGATCCGGTAGTCGTCGAGCGGCGTGCGCTTGCCGTAGCCGTTCGCCGTGACCGTCAGCACCGTGGCTTCGGGGGAGAGGATCTCCATCCCGACCAGCTCGTCGCCTTCGGCGAGGTCCATGCCGCGCACGCCGGTCGCGGCGCGTCCCATCGGCCGCACCTGGCCCTCGGCGAAGCGGATCGACTTGCCGCGCTTGCTGGCCAGGATGATCTCGTTGCTGCCGCTGGTGCGGCGCGCTGCGATCAGCTCGTCGTCGTCGCCGACGTTGATCGCGATGATGCCGCCGCGGCGCGGGTTCGAGAAGGCCGGGACCGAGGTCTTCTTGATGACGCCCTTGCGGGTCACCAGCACCACGAAGTCTTCGGCCGCCTCGTCGAAGCTGCGCACCGCGAGCGTGGCCTGCACCTTCTCGCCCTCGCCGAGCGAGAGCAGGTTCACGAGCGGCTTGCCGCGCGCCGCGCGCCCGAGCTGCGGAATCTCCCACACCTTCTTCCAGTGCACCCGGCCGCGGTTCGTGAAGAACAGGATCGTCGCGTGCGTCGAGGCCACGAACAGCGCCTCGACGAAATCCTCCTCGCGCGTCTGCATGCCCCGGAGGCCCTTGCCGCCGCGGCGCTGCGCCCGGTACTGGTGGATCGGATTGCGCTTCGCGTAGCCGAGGTGGGACACGGTCACGACCATGTCCTCCTCGACGATCAGGTCCTCGGTGGAGAGCCCCTCGACCGCGCCGGTGATCTCGCTCCGGCGCGGGTCGGCGTACTTCTCCTTGATCTCGTCGAGCTCCTCGAGGATCACCTCGAGGATCTTCTCGTCGCTCGCGAGCAGCGCCTCGAGCTCGGCGATCTTCTCGCGGAGCTCTGCGAGCTCCTCGGCCACCTTCTGGCGCTCGAGGGCGGTGAGCGCGCGCAGCCGCATGTCGAGGATCGCCTGGGCCTGGCGCTCGGAGAGGCCGAAGCGCGTCATCAGCTCCTGGCGTGCGGCGCCCGCGTCGGCGGCGGCGCGGATCACGGCGATCACGGCGTCGAGCTGGTCGAGCGCGATCGTGAAGCCTTCGAGGATGTGGGCGCGCGCCTCGGCCTGGGCCAGGTCGTAGGCGGCGCGGCGGGCCACCACCTCGCGGCGGAAGTCGAGGAAGTGCTCGATCGCCTCGCGCAGCGAGAGCAGGCGCGGGCGCCCCGAGACCAGCGCCAGCATGTTCACGCCGAACGTGGTCTGGAGCGGCGTCTGCTTGTAGAGCTGGTTCAGCACCACCTCTTCCGGCGTGTCCTTCTTGAGCTCGATCACGACGCGGATGCCGGTGCGGTCGGATTCGTCGCGGAGGTCCGAGACGCCGTCGATCTTCCCCTCGTTGACGAGCTCGGCAATGCGCTCGACCAGCGACGCCTTGTTCACCATGTAGGGGATTTCGGTGACCACGATGGCGCGGCCGCCGCGCTTGGTGTCCTCGAAGTCGGCGCGTGCCCGCATCGTGATCGAGCCGCGCCCCGTCGCGTAGGCGGAGCGGATGCCCTCGGTGCCGCAGATCAGCGCGCCGGTCGGGAAGTCGGGCCCCGGCAGCTTCTCGAGCAGATCGTCCACCGTGCAGTCGGGGTTGCTGGCGACCACGTGCACCGCGTCGGCGAGCTCCGCGATGTTGTGCGGCGGAATGTTCGTGGCCATGCCCACCGCGATGCCCTGCGAGCCGTTCGCGAGCAGGTTCGGGAAGCGCGCCGGGAGCACGCGCGGCTCCTGGGTCGAGGCGTCGAAGTTCGGCGCGAAGTCGACCGTCTCGCGGTCGATGTCCCGAAGCAGCTCGACCGCGATCGGCCGGAGCCGCGCCTCGGTGTAGCGGTAGGCCGCGGGCGGGTCGCCGTCGATCGAGCCGAAATTGCCCTGGCCGTCGACCAGCATGTACCGGAGCGACCAATCCTGGGCCATGCGTGCCATGGCTTCGTAGATGGGCGCGTCGCCGTGCGGGTGGTAGTGCTTGATCACCTCGCCGACGACGCCGGCGCTCTTCACGTAGGGGCGGTTCGGGAGCAGCCCCTCGTCGTTCATCGCGTAGAGGATGCGGCGGTGGACCGGCTTCAGGCCGTCGCGCACGTCGGGCAGCGCGCGGCTCACGATCACCGACATCGAGTAGTCGAGGAACGAGCTGCGGACCTCGTCCTCGATGTTGACGGGAAGCGGCTCGGGCAGGCCCGAGGCGTCACCCCCGCCGCTGGTCGGTTCGTTCTCGTCGCTCATCTGGAACTAGGTTCGCAACCTGCTCATACGTCGAGGTTCTGGACCTTGAGCGCGTTCTCTTCGATGAACTCTCGGCGCGGCTCGACTTCCTCGCCCATCAGCGTGCTGATCACCACGTCCGCCTCGACGGCATCCTCGATCTTGACCTGCAGCAGCGTGCGACGCTCGGGCTGCATGGTGGTCTCGGAGAGCTGGTCCGGGTTCATCTCACCGAGACCCTTGTAGCGTTGGATCGACTGGCCGCGTTCGCCCACGGCCAGCACCTCGGCGAGCAGCGCGATCGGGGTCTCGATCGGCGTCGCCGCGGAGGTGGCGGCTTCGGCCTGTCCCTGCACCAGCCGGTAGGGCGGAGCGCCCGCCTCGCGGACGCTTCGCATCAGGGCGTGGAGCCGTTGCATGTCGGCGGAACGCATCAGCTCGACGTCGAACACCGTGCGCGTCGCGACGCCGGAGCGGCGCGTCACGGCGATCAGCTTTTGCGCCCCGTGCTCGGGATCCGCCTCGACCGTGAAGAGCACGCGCAGGTCCGGGTAGAGCGCATCGAGCCGGTCGCTGAGCGCCTGCTGCACGCGGCCACCCAGCACGGCGGCATCGGCGAGGTCGGCCTCTTGCGGCGCGCCCGCCTGGGCCGCGGCGTCGATCACGCGCGGGTCGATGCGGCGCAGGCCGATGTGCTCGATCAGCCGCTTGTACTCGCTGGCCGCCTCGAGCAGGCGGCGCGCCGCTTCGCTCCCGAGCGTGGCGCCGCCGGCCGCTTCGATGGTCACGTTGTCGAGCGCCAGGTCGAGGAGGTAGGCCTGGAGGGTCGGCTCGTCCTTCACGTAGCGCTCGCTGCGACCGCGCTTCACCTTGAACAGCGGCGGCTGTGCGATGTAGACGAAGCCGCGATCGATCAATCCCTTCATCTGGCGGTAGAAGAAGGTGAGCAACAAGGTGCGGATGTGGCTTCCGTCCACGTCCGCGTCGGTCATGATGATGACCTTGTGGTAGCGGGCCTTGTCGGCGTCGAAGTCCTCGCCGATGCCACAGCCGAGCGCCGCGATGAGCGCCTGGATCTCGGCGTTCGAGAGCATGCGGTCGAGGCGCGCGCGTTCGACGTTCAAAATCTTCCCGCGTAGCGGCAGGATCGCCTGGAAGGCGCGGTCGCGGCCCTGCTTGGCCGTCCCGCCGGCCGAGTTGCCCTCGACGATGAAGAGCTCGCTTCGGCTCGGATCGCGCTCCTGGCAGTCGGCCAGCTTGCCGGGCAGGCTGAAGTCGGAGAGGGCGCCCTTCCGACGCGCCAGGTCTCGCGCCTTCCTGGCGGCCGCGCGCGCCCGAGCCGCGTCCACGACCTTCGCGACGATCGCGCGCGCCACCTGCGGGTTCTCGTCGAGGAACTGCAGCAGCCGCTCGTACAGCAGCCCTTCGACCAGGCCTCGCACCTCGCTGGTGCCGAGCTTGGCCTTGGTCTGCCCCTCGAACTCCGGCTGCGCGAGCTTCACCGAGATCACGGCCGTGAGGCCTTCGCGGACGTCGTCGCCCGAGACCGCCTCGTCGTTGCCCTTGCCGTTCTTCTGCTGCTGCTGGA
Organism: Myxococcota bacterium; assembly: GCA_041605395.1. Lineage (GTDB taxonomy): Bacteria > Myxococcota_A > UBA9160 > UBA9160 > UBA6930 > JBFIYM01. The sequence goes on along the minus strand of JBFIYM010000082.1, from coordinate 11,242 downwards.
TGTAGCGGCCGATGGCGCGCGTCAGCGCCGTGCGGAAGCCCACGAGATGGGTGCCGCCCTCGACCGTGTTGATGTTGTTCGCGAAGGCGTAGACCGCCTCGTTGTAGGAATCGTTGTACTGGAGCGCGATCTCGATGGAAACGGGAACGGTCCGCTCGCGTGTCTGGAAGCTGCGCTCTCCCGCGATCAGGATCGGCGGCGCGTGCAGCGGCTGCCGCGCGCGAGAGAGGTGCTCGACGAAGGAGACGATGCCGCCCTCGTAGCAGAAGTCGTGCTCCTTCCCGGTGCGCTCGTCCTTGATCAGGATGCGCACGCCGGCGTTCAGGAAGGACAGCTCGCGCAGGCGCTGCGACAGCGTGTCGAAGGAGAACTCCGTCAGAGCGAAGATCTGGCCGTCGGGCTTGAAGCCCACCTTGGTGCCCGACCGGTCGCTGGTGCCGATCTCGCGGAACTCGGTGACGGGGTCCCCGCGCTCGTAGCGCTGGGTGTAGACCTTGCCGTCGCGCTTCACCTCCAGCTCGAGCCACTCGCTGAGGGCGTTCACGACCGAAACCCCGACGCCGTGGAGACCGCCGGAGACCTTGTAGCTCTTCTCGTCGAACTTCCCGCCCGCGTGGAGCGTCGTGAGCACCACCTCCGCCGCCGGTCGCTTCTCGGTGGGATGCTCGTCGACGGGGATGCCGCGGCCGTCGTCCTCGACGGTGATGGAATTGTCGTCGTGGATCGTGACGGAGATCTCGCGACAGAACCCGGCGAGCGCTTCGTCGATCGAGTTGTCCACGACCTCGTACACCAGGTGGTGCAGGCCGTCCGGCCCGGTCGTCCCGATGTACATCGCCGGCCGTTTGCGGACCGGCTCGAGGCCTTCGAGCACCTCGATGGAACTCGCGTCGTAGCTCACCGCTGCTCCGCCCTGCGCATACCGCGGCCGCTTCGTGCGGTCCGCCTCGGACGCCAGGTTCTGCTCGACCCGCGGTGGTTGGGCTCAGCGGGTGAGCCCGCGGAGAGTATCGAAAGCCCCCGCCTACCGAAAGGGGGGGTGGGGGTGGAAAACCCCTTCGATTCCAGTAGCTTATACGCTTTTTCGGGGCCCCACGCGAGGCTTCTGGGACACCCGTGGAATGGCCCCCGAACGGCCCCGTCAGAGGCGCATCGGCATCACCACGGCGACGCTGTCGGCGTCGTCCGTGGGTCGCACTTCGACCGGCGAGGCGCCGTCGCGGAGACCCAGCTGGATCTCCTTGCTGCCCTGCGCGCCGAGGCAATCGAGCAGGTAACGCGCGTTGAAGCCGATCTCGACGGCCGGGCCGGCATAGTCGACATCGAGCTCCTCCTGCGCTTCTCCGAGGTCGGGCGTACGCGCCGAGAGCTGCATCTTCCCATCGCTGAGCTCGAGCTTCACGGCGCGGCTGTGCTCGGCAGAGAGCAGTGCCACGCGACGCAGTGCGCGCACCAGGGGCTCCACGGCAAGCGTGAGATGGTACTCCGACTGCTTCGGGATCACCTGGCGGTAGTTCGGGAACTCACCTTCGATCAGGCGCATCACGAGCGTGACGTCGCCCTTCCGCACCAGCCCGTTGTTCGCTTCGAAGCCGATCTCCACCTCGTCGGCGTCCTCTTCGTCGACGAGCCGTTTCAGCTCGGCGAGCCCCTTGCGCGGGATGATGAGACCACTCGCCAACGCGGAGACGTCGTGCGCAACGGTGCGCTCGATGAGGGCGAGGCGGTGTCCGTCGGTAGCGACCATGCGAATGCGCGAGCTCTCCGGGACGACTTCGAAGAACGCGCCGTTCAGGTTGTACCGGGTCTCGTCGAGGGAGGCGGCGTAGACGGTGCCCTCGATCATCTGCGAGAGGACCGCCGCCTGGAGACGAACCATGCGCTCGGGCGCGAATTCGGGGAGGCTCGGGTACTCCTCCGCGTCGGTTCCCGCGAGTGTAAAGTGGGAGCGACCGCAGCGGAGATCCAGGTAGTTGTTGCTCGTGGACTCGAGCTGGATCGCTTCGTCGGGCAGCTCGCGCACGATGTCGTAGAGCTTTCGTGCGGACACGGTGAGAGCGCCTGCCTTCGAGATCTTCGCGGGCTGTGCACCGCGAATGCCCACCTCGAGGTCGGTCGCCGCGAGCTCGAGCCTGCCGTTCTCGCCCTTGCCGGAAGCCGTTGCCAACACGTTGGCGAGGATCGGCATCGAGCTGCGCTTCTCGACGATCGCCTGGAGACGAGCGAGGCCCCGTTGCAGATCGGCCTTCGCAATGGTGAGCTTCATGGCTTCGATTCCTTTGAATCAGTTACGGAGTCGTAGTAGTAGGCGCCGGCCAGGCCGCCAGAACGGAGCCAAGGCTTCTGCACGGCGAGCGATTCCGGTCCGTCCGAACCCGTCCCTGGTGTCGGGCGACACGCGCGAACCCCCCGTCGGCGTGTCGGGATTCTACCACCCATTGCGGCTTCACCAGCGTCGGAGAGGCGGCTTTTCCGTCGGCGGGGCGGCCTCCTGGCGCCGTTCGCAGGACGCTTGACAGTGGCGCCGGCGCGGGGGTAGGTTCGCGCGCCTTCGGGGCACCTACCCGCTCCGACCCACGGGTTCGTTGCCATGAAGCGTACGTATCAGCCGAGTCGCATCCGTCGCAAGCGCACCCACGGCTTCCGCGCCCGCATGAAGACGGTGGGCGGGCGCAACGTGCTGAAGCGCCGTCGCGCGAAGGGCCGCAAGCGGCTCAACCCCAGCGTCGGCTCGAAGTAGCCCGTGGCCGCGACGCTGCGGCGGGGGGCGCGCCTACGGGACGGGCGGGACTTCCGCCGGGTGAATCGCGACGGCAAGCGCCGCGCCAGCCGCCATTTCGTGGCGGTCGTTGCGCCCTCGCGGGAGGCCGGGGCGGCGCGCCTGGGCCTCGCCGTGAGCCGCCGCGTGGGAAACGCGGTGGCGCGCAACCGCGTGAAGCGGCGGATTCGCGAGTGGTTCCGGGAGCAACGGGAGCGCCTCCCGCGGGACACCGATTGGGTCCTGATCGCCCGTGCGGGCGCCGCCGAGCTCGCGGGGACCGACACCCGAGAAGAGCTGCGAGCGCTCGCTTCGCGATGATCCGGCGCCTCGGGATCCAGCTGATCAGCCTGCCCATCCACCTGTATCGCCTGGTGATTTCGCCGTGGCTCGGCCCGAGCTGCCGCTTCGAGCCGAGCTGCTCCCAGTACGCCCTGATCGCGCTCGAGCAGCACGGGCCGCTCCGCGGTAGCTGGCTTGCCGCTCGCCGCCTGCTCCGCTGTCACCCCTTCCACCCGGCCGGTTTCGACCCGGTACCCCCCGGGGATTAGATGGATCGCAACTTCTTCCTGGCCATGGGCCTGTCCTTTGCGGTCCTGGTGCTCTGGACGATGTACACGGAGAGCCAGCGGCCGCCCGAGCCCCCGCCCGGGACGGCGGCGCCCGAGCTCGCGCAGGCTCCCGAGGCGGCCACCCCGAGCCCGGTCGCGCCGATGGCGCCGGCGCCGGCCGCGGCCGCAGAGCCGAAGCCCGCGCAGCCCGAGGCGCAGCGGCCGCCGGAGGAGCGCATCCGCATCCGGACCGACCTGGTGGATGCCGAGTTCTCGAGCTGGGGCGGCGGCCTGGTGCGCTGGTCGCTCCTCGCCTACGACGATCCCTCCCAGCCCGGGCGGCCGCCGGTGGAGATCACCACGCTGGGCCCGACGGGCAGCATCGCCCTCGCCACGCCCTTCACCGGCCTCGGTCTCGGCGACCTCTCCTACGCCAGCTACCGGGCCGAGCAGCCCGACCCGCAGACGCTGGTCTTCACGCACGAGCAGGCGGGCCTGCGCATCCGCAAGACCTATCTGTTCGATGGCGACTACAGGTTCCGCCTGCGGCTCGAGATCGAGAACGGCGCAGCCGCCACGGTGGGCTCGAGCTTCGTGACCCAGTGGCCGGTCGCGCGCCGCGAGAGCGTCGACTTCGAGGAGTACTCGGTCGCGAGCTACCAGGACGGTGAGCTCGCCACGTACTTCGTCTCCGCGCCGCCCGCGTTCCTCGGCATGGGGCCGGGCGCTGCCGAGGAGCCCGCCCAACACACGGGCAACGTCGACTGGGCCGGCGCGCAGACGCGTTACTTCCTCGCCGCGCTGCTGCCGGACAACCCACGCGAGGCCAGCACGCGCTTCACACCGACGCTGCCCGGCGAGCTGGCGCTGGTCGAGCTGGGCTTCGCGCGCGCCGAGCTGCCGCCCGGTGGGCGCCTCGACCGTGAGTACCGCGTCTACCTCGGGCCCAAGGAGCCGGACCGTCTCGACGACGTCGGTGCGCACCTCGACGAGGCGATCCAGAAGGGCTGGTTCCCGAGCCTGACGCGCTTCTTCACCTGGGTGCTCACGGCGGTGCACCAGGTGATCCCGAACTACGGCATCGCGATCATCCTGATCACGATCGTCGTGCGTCTCCTGATGGCGCCGCTGATGGCGCGCCAGATGAAGTCGATGAAGCGGATGTCGGTGCTGCAGCCGCGCATGAAGGAGATCCAGGAGAAGTATCCCGACGATCGTCAGAAGCAGTCCGAAGCGATGATGGCGCTCTACCGCGAGGCCGGGGTGAACCCGCTCTCGATGATGACGGGCTGTCTCCCGATGTTCCTCCAGCTCCCCGTCTTCATCGGCTTCTACTATGCGCTCCAGGGTGCGATCCAGCTGCGGCAGCAGCCCTTCGTGGGCTGGATCGACGACCTCTCTCGGCCCGAGGCGCTCTTCGTGATCCCGGGTCTCGAGCTCCCCGTGCGGTTGCTCCCCATCCTGATGGGGGCCAGCATGGTCGCCCAGCAGAAGCTCACACCGACGGCGATGGACCCGGCCCAGGCGCGCATCATGCTCACCGTGATGCCGGTGATGTTCACCGTGATGTTCTATCAATTCGCATCGGGTCTCGTGCTCTACTGGTTCGTGAGCACCCTGCTCGGCATCGGCCAGCAGATGCTCACCAACCGCAGCAAGACCTGATTCAACCCCCAACCTCGGAACGACCCCCCAACCGCAACCCCGACCTGCCGCGCGCAAGTGCGCCTCCCAAGCCTCACCGCAAGCCCGGCCCTGCCGGGCGCGCAGCGAGCCGAAAGGCGAGCGAAGTCCCAGGCGCGAAGGCGAGCGAAGTCCCAGGCCCGCAGGCGAACGAAGTCCCAGACTCGATCCCCCAAGACGCCACCGAGCCCCACGGCAAGCCGGGCGAAGCCCGGCGCGCAGTGAGCCGGAGGCGAACGAAGGACCAAAGCATGTACGACCCCAAGTCTGAAGCCCGCGAGTTCGTCGGAGACGACGCGGAAGAAGCCACCTCGAAGGCCACCAGCTACTTCGGCGTCGAGCGCGATGGCCTCGCGATGCGAACGCTGACCGGTGTGTCGGGGCTCGGCGCCCGCGTGCTGGTCGTGGCGCAGCCGACCGAGGCGCGTACACGCAGCCGCGAGCGTGGCCCCGACACGCGAGGCGACGGCGGCGGTCGTGGCGGTCGCGACCGGGACCGGGACCGCGATCGGGGCGGGCGCGGTGGCCGGGACCGGGGCGAGCGCGGCGGCCGGGATCGCGAGCGCGGCGGCCGAGGCCGGCGCGAGCGGCCCGAGCGCCCAGAGCGATCGGAGCGGTCCGAACGCTTCGACCGGGATCGCGACGAGGCGCCCGAGCCTCCGCCTGCACCGACGGAGCCCTCCGTCGGAACCTCGGAGGGTCCCCTGGGGGAAATCGGCGACTACGTGAAGGGCCTGATCGAGCGCATGGACCTCGGACCCTTCCAGATCCAGCGCATCGAGCAGGACAACGCCGAGATCTTCCAGATCACGGGCGCAGCCGCCCAGGGCCTGATGAGCGGCGACGGCCGTACGCCTGATGCGATCCAGCTCCTCGCCAACCAGGCCTCGGCACGGCGCAGTGAGGACGCTCCGCGCATCGTGATCGACGTCGAGGGCAACCACGAGCGCCGCGAAGGCTTCCTGACGCGGGTGGCAGAGCGAGCCGCCGAGCGGGCCCGCGAAACGGGCCGCACCGTGGCGCTCGACCCGATGGGGCCGCGCGACCGTCGCAGCATCCACGTCGCGCTCCGCGACGCGGAGGGCGTGGCCACGATGAGCTCCGGAGAGGGCCGCTACCGCCAGGTGCTCGTGGTGCCCGAGGGCGCCCCCGAGTACGAGGAGGCGCGCTCGGCCTCCGAATCCTCGGGCGGCTGAAGGCCGCCCGAGGCGGGCGTTCCACGTGGAACACCCGGCCGGCGGGTCCACCGTGAGCGCCGCCTGGCTCGAGGCGCGGCTGCTCCCGTTCGCCCGCGAGCTCGGGGTGGCGCTGGATCCGGTGGGACTCGAGCCGCTGGCCCGCTACGCGAGCCTCGTGCTCGCGTGGGGCGAGCGCGTGAACCTGACCGGAGCCAGGGCGCCCGAGGCCTTCGCGGACGAGCATCTCGCCGACGCCCTGGCGCTCTTGCCCGTGCTCCCGGCCGGCCCCTTCCGCTTCGTCGATGTCGGCTCCGGGGCGGGCTTGCCCGGCCTCGCGTTGGCGATCCTACGACCCGATGCCGAGGGTGTGCTCCTGGAGCCTCGCCAGAAGCGCCGCGCGTTTCTGCTCCACGCGGTCCGGGAGCTGGGCCTCGGAGGCCGGGTCGCGGCGCTGCCGGAGCGGCTCGAGGCGCACCGGCCGGAATCGCCCTACGACGTGGCCGTCTCGCGGGCGACCTGGCCCGCCTCGGAATGGCTCGGCTTGGGCCTCCCGCTCGTGCGGCGCCCTGGCGGCCGGGTGATCGGGCTCGAGGGCAGGACGGCGGGCGCGCTGCCGGCTGGTGCGACGCGCCGGCCCTACCGGCTCCGGGACCGGAGCCGGGCCCTTCTGATCCTGGACGCCTGACCCGACGCCCCTGGCGTGAGGCCGTGCCCAGGGGTGTTCCACGTGGAACACGCGTGGACGCGGCTCCGGCGTCATGGTATCCACCCCCCGTTTCCGGGTCCCTGGGAGCTCGTATGAGCTGGGGTGAGAGCCGCGAAGAGGCCGGTGTGGCCCGAGAAGCCGCCTGCGTCTTCGCGGTCGTGAATCAGAAGGGCGGCGTCGGCAAGACGACGACGGCGGTGAACCTCGCGGCATCGTTGGCAGCCTCGGAGCGCGCCACGCTGCTGATCGACCTGGATCCGCAGGCGAACGCGTCGAGCGCGTTCGGCATCACGAACCCCGCCCGCCACGTCTACGACGTGATCGAGTCCGGGACCCCGATCCTGGACGCCGCCTCGCCCACGGAGCTGTCCCACCTGCACATTGTCCCCGCGGGGGAAGACCTCTCCGGGGCCGAGATCGAGCTCGTGAGCCTTCCCGAGCGTGAGAGCCGGCTCCGCAGCGCCCTCGAGCCGGTCCTCGGCCTCTACGACTACATCCTGATCGATTGCCCGCCGTCCCTGGGCCTGCTGACCCTGAACGCCCTGGTCGCGGCCCAATCCGTGTTGATTCCACTACAAGGCGAGTACTACGCGCTCGAGGGCCTGGCCCGCCTCCAGCGCACCATCGAGCGCATCCGCTCCGCCTTCCATCCGGGCCTCGGGCTCGAGGGCATCGTGCTCACCATGTTCGACCGGCGTGCAAACCTGAGCCGGCAAGTCGAGCAGGAGGTGCGCACGCACTTCGGGGAGCGCGTGTTCCGCACCGCGATCCCGCGCAACGTGCGACTCAGCGAGGCGCCGAGCCACGGCAAGCCCATCCTGCTCTACGACATCCAGTCGCGCGGCGCGCTCGCGTATCTCGACCTGGCGCAGGAGCTGCTCGCGCGCCATCCGCGTGCGCAGCGCAAGCCGCCGATGCTTCCGATCCACGACGAAGCGAAGTAGGAGGAGTCGACATGGTGACGCGACGCAACGCGCTCGGCCGCGGCCTCGATGCCCTGATCCCCGCCGCGCCCCCGCCGCGCTCCGCGAGCGAGGCACAGGATGCATCGCCGGGCGCCGAGCTCGCGGTCGCCGACATCGCGCCCAACCCCGACCAGCCGAGGCGCCGCTTCGACGACGCCGAGCTGGCAAGGCTCGCCGATTCGATCCGTCGCCACGGCGTGCTGCAGCCCGTCGTGGTCCGCCGCTCGCAACCCGGTGCCGCGCGACCGTACGAGCTCGTCGTCGGAGAACGCCGTTGGCGCGCGTCGCAGCGCGCGGGCCGCGCGACCATCCCCGCCGTCGTCCAGGAGCTCGAGCCGAGCGAGCTGCTCGAGGTCGCGCTCGTCGAGAACGTGCAGCGTCGCGACCTGAACCCGATCGAGCTGGCGCTGGCCTTCCGCACGCTCCTCGACGGTGGCCATACACAGGAAGAGGTCGGCCAGCGCGTGGGCCTCGATCGCTCCAGCATCGCGAACCATCTGCGCCTGCTCGAGCTGCCGAAGGAGCTCCAGGAGGACGTCGAGCTCGGCACGCTCACGATGGGGCACGCGAAGGCGCTGCTCCAGCTCTCGAACCCGGAGCGGCGTCGCCACCTGCGCGACCGCATCACCCGCGACGGTCTCTCGGTCCGCGCCGCCGAGAGCCTGGCGCGCTCGCTGGCGGCGCCCCGAGCCAAGCGCAGCGAGAAGACGAAGCCGGCCGCGGGCAAGGTGGACCCCAACCTGCGCGGCCTGATCGATCAGCTCCAGGCCCACCTGCTGACGCGCGTTCGCATCGAGGGCGCCGAGGGGCACGGCCGCATCGAGATCCACTTCCACGGCCCCGAGGAGCTCGACCGGGTGGCCCGCAGCATCCTCGAAGGTCGGCGGGCGTGAGCGCCGGGGCCGTGGCCGAGCCGCTCGAGGGAGGCGAGGGCACCACCGTCCTGGGCCCGGGCACGGCGTTCGAGGGCCTGCTCACCTTCCGGGGCCGGGCCGAGCTGGAGGGCCAGCTCACGGGCGAGATCGCCGGCTACGGGCTCCTGGTGCTCGCGTCGGGAGCGCGGGCCAAGGCCCGCGTCGAGGTCGACGAGCTCGTCGTGGCCGGCGAGATCGAGGGCGACGTCTTCGCGCGGCGGCGCGTCGAGCTGCGCGCCGGGGGCTGCATCCGCGGCGACGTGGAGACCCCGCGCCTGGTGATCGCCGAGGGGGGCCGGCTGCTCGGGCGCTGTACGACCGGCCCGGCCGCGCGGGGCGACGGGACGGGCTCCCAGGGCCGAGGAGAGCCCGGTTCATCTTGAAACTCCGGGCCGTTTTGCGAGGATAGGCGCCGCCTCGGGCCGGCCCGCGCTACCGCGGGCCGGTCGAGTTTCGGGCCCCGCGTCGCAACACGAAGTCCCAGGCAAGCGAACCGCACAGGGCGCCGCGGCGAGCGAAGTCACGGGAAAGCGAAGCGCGCAGCAAGCCGAAGGCGAAAGAAGCCCCAGGGGCGAACGGAGACGAGTCGAGCGATGACGAAGCGAGCGATCGTGGCAGCCGGCTCGATGCTGGCGCTCGCATCGCCCGCGCAGGCGGCCGAAGGCGGGCTCGAGATCTTCCCCGACCCGATCCGCCTGCTCCAGCTCGCGGCGCTGTTCGTGCTGATGATCGTGCCCGTGAATCATCTCGTGTTGAAGCCGCTTCTCCGCGTGCTCGACGAGCGCAGCTCCAGCATCGAGGGGGCCCGAAAGCGGGCCGCCGAGGTCGGCAAGAAGGCGGACGAGGCGCTCGGGCGCTACCGCGCCGCCGTCGAGGAGGCCCGCAAGCAGGCGGGCGAGGTGCGCAAGCAGGCGCTCGACGCCGCTCGCGGTGACCAGGTCCGCATCCTGGCCGAGGCGCGCCAGGCGGCCGAGGCGGAGGTGGCGACGGCCCGCAGCGGGGTGGCCGAGGCGCTCGACGAGGCGCGCACGACCCTGCGCGCCGAGAGCACCGCGCTCGCACGCGAGGCCGCCGCCCGCGTCCTCGGGCGGGCGCTCTCGTGAGCCGAGTCTCCCACGCCGCTCTTCCCCTCGCGCTCGCGCTCGCGTCCCCCGCGTTCGCCGAGGCGGGCGGCGAGCAGGGCGGCGGTCTGTTCTGGCAGGTCGTGAACCTCGTACTGCTGGTCGGCGTGATCGTCTACTTCGCGCGCAAGCCCGTGCTCTCGTATCTGGCCGAACGCCGCGACGGCATCGCGAGCAACCTGGAGAGCTCGGCGAAGCTGCTCTCCGAGGCGGAGAGCAAGCTGGCGGAGTGGAGCGCCAAGGTCGCGGACATCGACCGCGAGGCCGCGCGCATCCGCGACGGCACGCGCCGCGCCGCCGAGGCCGAGCGCGACCGCATCGTGGCCGACGCCGAGGTGACCGCCGAGCGCATCCGGCGTTCGGCCGGCGCCGTGATCGACCGCGAGCTCCAGCTCGCGCGCGTCGCGCTGCGGCGCGAGGCGGCGGACCTCGCCGTCGAGCTCGCCGGCAAGCTGCTCCAGGACCAGGTGAACGACGGCGACAAGACCCGCCTCCTCGACGAGTTCATCGGCGACGTCGAGCGGGAGAACGCCTGATGGCGAGGACCAGCGGAGCGCGTCGCTACGCCAAGGCGCTGTTCGGGCTCGCCCAGGAAGCCGGTCGCGTGACCGAGGTGCGCGCGGAAGTCGAGAGCCTGGGCCGGCTCGTCGGCGAGAACGCGGAGCTGCGCGACGTCCTGATCCAGCCGCTCTACCCCGCCGGCGAGCGGCGCGCGGTGCTCGCTGCCGTTGCCGAGGGTCTCCGGGCGAGCCCGCTGCTCAAGAACTTCCTGAGCTTCCTGGTGGACCAGCGCCGCCTGGTCGAGTGGGCGACGATCGAGGCGGAGTACGGGCGGCTGGCCGACGTGGCGGCCGGCCTGACCAAGGCGCACGTGCGCAGCGCGAGCCCGCTCTCGGACGCGCAACGCGAACGCCTCCAGCGCGCGCTCGAACGCAGGAGCGGCGGCCACATCGAGCTCGAGCTCGAAGTCGATCCGAGCCTCCTCGGCGGCGCCATCGCAAAGGTCGGCGACCTCGTCTACGACGGCAGCCTGCGCACCCAGCTGCGCCAGCTGCGAGCCAACCTCCAGCGCGGCTAGGAAAGCCGTCGCGCACGAAAGAACAAGGCAAGGCAATTCCAGCAAGAGGCGCGCCCCCCGAGGCCGCAATCAGACAGCCGAGGCAACGGCGCGCCCGCGCAGTGAGCCGAAGGCGAACGGAGTCATAGGGTGGAACTGAAACCCGGCGAGATCACCGACATCCTGAAGCGCGAGATCAAGGAGTACGGCCGCGAGATCGACGTGGCCGAGACCGGCTCCGTGCTCTCGATCGGTGACGGCATCGCGCGCGTCTACGGCCTCCAGTCCGCGCTCGCCGGCGAGCTGGTG
>JBFIYM010000081.1:0-18891 GCA_041605395.1 Myxococcota bacterium | reverse complement strand
GGCCTTGGGCGAGGTCGCGGAGGCGGGTGACGTCCTCGCGGCGCGTCACGGAGAGCGGGACGGTCTGGGCGAGCTCGCCCTCGAGCATCTGCCCGTCGAGCGGGCGCTTCTCGTGGAGGCAGCGGTAGAGGGACGCCACCACCGCCTGCTCGATCTCGGCGCCGCTCATGCCCGCGCTCGCGGCGGCGAGGGCGGGGAGGTCGAAGCGCGCCGTCTCCTGCTTCCGGCGCGCCAGGTGGATCCCGAAGATCGCCTCGCGCTCGGCCGCGCCCGGGAGATCCACGAAGAAGAGCTCGTCGAAGCGCCCCTTCCGCATCAGCTCGGGCGGCAGCTTGAAGACGTCGTTGGCGGTCGCCACCAGGAAGACCGGCTTCTTCTTCTCCTGCATCCAGGAGAGCAGCGTCGCGAAGATGCGCTGGCTGGTGCCGCCGTCGAACTCACCGGACCCGAAGCTCGCGAAGCTCTTCTCGAGCTCGTCGATCCAGAGCACGACCGGCGCCATCGACTCGGCGAGCTGGATCACGCGCCGCAGGTTCCGCTCGCTCTCGCCCGCCCACTTCGAGTAGAGGCTCCCCGCGTCGAGCTTCACGAGCGGCAGCCCCCAGCTCCGCGCCACGAACTTCGCCGCCAGCGACTTCCCGCAGCCCTGGATGCCCGCGAGCAGGATCCCGCGCGGCGCCGGCAGCCCGAGCGCCGCCGCCTCCGGCGAGAAGCCGACCCGGGCCCGCTCGAGCCAGGCCTTGAGCCCGTCGAAGCCGCCGAGCTCCCAGGCGTTGTCCTCGGCCGGGAAGTACTCGAGCAGCCCGTCCTTCCCGAGCATCTCCGCCTTCGCCGTCAGGATGGCCGGGATGTCGTCGGCGTGGAGCACGCCGTCGCGGAGGATCATGCGCGCCACCACCTGCCGCGCCTGGTTGAGCGTCAGCCCCGACAGCGCGCCGAGCAGCCGATCGAGATCCTCGCGCGAGATCTCGACGCGCGCCTTCGCCCGATCCCGCAGCGAGCGCACGACCGTCGTCACCACCTCGCCGAGCTCCTTCTTGGTCGGGAGATCGATCGGGAAGTGCACGACGTGCGCCTCCGCGTCGGCCGGGATCGGGTGCCCGTGCCCCACGACCCACATCGAGGCGTTCGCGTGCGCGAGCTCCTGGGCCGCGTCGCGAAAGGCCCGGCAGGCCGCGGGGTCCTGGAGGTGCCGCGCGAAGTCCTTCAGCAGGAAGATCCCGCTCGTGCGCAGCGAGCGCAGGTGCTTCAGCAGCGCGGTCGGATCGCGCGTCTCGCCCGACGCATGCGCCGTCGGCTTCCGCACCAGCCCGCGCGTCATCACCCAGGTCCACACCGGGATGTCGAGCTCGGCGCCCACCAGGTCGGCGAGCGCCTCCACCCGCTCCTCCTCCACCGTGTCGAAGACGATGGCCGGGTGGAACGAGAGGACCAGGGTCTTCAGCTCGTGGATCGTGCTCGCGGAAGACACGCCCGGTTATCGGACGTCTCGCAGGGTCGCTTGAAGCCGCGCCGGCCCCGCGCTTCAGATACCGGTCCCGCGCCACGCCTGCGGGCTCGGGAGCTCCCCCAGCCCGGAGGCCAGCCGCTCCGCCAGACCGCCGCACACCACCTGGCAGAGCGTGACGACGCTGGGATCCACGATCCGGTAGTAGGCCCGGTTCGCGTCGGTGCGGCGCGCCACGATGCCGTGTCGCCGCAGCACGGCCAGATGGCGCGAGACGGTCGGCTGCTCGAGACCCAGCGCCGTCACCAGCTCCCCGACGGAGCGCTCCCCCTCCATCAACACGCTCAGTAGCCTGAGCCGGTTCGCGTCGGCGAGCGCGCGAAAGCGCTCGGCGACCAGGCGGGTGGCCTCCTCGGAGAGCAGCGGGCGGGAGCGGCGGGGGCGGGGCATCCCGGCGAGCCTACGCGCTAGATTCAGTTATTGCAATATTCGAATATGCATATACTATCGAATCCGGAGGACCCTGGATGCGCTTCCGCCAGCTACTCGATCCGGAGACGTCGACCTGGACCTACCTGCTCGGCGACGACGCGACCGGCGAGGCCATCCTGATCGATCCGGTGCTCGAGCAGCTCGAGCGCGACCGGACGCTCCTCGCCGAGCTCTCGCTGCGGCTCGTGGCCACCCTCGAGACCCACGTCCACGCCGACCACGTGACCGCCGGTGGCCGCCTGCGCGAAGCGCTCGGCTCGCGCGTGGTCGTGGGCGCCGCGACCGGCGTCGAGAACGCCGACCGCCTGCTCGCCGACGGCGAGGTCTTCCGCTTCGGCCGCATCGAGCTCGAGGCCCGCGCGACGCCCGGCCACACGGCCGGATGCACGAGCTTCGTCTGCCACGCGGAGCGCATGGCCTTCACGGGTGACGCGCTGCTGATCCGCGGCTGCGGCCGCACCGACTTCCAGCAGGGCGACGCGCGCACGCTGTTCGCGTCGGTCCGCGAGAGGATCTTCACGCTCGCGGACGACACCCTGCTCTACCCCGGTCACGACTACCGCGGGCGCACTGTGTCGACGGTGGCCGAGGAGAAGGCCCACAACCCCCGGCTCGGCCTGGCGCGCGACGTGGGCGACTTCGTCCGGATCATGGCCGGCCTCGACCTCGCCTACCCGAAGCGGATCGACGTCGCCGTGCCCGCGAACCTCGTCTCCGGCCTGATCGAGGAACCGCCCGCCGAGGCGCGCCCGGTGGCCGAAGCGATGGAGGCGCTCGGGCGTCAGGACGCCGAGCGCTGGCAGGGCATGGGCATCTGATGGCGCTGCCGGGGGCGCCCACTCCCTCGCGGCGGAACCCGTACCAGAACCCGGAGCTGTTCCGCTTCGTCGGCAGCATGGAGGGCGTCCCCGACTGGCTCGACCCCGCCGAGACGCCCGACGAGAGCGCGGCCCGCAGCGGCTGGCGCGCGCAGGGCCACGGCTGGCTCGAGATGGGCGGGCAGATCCTGCCGGGCGTCGGCCTGGCGGCGCTCCTCGCCTGGATCGGCGCCGGCCTCGCCGCGGGTGTCGGCGACGCGCTCGGCCTCGCGGGCTCACCGTTGAGCCCGATCCTGATGGCGATCCTGCTCGGTCTCGCGCTCCGCAACACGCTCGGCCTGCCGGCGGTGTTCGAGGCCGGGCTCCACCTGGCGCTGAAGCGCCTGCTCCGCGTGGGCGTGGCCCTGCTCGGCATCCGCCTCAGCCTGGGCGCGGCCGGCGCGATCGGCTGGAGCGCGGTCCCGATCGTCGTGGCCAGCATCGCGACGGCGCTCGTGCTCGTCACCTGGGTCGGCCGGAAGGTCGGCCTGCCCGGCCGGCTCGCCACGCTCATCGCGGTCGGCACCGCGATCTGCGGCAACACGGCGATCGTCGCCACGGGCCCGGCCATCGGCGCGAACGAGGACGAGACCAGCTACGCGGTCGGCTGCATCACCGCCTTCGGCCTGCTCGCCCTGGTCTTCCACCCCTTCGTCGCGAACGGGCTGTTCGCCGGCGACGCGACGCTCGCCGGCTACTTCCTCGGTACCGCCATCCACGACACCGCGCAGGTCGCCGGCGCCGGCCTCCTCTACGTGCAGCAGTTCGGGGCGCCCGAGGCGCTCGACGTCGCCACCGTCACCAAGCTCGTGCGCAACCTCTTCATGGTCGCCGTGATCCCGCTGATGGCCGTCCTCCACCATCGGGGCCGCCCGGCGTCGGGCGTGCCGCGCCCGAAGTGGCAGGAGGCCGTGCCGCTCTTCGTGTTCGGCTTCGTGGCGATGACCCTGCTTCGCAGCGCGGGCGACGCCGGCGGCGACGCGCCGTTCGGGGGCCTCCTCACGGCGGCCCAGTGGGAGCGCGGGATCGACGCCATCTCCACCGCGTCGACGGGGCTGCTCGCCCTCGCGATGGCCTCGGTCGGGCTCGGCACGCACCTCGGACGCCTCCGCAAGCTCGGCCTCCGGCCGCTCCTCGTCGGGCTGGTCGCGGCGCTCACGGTCGGGACGGTGAGCGCCGGCCTGCTGCTGGCCGGCTTCACGGGCTAGCGAGTCGCGCGCCGCGGAGGGGCTATCGTCGTCCCCCGAGCCACGGCGGACCCACGTGACGACCGCTCATCGCACCTTCGTCAGCTACATCGATCGCACCCGCGAGTTCTACGCCGCGCTCGGCTACGAGCGGCCCTACCAGTGGGCGCACCACGAGGAGGTGCCCTTCGCCCCGCTCGCGAAGCCCCTCGCCACGTGCCGCGTTGCGGTCGTCACCACCGCCAGCCCGCCCGGGACGCACGCCCGGCCGGGCTCCCTGCGCGCCGGCAAGGCCGTGTGGTCGGGCCCGGTCGATCCCGCGCCGGAGCGGCTCTTCACCGACCACCTCTCCTGGGACAAGGAGGCGACGCACACGGAAGACGTCGAGTCGTTCCTGCCGCTCGCGGCGCTCGGCTCCTTCGTCGCGAGCGGACGGATCGGCTCCGTCGCGCCGCGCTTCCACGGCGTCCCGACCGACTACAGCCAGCGCCGGAACGTCGAGGAGGACGCCCCGGAGATCCTGCGCCGCCTGCGCGAGGACGCCGCGGACGTCGCCCTCCTCGTCCCCCTGTGACCCGTCTGCCACCAGACCGTGAGTCTGGTCGCGAGACAGCTGGAGGCCGCGGGCCTCCCCACCGTCGTGATCGGCTCGGCCCGCGACATCGTCGAGGAGTGCGGCGTCGCCCGCTTCCTGTTCAGCGACTTTCCGCTCGGGAACCCCTGCGGCGTGCCCTACGACCGCGCCATGCAGCGCGCCATCGTGGGCCATGCGCTCGACCTGCTCGAGACGGCCACGCTGCCGCGGACCACGGTGCAGAGCCCGTTCCGCTGGAGCGACGACGCGTCCTGGAAGGAACGCTATGCGCGGGTCGACCCCGCGCGCACCGAGGGGCTGCGCGAGGCCGGCGAGGCCCGCCGCGCGGCCCAGGCACGGACCAAGGAGAAAGGCGGCTCGGCATGAGAATCCTGGGGATCGTCCTGCTCGCGGTGCTGACCGTCGGCCTCGTCGCGGTGGTCTCGCTCCAGTCGTCGCCCGAGTGGAGCCCCGGCGAGGTCGTGCGAACGCCGGAGGCACGCTTCGCCGATCTCCCGGACTACCCCTTCTCACCCCACACCGAAGAGGTGTTCGGCTATCGCATCCACTACGTCGACGAGGGGCCGCGCGACGGCGCGCCGATCCTGCTCCTGCACGGGCAGCCCTCGTGGAGCTACCTCTACCGCCACATGATCCCGCCGCTCGCAGCGGCGGGGCATCGGGTCGTCGCGCCGGACCTGGTCGGCTTCGGCAAATCCGACAAGCCGACGCGCCAGCGCGACTACTCCTACCAGATGCACGTCGACGTGATGACCGCCTTCGTGCGCGCGCTCGACCTCCGCGACGCGACGTTCTTCGGCCAGGACTGGGGTGGGCTGATCGGGCTCCGTGTCGTCGCCGAGGAGCCCGACCGCTTCGCGCGGATCATGATCTCGAACACCGGTCTCCCGGCCGCGGGCGGGATCGCGGGCTGGCTCGGCTACCCGCTCTTCCGGCTCGCCGTCTGGCGCGAGGGCACCGTCGAGTCGCTCGGGGGCATCGACTCCGACTTCTCCTTCACGCGCTGGGTCGCCTACGCGCGCACGACCTCGAGCTTCGACACGGCCTCCCTGTTCCAGACGGGGACCACGCGAGCGCTCTCGCCCGAGGAGCTGGCCGGCTACGCGGCGCCGTTCCCGGACGAGACGCATCTCGCCGGGGCGCGCATCTTCCCGTACCTCGTTCCGAGCCAGCTCCGCGAGAACGATCGCGTGATGCGCGAGGTCTACGACCACTGGGAGAAGCCGTTCCTGACGGCCTTCGGCGACGCCGACCCGGTGACCGACGGCCTCGAAGCCGTCTGGCAGGAGCGCGTTCCCGGCGCGCAGGGCCAGCCCCACGGAAGGATCGCCGGCGGCAGCCACTTCATCCAGGAGGACCGGCCGCAGGAGCTGGTGGACCGCATGCTCGCGTGGATGGAAGAGTGACGGGCGGACGCGCGCGCGGAGACGGGTTGGGGTGGGCGGAAGCGAAATCAAGCGCAGCCAGCCGCGCACCGGGGCTACCGAGAGTCGACGGCACAGGTCCACGCGAGTCGCCTGGCCAGTGAGGCGGGCGAGCCATTCGCTGGAGCCCACCCCAACCCGTCTTCGGACCGAAATGCCGTGTTTCGGAGCTAGCGCTCCATGCCGGCGCCGCCGTCGGCGGGGAGGGTCGCGGCGGTGAGGTAGCGCGACTCGTCACTGGCGAGGAACACGGCGACCGGAGCGATGTCGTCGTCGCAGTCGCCGAGGCGGCCGAGCGGCATGACCTGCTCCTGGGCCGCGAGCGCCTTCGGGTTGGCCTCGGCCCAGGCCCGCAGGCTCGGTGAGGCCGCGATCGGGCGGATCATGTTCACGCGGATCCCGCGCGGCCCCCACTCCTTGGCGGCCGAGCGACTGAGGCCGCGGATCGCCTCCTTCGCCGCCGCGTAGACGGCGTTGCCCGCCATGCCCTCCGTCCCGGCGTTGCTCGCGAAGTTGATCACGGCGCCGTGGCCGCTCCGCTCGAGGTGCGGGAAGGCCTGGCGCATCGTCCAGAGGGTCGAGCCCAGGCAGACGTCCAGGGTGCGGCGGTAGAGCTCGTCGCCGACCTCGGCGATCCCGACGCCGGGCGTCGCCCAGGCGGCCGCGTTCACGAGGATGCCGAGCCCGCCGAGCTCCCGGACCGTCTCCTCGACGGCCCGCGCGCAGTCCCCGGGCAGGCCGACGTCGCAGTGGACCGCGTGGGCGCGGGCGCCGAGTGCGCGCAGCGCCGCGAGGCTCTCGGCGAGGGTCGCCTCGTTCACGTCGGCCACGGCGACGCGGGCGCCCTCGCGCGCGAAGGCGAGCGCGATCGCCCGGCCGATGCCCTGCCCGCCGCCCGTCACGAGCGCGACGCGCTCCTCGAGACGCTTCATCCGTGTTCCTCCCCGTAACGTCTCACCCGCGGTCCTCCCCGGAGTCGGGAAGCCGGCTTCGTCGGCCCGCTCGGCGGCGCCAGCAAGCCCTCGCTCAAAGGACGATGATCCCCAGGTAGATCAGGCCGGCACCGATCGCCGACGCGAAGAAGCCGAGGATCCTCACGATCGCCATGTCGACGGACTCCTCGAAGTGGGCGAGTACGCGGTGGGCGACGCGCCGATAGGAGGCAGGCGCGGCGAGCAGCCAGAGCGTCGCAGCCAGTAACAGCCAGCCGAGGGCCTGGAGCACTCCCTCGAGCAGCCCGCCCCCGCGCGCGAGGACGACGAGCGCCAGCGCCAGGGGCCCGATCAACAGGCCGAGCGCCCGGACGCCGGCATTCGTGGCGATGAGTCGGTCGAAGAGGCGCACCGTCGCGCGCGGCGCGAAGATCAACGGCGCGCGAACCGCGATGATGACGACGCCGAGCAGAACGCAGAGAATTGCTAGGGGCTCCACGGATACCTCCCGGTCAGGTGCGGCCCGGCGGCCCCACCTCAGCGATGCCGCGCGCGGATGAAGAGTGCGTCGCGCTCCTCGGCGGACACGTAGCCCGAGCGCCCCGTCGCCCGGAGCACCCGGCGGAGCGAGGCGACGTCCTCGCGGGCGAAGGCGTCGAGCGTGCGCAGCTCCTCCTCCACGTCCGCCGCCTCGCGTCGCGCCTGGGGGCTCTCGAGCAGGCGCTCGAAGAGCTCGGCCAGCAGATCGGTCGAGTCGCCGGCGAGGAACGCGTCCGCCGCGGCGGCGAGCTCCGCCGGCACACGGCGGAACGCTTCGAGCCGCGCCCCGCGCCGACGCGGCGCCTCTGGGAGCCGCGACATCGGCTCCAGGTGGCCGATGCGACCGAACAGCGCCACCAGCGCGTCGAACGCCGCGCGCGCGCGAAGCCGGGACCGGAAGCAGCCGTACCAGCGCAGCGCGAGGTGGCTCCACTCCTCGGGCCCCGACGTGAACGCCAGCAGCACGCGGCCCTCGTGCTGGCCCACGCCGAGGGCCGGGTAGAGGAAGCTGAAGGCGCCGTCGACGTTGTAGGGCGGCCGCAGCTCGCGGATCAGCTGGTTCTCGAGCAGCAGCGCCTGCTGCTCGCTCGCCTGCGGCTGCACCTCGAGCGTGGCGGCTTCGCGCACGAGCGTCCGCATCTTGCGGTGCGCCTTGCGCCGCGTGGCGTTCCGGTAGTCCGCAAGCCGCCGCCGGAGGTCCTTGGCCTTCCCCGCGTAGAGCACGCGGCCCGCGTCGTCGCGGAACAGGTAGACGCCCGGCTCGCGCGGCAGCTCGCGCAGCAGGTCGGCGCCGAACTTGCGGTCGAAGAGCCTCGCCCCCACGCCCGCGCAGGATACGCGTGCCGGCCCGGAGGCGCCGCTCGGGTTGCTAGCGTCTCCCCGTGGGCCGCCGCCGTCGCCGACCGCTTCGTGAGCGCGCGCTGACCCGGCCATCCGCTCCGTTTACGGCCTGGCTCCTCGCCCCGGCGCTGCTCGCGCTGGCGTGCGCCGCAGCGCTCCCGTCTCGGACGCCTGCGGCCCGGCCGAGCGCGGGTTGCGGCGTGGCGCCGCCGCTGGCCGTGGGGGAGTCGCGCGCCTTCGCGATGAAGGTCGGCGAGCTCGAGCGGGAGTACCTCCTGCACCTGCCTCCGGGCTACGACGCGCGCCGCCCGAGCGCGCTGGTTCTCGCCTTCCACGGCTACACGGGGAGCGCGGCCCGGGAGGAGGCGGGCACCGGACTGAGCCGGCACGCGGACGCGCATGGCTTCGTCGTGGTCTATCCCCAGGGCACGGGCTTCGCCGCCGACGGCCAGCTCGTCACCTCGTGGAACGACCTTGCCGGCAGCCGGTCCAAGGGCCCGGAGGGGCCGATCTGCTCGGAGAGCGCCGTCGAGTATCCTCATCCCCCCGAGTGCGGCGAACCGACGCGCTGCACCTGGGCGTCCTGTCACGACGACCTCGGCTTCGTCGCGCGGCTGCTGGATCGTCTGGAGGGCGAGTTCTGCCTCGATCTCGATCGCGTCTACGCCACGGGGATGAGCAACGGCGGGATGTTCGTCCATCGCCTCGGCTGCGAGATGCCCGAGCGCTTCGCGGCGATCGCGCCCGTCGGCGGCACGCTGGCGCGCGGCTTCGGCTGCGCGCCGCGGGCTCCGCTCGCGATGCTGAACATCACCGGGAGCGAGGACGTCGACGTCTCGCAGCGCGGCGGCGTGAGCTCCGATGGCTACTACTACGAGTCGGCCGAGGCCGTGATGGCCGCGTGGGCCGGCCCGGCGAGCCAGGGCTGCGACGCGAGTGCCGGGCCTCATGCGACGCCCTGGGATGGCGTCCTGGGCCTGCGTTGCATCGAACGCGACCACTGCACCTCCGGCGCCGAGGTGGTGCACTGCAGCTGGGCCGGCGGGCACGCCTGGCCCGCGGCCGCCGGTCGGCCGCTCGGCAACGACGTCATCTGGGAGTTCTTCTCCCGGCATTCGCGCGCGCACTACCGTGGGGCGCGCGAGCACCGGACCCCAGCGCCGTGAGCTCGGGAGGGCGCCATCGCCGTGCCCGCTGAACGCAGCCTCCTGGTGGTCTCCAACCGGCTCCCCGTGCAGGTGCGGCGGACGTCGCAAGGCTTCGAGTACCTGCCCGCGCCGGGCGGGCTGGTCACGGCGCTCGAGGGAGCCCGTCAGCGGGTCGAGCCGCGCTGGCTCGGCTGGCCCGGAATCTACGTCGAGCGCGAGGACGAACGCGCCTCGATCGCGAGCCATCTGGCCAAGGACTACGACGCGACGCCGCTGTTCGTACCGGAAGCCCTCTTCGATGCCTACTACGAGGGCTTCTCGAACGGGACGCTCTGGCCGTTGTTCCACTACTTCCCGCAGCACGCCCACTACGAGGAAGACGAGTGGAACGCCTACCGGGAGGTCAACCGGCGCTTCTGCGACCGGATCGTCGAGATCGCGCCCCCGGACGCGCGCGTCTGGGTGCACGACTACCACCTGCTGCTGCTGCCCGAGCTGCTGCGCGAGGCGCTTCCGAAGGCGCGCATCGGCTTCTTCCTGCACATCCCGTTCCCTTCCTCGGAGATCTTCCGCATGCTGCCCTGGCGGGAGCAGCTCCTCCGGGGTCTGCTCGGCGCCGACGTGATCGGCTTCCACAGCCACGCGTATGCCCGGCACTTCCAGAGCAGCCTGCTGCGACTGCTCGGCCTGGAGCACGAGTTCGGACGCGTGTGGGTCGGGGATCGGCTCGTGCGCATCGACAGCTTCCCGCTCGGCGTCGACGTCGCCCGCCTCGGTGCGGCGCGGGAGGACCCGGAGGTCGAAGCCGAGCGGCTGAGTCTGCTCGCAGAGAATCCGGGAAAGCGGATCGTCCTGACCGTCGACCGGCTCGACTTCACCAAGGGCATCCCGGAGCGGCTCCGCGCCTTCGAGCGCTTCCTCGAGCGCAATCCGCACTGGCACGAGAAGGTCACGCTGATCGCGCTCACCGTGCCTTCCCGCACCGGCGTCCCCGAGTACCAGGCGCTGAAGCGAGAGGTCGACGAGCTGGTCGGCCGCGTCAACGGACGCTTCGGCGAGTCCGGCTGGACGCCCATCCTCTATCTCTACCGGAACCTGCCGTTCGAGCGGCTCGTCGCGCTCTATCGCGCCGCCGACGAGCTGGGGGAGGCGCTGATCGTGAACCCCCACGACGAGGAGCAGGTGTGCCGAGCGCTCGAGCGCGCGCTCGAGATGCCCGAGGACGAGCAGCGGCGCCGGAATCGGGGCCTGCTCGAGCGACAACGGCGCTACGACGTCGGCCGCTGGGTCGAGGACTTCCTGACCCAGCTCGAGCCCGCGCGTCTCGAGGGCCGCGGCCACGAGCCCCTCGAGGGTGCGGCCCTCGAGGCGCTGCTCGACGCGCATCGCGCGAGTGAGCGCCGCCTGCTGCTGCTCGACTACGACGGGACGATGGTCCCCTTCGCGCCGCGACCCGAGGAGGCGGCGCCCGACCCGCCGCTGCTCGATCTGCTGCGATCGCTCTCGGCGAACCCCCGGAACACGGTGGTCATCATCAGCGGTCGCGATCGCGCCACCCTCGAGGCCTGGCTGGGCGACGTCGGAGCGGACCTAGTCGCCGAGCACGGAGCCGTCGTCCGGCTCCGCTCCGACCCGACGTGGCGTCAGAGCGTCGGCGCCGCGGAGGCGAGCTGGAAGCCGAAGCTGCGTCCGCTCCTCGAGCTCTTCGTGGACCGGACCCCGGGCGCCATGATCGAGGAGAAGGCCGCCTCCCTGGCCTGGCACTACCGGCAGGCCCCGCCCGACCTCGGCGAGCTGCGAGCGCGGCAGCTCGCAGAGGGGCTCGAGGGGATGCTGTCCAACAGTGGGCTCGTGGTCCTCCAGGGCAGCAAGGTGATCGAGGTGAAGGACGGCGCGATCGGCAAGGGGCGGGCCGCCGAGCCGTGGCTCGGCCGCGAGCCGCGCTACGACTTCGTGCTCGCCACCGGCGACGATCCGACCGACGAGGAGATGTTCGAGGTGATGCCCGCCGAGGCCTGGACCATCCTGATCGGAGCGGATCGTCCGAGCCACGCGCGCCATCGGCTCGCCGGCCCCGACGCGATCCGCGCGCTGCTGCGCTCGCTGGCGTAGGAAGGGCCGGGCCTACGCCACGGGCAGGCGCGTCCCACCCGCGCGCAGGCGGCCCACCAGCTCGTGGGTCGCCACGGCGGCCAGGAAGCCGGGCACCGCGTCGCTGAGCCCCTCGTGGAGCCCGAGCTGGCGCCAGACGAGCGCGACGCCCACCCCCGTGACCATGGCGAGACTCATCGCCAGCGACGAGGTGGGCCGACCGAGGACCGAGACGAACATGCCGGCGCCGACGGAGGCCGCGAGCACCGACAGCGAGAACAGCACGATGTCGAACACCGTCGACGAGACGTAGATGGTCGCGAGCGCCGCGGCGATCCCGGTCAGGAAGGTGGCGGCCTGCTGGTAGCGGATGCCGAGCCGCGCGGTCATCGTGCGATCGAAGGCCGGCGAGAAGTCGCGCGCGATGGCGCTCGAGCACGCCAGGATCTGGGAGTCGGCGCTCGACGCGATCGTCGAGAACATGCCGGCGAGGATCAGGCCGACGACCCAGGGATCGAAGCGGGTCGAGGTGAAGGCCGGCAGCGCCTGCTCCGGGTCCGCGAGCCCCTCGAGCAGGAGGCGCGAGCAGATGCCGAACACCACCATCAGGGACAGCGTCAGGTAGACGAAGCCCAGGTAGATCCAACGCGCGCTCTTCACCTCGTCGACGTTCTTGCCCGCCATGAGCCGGATGGTCACGTGCGGCTGGCTCAGCCCGAAGCCGACGCCGATCGCCGCGAAGCCGAGGGTCGTGGCCAGGAAGGAGAGCGGCGCGCCTCCGGTCGGGCTCGCGAGCGCGGGATCGACGGCGGCCAGCCCGCTTCCGAGCGCGGCAAAGCCGCCCAGCTCGAAGAGCGCGGCCGAGGTGACCCCGACCGCCATGAAGACCATGATGATCGCCTGCGCCACGTCGGTCCAGATCGACGCCCGGAGCCCCCCGGTCGTGCAGTAGGCGAGGATGGCCCCGAGGGCGAGGAGCACGCCCACGGTCTGGCTCAGGCCGAACAGGACGTCGAGGATCTTCGCCGAGCCCGACAGCTGGGCCACGAGGTAGGCGCCGACGAACACGAAGATCAGCACGCTCGTCACCGAGCGGACCCGCGCCGCGGCGTGACCCGAGAGCCGATGGGTCACGAGCTCGGGCACCGTCTCCGCCTGGCTCGCCTCGGTCGCGCGCGCGACGCGTTCGGCGAGGAACGTCCAGAACACGAGCTCGCCGATCAGGAAGCCCAGCACGATGGCCATGGCGCCGAACCCCTGGCTGTAGCCGCTGCCGACGGCGCCGAGGAGCATGAATCCGGTGTTGCCGGTGGCGCCGGCGCTCAGGCCCACCGTCCAACGCCCGAAGCTGCGCCCGCCGAGCAGGTAGTCGCGCTCGCTGCCGGTGCTGCGCCGCGCCGCGACGCCGCCGATGGCGAGGAAGAGGACGAGGAAGAAGCCGAAGCTCGCCAGGAGCGCAGCGGACGGTTGCATGCCCCGGTGCGGGTGGCCCTCGCTAGCTCGCGCCCGCGGCTTCGGCCTGCTCGCGCTTCCGTTGCTCGAGCCAATCCGCGTCCGCCTCGGACTCGAGCAGCTCCTGGTCGAAGAAGCCCTGGCCGCGCTTCACGGTGTGCATGGCCTCGTTGAACAGGAGCCAGACGATGTGACGCACCACCTCGTCGGGCACACCGTTGTCGTAGAACGACTGGGGGTTCATGTCCGGATCGGCGTTCAGGTAGTCCACGACGTAGAGCTTGCCGTCCTCGTGGACGCAGATCTCGGCGCTGAACTTCTCCATCTCCGAGAGCCGGGCGATGGCCCGCATGGCCCGCCGGAGCGGGTTCAGCTTGTACTGCTTGATCTGCGACGGCGTCACCATGTGGTACGCGTGCGTCTCCGGGTCCCACCAGCAGGCGATGACCGTGCCGCAGATGTGGAACATGCGGAACCAGCCCTTGTGGCGACCGAGGTCCTTCATCACGAGCCGCTTCTGGATCAGGAAGGCGTCCGAGTTCGGGCACTCCTCCGCGGACTTGAGCAGGTCGGCCTCGGACGTGCCGTTGACGTTCACCCCGACGCCCGAGTCGCCCCAGGCGGGCTTCACGACGAACGGCACGCCCATCCGGCGCTTCAGCTCGTCGTCGATCTTGAAGGTGGCGATCTCGGCGCGGGGCACCACCACGGTCTCCGGGACGGGGACCCGGGCTGCGACGAGCTTCTGGTGGAAGCGCCCCTTGTGGGCGGCCTGCGCCGTCTTGTCCGGGTCGTCGATGACCCGGCCGCCCCGGCGCTTCACGGCGTGGGCGAGCAGGGTGTAAGGGTCGTTCGGGAGCTGCTGGTTGGCGGTCAGGTCGAGCAGCACCTTCACCGTGACCTCGCCCGCCTGGTACTTCCGCAGGAAGTCGTGGATCCAGACGTCGTCGACGAGGAAGAAGCTGAGCCCCATCTTCCCGCAGAGCTCCTCCAGCTTGTGGCCGAAGAAGTCGTAGTTGCTGAACGGGCTCGAGAGCACCAGGTCGTAGCTCGCGGGCATCGCCCCCCCTCCCTGTGGCCAGCCGGCAGGCCGGGCCGCAACCGACTCAGCCTAGCGCAGCGGTCCTGGCGAGCGGCGCGGCGGCGGCCGCCCGGCGGGCGCGAGGAGCGACGCGGCGCACCTCGACCGCGTGATCCCGGCCCCTCCTCGGGTGGGGGCCCCCGCAGGACACGGCGGGCGGAACGCCCGCGGTTGGGCGGCAGAGGCCGACTGGCGCCCTTCGCGGCCCGCCCAGCGCCCGACGGACGGTGGTCGCCGTTCGACGCCACACTACCCAAGCGTCTCGCTTATTGTATGTATTCACGCGCTCCCTGAGCGCGCCCCTCCCGGAGGGACCGGAGGCGGCCCGTCGGGTCGCGCTGCGAATCCGACGGATCGGGGAGCCGGCGCTCGCGTCGAAAGACGACGACGACGCGCCGCGGGTGGGCAGCACGTGTCTGCCATATCAAGAAGATCGGAGACAGCGAGTGCGTCTAGTCCTCAGGTCCAAGATCCACCGGGCCTACGTGACCGACAACAATCCAAATTACATCGGAAGCGTCGTCATCGACCGCGACCTGATGGAAAAGACCGACTTGTGGGAGTACGAGAAGGTCCTCATCTGCAACGTGACGAACGGAAACCGCTGGGAGACCTACGTGCTGGCCGGCGAAGCGGGCTCCGGAACCGTCTCGGTGCAAGGCGCGGGTGCGCTGCTCTGCGACAAGGGCGACTGCGTCATCATCCTCTCCTTCCAGGTCTCCGACGAGCCGATCTCCCCGCGCATGATCCTCGTCGACGAGAAGAACCGCTTCGTCGAGTACCTGAAGGGGGCCAGCGAAGGCGGCAGCTATGCCGGCTAGCTTCAGCGAAGAAGACACACGGCGCTTCTACGACAGCGAGGACGGCCACTACCGGAGCTTCTGGGACCAGGCGGGAAGCCTGCACTGGGGCGTCTTCGACGAGAGCACGGGTGACGACTTCCTGAAGGCCTGCGCCAACCTGAACGAGATCATGGCGCGGAGCGCGCGGCTCGACGGGAGCTCCGAGGTGGTCGACCTCGGTTGTGGCAACGGCAACACCAGCGTGTGGCTCGCCCGCACGACGGGGTGTCGCGTCGTCGGCGTCGACCTGAGCGGGGTGCGCGTCCAGAACGCGACGGACTCGCTGGCGCGCGAGGATCGCTCCCTCCTCGAGCGGGTCCGCTTCGAACGGGCGTCCATCACGGAGCTGCCCTTCGCGGACGAGACGTTCAGCCACGTCTGGAGCCAGGCCTCGATCTACCACGTCCCCGACAAGGAGAAGGCGCTCGCCGAGGCGTGCCGCGTCCTCGTGCGTGGCGGCACCTTCGTCTTCGACGACCTGATCAAGCCGAAGCCCGACGTCTCCGCCCTCGCCCGCGAGTTCGTGTACGACCGCCTGCTGTTCGACACGGACTTCAGCTTCGACGGCTACGGCCAGGCGCTCGCCGAGGCCGGCTTCGAGGTGCGGGAGGCCGAGGACCTCTCGGGGCACCTCGAGACGAGCTACACGCGCCTCGCGGAGCTCGCCGAGAAGGCCGCCGCCGAGCAGGGCGACGAGCACTTCCGGAAGCTCTCGTTCGCCTACCGGCAGATGGTGCGCTGCATCCGGAACCAGGAGGTCGGCTGGGCCCGATACGTGTGCCGGAAGCCGACGGGGGAACGAACGGCTTGACCCGGCGCTCCGAGAACGTCGTCCAGTGGGTCTACGCCGCGCGGAACGAGCAGGAGCTGGCGGAACGCTACGACGAGTGGGCGGCGACCTACGAGAAGGACCTCGACCAGGACTTCGGCTGGATCGGGCCGCGCCTCGCCGTCGAGACCGCCGCCCGCTACCTGCCGAAGACCGCGCGCGTCCTCGACGCCGGCGCCGGCACCGGGCTCGTCGGCCAGCTACTCGCCGACTGTGGCTACACGGAGCTCGTGGCCATGGACCTGTCCCCGGGCATGCTGGAGCAGGCGCGCCGAAAGGGCGTCTACCAGGAGCTCCATCGCATGGTCATGGGCGAGCCGCTCGGCTTCGCCTCCGACTCCTTCGGCGGCGTGGTCAGCGTGGGCGCTCTCACCGTCGGGCACGCGCCGGCGCGCTCGCTCGACGAGCTGGTCCGGGTCACCGAGCCCGGCGGCCACGTCGTGTTCACCCTGCGGCCGGACGTCTACGAGGCCGGCGGCTTCCGGGAGGTGCAGGCGGAGCTCGAGGCCCAGGGTCGCTGGACGCTCGTCGAGACGACCGACCCGGTCGCGGTGCTTCCGAAGGGCGAGCCCGAGGTGCAGCACCAGGTCTGGGTCTATCGGGTCGATGGCTAGCGACGGCCGGGCCGGGCGGAGCATCGCACCGTACGGCTCCTGGAAGTCGCCGATCACCGCCGACGCGATCGTCGCCGAGACCCTGGCGCTGGGCCGGATCGCGCTCGACGGCCGGGATACCTACTGGGCCGAGCAGCGGCCTTCGGAGGGCGGGCGCAACGTCATCGTGCGCCGCACCCCGGACGGTGAGACCGCGGACGTGACGCCGAGCCGCTTCAGTGTCGGCACCGCGGTGCACGAGTACGGCGCCCGCGGCTACACCGTCGACGACGGCGTCGTGTTCTTCTCCAACGAGCACGACAATCGGCTCTACCGACAACGACCCGGCGAGAAGCCGACCGCGATCACGCCCGAAGGCGACCTCCGCTACGCCGCCATGGTCGTCGACCGCGGCCGGGGCCGCGTCATCGCGGTGCGCGAGGACCACACCACCAGCGCCGAGGAAGCGGTCAACACCATCGTGAGCATCGACGCCGAGGGGCGGGTCGACGCGGGCGTGCTCGTCTCGGGCAACGACTTCTACGCGACGCCGCGCCTCAGCCCCGACGGCCGCTCGCTCGCCTGGGTCTCCTGGGACCATCCGTCGATGCCCTGGGACGGAGCCGAGCTGTGGGTGGCTTCCTTCGATGCCGTGGGCGCGCTCGGGCCGGCGACGCGGGTGTGCGGAGGCATGCCCGAGGCCGCTGGGCAGCCGGAGTGGGCGCCGGACGGGATGCTCTACCTGCTCTCGGACCGCTCGGGATGGTGGAACCTCTACCGCTGGCGCGGGGAGGAGATCGAGCCGGTCCTGCCCATGGAGGCCGAGTTCGCGAAGACGTACTGGTGGATCGGGATGGGGGCGTACGGCTTCGAGTCGGCCCGCCACGCGATCTGCAGCTACGGCCGACATGGCGTCTGGCGGCTCGGTCGGCTCGACCTCGAGGCAGGCGAGCTCGAGCCGATCGAGGTGCCGTACACCGCCATGGGCTGGGCCGACCTGCGCGTGGCGCCCGGCCGCGTGGTGTTCGGCGCGGGTGCGCCCTCGATGCCGAACTCGATGCTCGAGCTCGATCTCGCGAGCGGGGAGCTCACGGTGCTCCGGACCGCCTGCGAGCTCTCGCTCGACCCGGGCTACCTCTCGACGCCGGAGGCCATCGAGTTCCCGACCGAGAACGAGAAGACCGCCCACGCGTTCTTCTACCCCCCCACGAATCGGGACTTCGTGGCGCCAGCGGGGGAGAAGCCGCCGCTCCTGGTCACCGTGCACGGCGGCCCCACCGGGGCCGCGACCATGGAGCTCGACCTCTGGACGCAGTACTGGACGAGCCGGGGCCTCGCGGTGCTCGACGTCAACTACGGCGGCAGCACGGGCTTCGGGCGCGACTACCGCGAGCGTCTGATCGGGGAGTGGGGCGTGGTCGACGTGGACGACTCGAGCAACGGCGCGCGCTTCCTGGTGTCTCGCGGCGACGTCGACGGCGAGCGTCTCGCCATCACCGGCGGGAGCGCGGGCGGCTACACCGCGCTCGCCGCGATGACCTTCCGCGACCTGTTCCAGGCCGGCGCCAGCCACTTCGGCGTGAGCGACCTCGAGGCGCTGCTCGACGGCATCCACAAGTTCGACACGCACAGCCTGGTGGGCCTCGTCGGCCCCTACCCGCTCTATCGCAAGCGCTACGAGGAACGCTCGCCCATCAACTACGTCGAGCAGCTGACCTGCCCGGTGATCTTCTTCCAGGGCCTCGACGACACGATCGTGCCCGCCGACCAGTCGCAGATGATGTTCGACGTCCTGCGCAAGCGGGGCATCCCGACCGCCTACCTCGAGTTCGAGGGCGAGGC
Source organism: Myxococcota bacterium (assembly GCA_041605395.1). Lineage (GTDB taxonomy): Bacteria > Myxococcota_A > UBA9160 > UBA9160 > UBA6930 > JBFIYM01. Next base: position 699 of record JBFIYM010000081.1, on the reverse strand, counting down.
GCACGGCTTCACCAAGGCCGAGAACATCCGGCGGACGCTCGAGGCGGAGCTCTACTTCTACTCCCGCGTGTTCGGCTTCGAGCTGGCGGAGCCGGTGGAGCCCGTCCACATCGAGAACGAGGAGCGCCTCGGCGCCCGCGCGTCCGCCTCGAAACGATGACGGACTTCTCGCGGGCGTTCGAAGCGATCGACTCCTTCGCCGCGCGCTGGGTCGAGGAGCTCGGCATTCCGGGTCTCGCGATCGCGATCACGGACCGTGAGAAGCTCCTCCGCGTCGCGAGCTTCGGGTACGCCGACCTCGCGAGCCGGGCGCCGGTCACGGCCGACACCCTCTTCGAGATCGGCTCGCTCGGCAAGCCCTTCACCAGCATGTCGCTGCTGCAGCTGCGCGAGGAGGGACGCCTGGACCTCGAGGCGCCGGTGACCGAGTACCTCCCGTGGTTCCGCGTGAAGTCGAAGCATGCGCCGATCACGGTGCATCACCTGCTGAACCACACCGCAGGCATCATCCGCGGGACGGACCTCGCGCCGCACGGGCTCTACGACGTCTGGGCGCTCCGCCAGTCCGCCACGAGCGCGCCGCCCGGCGAGTTCTTCTGGTACTCGAACCTCGGCTACAAGACGCTCGGCGTCCTGCTCGAGCGGGTCACGGGGCAGAGCCTCGGCGAGGTCGTGCAGAGCCGGATCCTCGACCCGCTC
>JBFIYM010000080.1:0-18980 GCA_041605395.1 Myxococcota bacterium | reverse complement strand
GCCGGAGCCCGGGCCGTGAGGGAGCAGCTCGCCCTCCTGCCGGGCTATCTCACGGCCCACCTCCAGCTCTCGCTGGTCGCCCTGGGCCTGGGCACGGCGGCCAGCGTGCCGCTCGGCATCCTGGTGTCGCGGCGCAAGCGCCTCGAGCCTCTCGTCCTGGGGGCGGCGAGCGTCGCCCAGACCATCCCCGGCCTCGCGCTCCTCGCCCTCATGGTGCCGCTTCTGGCCTGGCTCGGGCGCACCGTCGCCGTCCGCGCCGGGCTCGACCTGCCGGCGATCGGCTTCCTGCCGGCGGTGCTCGCTCTCGCCCTCTACAGCGTGCTGCCGATCCTGCGCAACACGGTGGCGGGCATCGAAGGCGTCGATCGCGCGCTGGTCGAGGCGGCGCGCGGCGTCGGCATGACGCCCCGCCAGCAGCTGCTTCGCGTCGAGCTCCCGCTGGCGGCCCCCGTGATCGTGGCCGGGCTGCGCACCTCCGCGGTGTGGGTCGTGGGGACGGCGACCCTCTCGACGCCGGTCGGCGCGCCGAGCCTCGGCAACCTGATCTTCGGCGGCCTCCAGACGCGGAACACCGCGTCGGTCGCGGTGGGCTGTGTCGCGGCGGCGCTCCTCGCGCTCGGCCTCGACCAGATCCTCTCGCTGCTCGAGAGTGGCGTGCGGAACCGGCAACGCGGCCGCGTGCGCGGCGCCAGCGCACTGCTCCTGCTGTTGGCGATCCTGGCCGCGGGCACCGCGCTCGAGGCGCGCGTGGCGCCCGGGGAGGCGCCGCTCAGGATCGGCGCCAAGCCGTTCACGGAGCAGTACATCCTGTCCGAGCTCCTGGCGCAGCACGTCCGCCACGAGACCGGACGGCCCTCGGAGGCGCTCCAGGGCATGGGATCGACGGTGCTCTTCGACGCGCTGGTGAAGGACGAGATCGACGCCTATGTGGACTACTCCGGAACGCTCTGGGCCACGATCCTGAAGCGTGAGGGGACGCCGCCGGCGCGCGCGGTCGTGCTCGAGGAGGTGAAGCGCTTCCTGTCGACGCAGTATGGGGTCGAGCTGGCGGCTGCGCTGGGCTTCGAGAACACCTACGCCCTGGCGATGCGCGCCGACCACGCGCGGGCGCTCGGGGTCGCGCGCATCGGGGACCTCGCCGCCGTGGCGGCCACCCTCGAGATCGCCGGCGACTACGAGTTCTTCCAGCGCGCCGAGTGGCGGGCGCTCACGAGCGCCTACCGGCTGCCCTTCCGATCCACCCGGACCATGGATCCGACGCTCATGTACAGCGCGGTCGCGGCGGGCGAGGTGGACGTGATCAGCGCCTACTCGACGGACGGTCGCATTGCCGCGCTCGACCTCACCCTACTCGAGGACGAGCGGGGGGTGATCCCGCCGTACGACGCGGTGGTGCTGGTAGGCGGCGCGCTCCGGGCACGCGCGCCCGACGCCGTCGAGGCGCTGCGCGGTCTCGCCGGCGCGATCGACGCGCCCGCGATGCAGCGCATGAACCTCGCCGTCGACCGGACCGGCGAGACCCCGCTCGAGGTGGCCCGTCGCTTCCTCGAGGCCCGCCAGGAGCTGGACGGGGACGGAGTCTAGATTGCCTCCCCGGTTCTATTTCTTCTGGAACTCGGCGAGCTGTTCGCGGTAGTGGGAGCGGAGGGCGTTGGCTTCGGCGCGGGTGAAGCCGAGCTCCTCGGCGACGTTGGCGATCTCACGGCTCTCCGCGCTGGAGATGGTTCCGTCCGCGGCGGTCACCGCGTAGAGGCAGGCGAGCAGCTGGCCGCGCTGCTCGGGCGTCGAGCCCTTGCGGAACTCGCGCGTCACGACGTAGTTCTCGGTGCCGCCCAGCAGCCGGGTCTGCGACTTCGCGATCTCCACCACCAGGTCCGCCTCGTCCTGTGAGAGCCCGGCGATGCGGCGGACGATGTCCCGCATCGCGTCCGCCTCTTCCGAGGCGATCTCGAGGTCGGCGTTGGCGACGCGCGCCAGCACGTAGGCGAAGCCGGCCAGGTAGCGCGCCGTCTCCGGCGGAATGCGCTCGAGACGCTCCGCGATCTCGCGTACGCTGCGCGTCTCGCCCGCTGCGGACGCCTCCGCCTGCTTGCCTCCGAATCCCAGCCGACGCAGCAGCGACACGCGGTCCTCCCGTGGGGCGGAGCCTAGCTCGTCGTCAGCCGCCCGAGGTCGGATCCTCGGCGTCCGGACCGGGCGGCGTGTCGTCGTCGAGCTGGTCGAAGAAGCCCTCGGGCAGCACGACGCGTTGCGTGCCGCCGTGCTTGCCGCGGGGCACGCGCATCGCTTCGGGCGGATACGGGATCGTCGGATCGAGCGCGGCCAGGATGGCGTCGAGCTCCGCCAGCGTGGAGATGCCGAGCAGCCGCTGGCGCAGGCGGGCGCTGTCCGGGAAGGCCTTCGTGTACCAGCCGGCGTGCTTGCGAAAGGCGCGCAGCGCGGGTCCCTCGCCCTGGAACGCGGCGAGCAGGCCGGCGTGCTCGCGCATCGTCTCGCACACGCCACCGAGCGGCGGTGGATCGGCCGGCTCGCGGCCGGCGAAGACGTCCGCGAGATCACGAAACAACCACGGGCGTCCCAGGCAGCCGCGTCCGACCACGACGCCGTCGCAGCCCGTCGTACGCATCATGCGGAGTGCGTCGTGCGCTTCGAAGATGTCGCCGTTGCCGAGCACTGGAATGCGCCGGACGGCCTGCTTGAGGGCCGCGATCGCCTCCCAATCTGCTTCCCCGTCGTAGAGCTGCGCGGCGGTGCGGGCGTGGAGCGCGACCGCCACGCAGCCCTCCTCCTGGCCGATGCGTCCCGCATCGAGGAAGGTGACGAGCCGGGCATCGACGCCGATCCGGAACTTGAGCGTCACGGGCACGTCGCCGGCATGGGCGACGGCCGCACGCACGATCCTGGCCAGGAGCCGCGGCTTCGCCGGAATCGCGGCGCCCCCGCCGCGACGCGTGACCTTGCGGACCGGGCACCCAAAGTTCAGGTCGATGTGATCGACCCGACCTTCGTCGACGAGCATGGCCACGGCCTCGCCCACCGTCTTGGGATCGACGCCGTAGAGCTGCAGACTGCGCGGCTTCTCCTCGGGCGCGAAGCTGGCGAGCAGGCGGGTCTTGCTGTGCCCTTCGACCAGCGCCCGCGCCGTGATCATCTCGCTCACGTAGAGCCCGGCGCCGAAGCGTCGGCACAACGTGCGGAACGGGGCGTTGGTGACGCCCGCCATGGGCGCGAGCACCACCGGCGGGTCGACGCGGAGCGGTCCGAGCGAAAGCGGCGCGAACTCACCGGGTCGCGCCAGCGGCACGTCGCGGTTCGCGAGGCTCACGTACTGCCGCTGCATCCCCCGGCCTCTCCGCTGCCTAGGAGGGCGTCTGGGTGATCAGCCGGTCGATGGCATGGACGGGCGCTGCATCCCCGGCCATCAGATGCTGGATGGCGGCGTAGACCTTCTGCTGCTGCCGCACGCGCGGCAGGCCGGCGAAGGCGGCCGACGTGACGCGCAGCGCGAAGTGGCCCGGGCTGCCGACCTGCACCTCGACCTCTGCGTCCGGGAGCGCGCCCCGGACCGCGTCGGCGAGCTGGGCCGCCAGCGCCTCGGGCTCGGGCGGCGGCTCGGAGAGGATGCGAAGGGCCATGTCGATCCTCCCGCGGCTCAGGAGTTCAGCAGCACGAGGTCGGCGAGCACGTTCAGCGCCTCCTCGAGCTGCGGCTTCGGGTTCTCGTCATCGCTGTCCTGCTCGGCGACGTCGCCCGGCGGCTCGCCGCCGTTCTGCGCCTTCTCCTGCTCCTGCTCCGCGAGGAGCTCGGAGAGTCGGACGATGCCGTCGTCGGCCTTGCGCTTGGCGACCTGCTCCTCGATCTCCCGGAAGAACGTGTTCTCCGCGACGCGCGCCTGCGAGCGGCGGACCAGCTCCCCCAGCAGCGGGCCGTTCACCGGCTTCCAGTGCTGGTCGTCCCGTCCGCCGTTCGCGTTCTTGCTCACGAAGGGGTCGATGCTCTCGACGCGCAGCGAATGCGCCTGCGTGCGCTCGCCGACCAGGTCCTCGGTCAGCAGGGACGGCAGCGTCACGTCGGCGGCCACGCCCTCGTGCTGGGTCGAAGCGCCGCCCGGCCGGAAGAACAGGCCGGTGGTGATCTTGAGCGCCCCCAGTCCGCTGCGCAGCGGGATCAGGCTCTGCACCGTCCCCTTGCCGAAGGTGTGGGCGTCGCCGACCAGCACGGCGCGCCGGTAGTCCTTCATCGCACCGGCGAGGATCTCCGACGCGGAAGCGCTCACGCGCGAGGTCAGCACGACCAGGGGCCCGGTCCAGACCACGTTGCCGTCCGGATCCTCGAGCACGCGCGTCCGGTCCTCGCTGCTCTGCACGGCGACGATGCCGCCGCGCCGCACGAAGAAGCCCGAGATGCGCACCGCGTCGTCGAGCAGGCCGCCGCCGTTCCGGGAGAGATCCAGCAGCACGCCCCGCGCCTTCTCGCGCTTCGCCTCCTCCAGCAGGCGCCGTACGTCGCGCGACCCCTGCCGCTTGTTCGGGTCACCGTCGCCGTCGCCGTAGAACGAGGGCAGCTCCAGCACGGCGAGCTTCAGCTTCTGCTCCTGCTTCTCGACGGTCTCGAAGGAGAGCTTGGCCGCCTGCTCCTCCAGGTTGATCTTGTCGCGCAGGATGGCGACCTGGAAGCGCTCGACGGTCTCGCCCTCGCGCAGCACCGTGAGATGGACGCGCGTTCCCTTCTTCCCGCGGATCAGGCGCACCACGTCGCGCAGCGGCAGGTCGATGATGTCGACCGGATCCTGGCCGTCCTCGGCCACCGCGACGATGCGGTCCTTCGGCTGGAGCGCGGTGATGCGGTCCGCGGCGCCGCCCGGAATGATCTGCTCGACCACGGCATAGCCATCGCGGTCCGAGAGGGCGACGCCGATCCCCTCCAGCGAGAGCTCCATCTGAATCTGGAAGTCGTCGAGCGCATCCTGGGTGAGATACGACGAGTGCGGGTCGAGCGCGTTGGCGAGCGCATCGAGGTACGCCGAATACAGGTCCTCGCGGTCGAGCTCCGCGATGCGACGGGTGCGCAGCTCGTAGCGGTGGATCAGGCGATCGCGCGCCTTGGGCAGCGCCTCGCCGCTGGCCAGGAAGTTCGACACCTGGAAGTGCACCAGGGCGGCCAGCCAGGTGTCGCGCTCCGCGGTGGTCTCGGGCCAGCCCCGCTTCTCGGCGTCGATCACGATCTCCGCGCTCGTGTCCACCTGGTAGTCGTCCTGGCCCACGAGGCGGCGCACGAAGCTCTCCTGCGTGCGCGCCCGGGAAGTGGCGTCCTCGTGGACCGCGCGCAGCTTCACGCACTCGCCGGCGCGCACCTGCAGGAAGGCGTCCTCGAGCCGGTCGGCGAGGCGCTTCCGCTCCTCGTCGAGATAGAGCAGCCGCTGCGGATCGAGGCGTTCGATGTAGGTCGAGACCGCCCGCTCGCGCACGGCCGGCGTCATCATGTGGACGCGGATGTGCTTCTGGAGCAGGAGGGTCGAGAGCTCGCGCAGGTCGCCGCACGTGAGCTTCGCGTGCGCGGGGGGCGCGAGCCCCATCGTGAGGGCGAGCAGGGTGCCCGCGAGGAAGAGCCGCCGGAGTCCGCCGATCATATGGAGGCGGAGGATAGTCAACCGGCTCCGGGGGAGGGAAGCGCAGAAAACGATGGAATTTCGAGCGCTTCGAGCTGCGCCCGATCGTGGGCCACGACCAGCTCGAAGCCCAGCGCTTCCTCGAGGTGCCGCAGCCAGCGGCGGACCCGCCCGAGCCGCTCGTCCCACTCCGGAACCACCAGGGCCCGGTAGCTCGGGGGCTTGCCCACATCGAGCCGCACGCCGGCCAGGTGGTTCACGACGTCGCCCGTGAAGGCCAGCCGCCGCTCGCCGCCGCCGCTCCGCACCACGGCCAGCAGCACCTGGCTGCCCGGCGTGTGGCCGGCGGCCGCCACCACGCCCACCCCTGGGAATCCGTCCACGCGGGCGAGCGGCGCGTCCTCGAGCCGCGTCGGCACCAGGCAGCCCGCCTCCCGGGTGAGCGCGCGGGCTGGATCGGTGGTGTAGTTGCCGCGGTCGGCCTGCCCGGGCGTCTGGAGCAGCGGCAGCGGGGCGCCCCGTCGGGCTCGGCACAGCGCCAGCACGCCCTGCACGTGGTCCACGTGCAGGTGGCTGAACAGCACGGCCGCGGCCCGGCCGGCCGCCGGGCCGAGGGCGGTGGCCGCGTCGACGCCCACCTCGACCGGGCCCGCACCCACGAGGCCGAGCGGGCGGCCGAACCCGATCGCCGCCTCGCGCTCCATCCCGAGGTCCGCGAGCAGCAGCCGGCCGTCCGCCCAGGCCAGCGCGAAGGCCGGGTGGCTCATCACGTAGGGGGCGTCGCCCTCGGGATCGAGCGCGGGGTCGAGCACCCGGCCCCGCGGCACCGGCTGGCTCGCGGTGAGCTGCCAGGCCACCGTGCTGGGCGCGGCGGGCGTCGCGAGCAGGGCCTCGACCGCGCTGTCCGAGGGCAGCGGCGGATCGAGCTCCCGGATCGCGAGGTGGGCGAGACCGAGCACCGCACCGAGGCCGAGAAGCCCGAGGACGACCAGCCCCCCGAGCCCGATCAAGAGCCGGCGCAGCACGCTCAGATCTTCTCCGTGCCTTCGAAGGCGAGCACGTCGGGCCGGCACAGGAAGCGGATCGGCGGCAGCGTGATGCGCGCGCTCACCACCGAGGCCGAGACGGGGTGATAGGGGTCGAGGTGGCGGTCGCCCCAGGCCTCCGGATGGAACGAGAGCAGCCGCGGGCGCAGCCGCTCGGCGCGCGCGACCTCGATCTCCGGCTCGACCTGCACGAGCCGGAGGCCGCGCGGCGTATCGGCGAGGTTGAGCGTCACGGAGTAGTGGACGTCGACGGGCAGCAGCGGCTCCGGGTCCATGCCCTCGAGGGCGAGGATCGTGTGGCCTGCGCGGGCGACCTCGAGCCAGGCGGCGTCGTAGGCGCGGCGCAGCAGCACCCCGCCGTGGCGCGCGGGGAAGCCGAAGTCGGCGGCGAGGGCGTCGGCGGCGGCCTGGTTGTCGCAGACGGCGCCCGTCACGAAGCCGCGCGGCCGGAGCCCGCTGCGTGTCTGCGCGCGCACCTGCGCCAGCGAGAAGGCGCCCCACGGCGACTGCGGGCAGCGCCAGGCCACGATCACGCAGAGCGCGGGGTTGGTCGGGTGGAGGCCCGGCGGCACCACCGCCTCGCGCGCGGACACCGGCATCTCGAACATGGCCTGCAGCACCTCGGCGCCGGGCAGCACGACCGGGCCCGCGTCGAAGCCGGCCAGGCTCGGGCGCTCCGCCGCGAGATCCTCGACGCGGGCGTTGCCGACGATCACGTCCGGGCCCTCGCGGGCGCCGGGACGTCCGCCTTCTTGAACTGCGGCATCACCTCGCGCGCGAAGAGCTCGAGGCTCTCGAGCACGGCGGGCTGCGCGATGGTCTCCATGCCGTTCAGGAGGAAGTTGATGCCATCGACGCCGATCGATTCCCAGCGCCGGATGGCGTCCGCGACGCGCTGCGGGTCCCCGACGCAGATGCCCTCCGGAATCCCGTAGGGGTCGCTCGGGTTCGCGCTCCCCGCGCCCGAGGGCGCCAGGTTCGCGAGCGACTGGTAGGCCCGCGTCGGGAAGGCCTCGCGCGTCCAGAGCAGGTGGGAGTTCGCGAGGCCGAAGGCGCCGACCATGCGCATGCCGGTCGCGGCGGCCTGCTTCGGATCCTCGTGGCAGTAGAGGAAGTTGAGCGTCGAGACCTGATCGTTCACGACGCTCGAGACGGGGTCGCAGCTCTGGATGCGGCGATGGTACTCCCGGGTGCGGCGCTCCTGCTCGGCGTAGCCGGCCGCGGCCACGCCGAGGCAGCCGATGCCGCGATCGGCCGCGTCGAGCTCCGTGCCGGGGCTGGTGACGGTGACCCAGAGCGGCGGATGCGGCTGCTGGACCGGCTTCGGGAGCACGTTCCGCTCGGGCATCCGGAAGGCGCGCCCCTGCCAGCGCGCGTGCCCAGGCGCCCAGAGGCGGGGAAGCGCGCGCACGTACTCGTCCCAGTGCTTCTTGGTGTCGTCGGGGTTCGCGCCGAAGCCGCCGAGCTCGGTCCAGGTCGAGGAGCGCGCCGTGCCGAGCTCGAGGCGCCCCGCAGAGAGCAGATCGAGCGTCGCGGCGCGTTCCGCCACCCGGATGGGGTGGTTCATCTCGGGCACGTAGACCACCGCGCCGTGCCCGATGCGGATGCGCTCGGTCTGCATCGCGACGGCGGTCAGCACCAGCTCGGGCGCCGAGCAGTGGGAGTACTCCTCCAGGAAGTGGTGCTCGACCGCCCAGACGGAGTCGAAGCCGAGCCGGTCGGCGAGGCGCGCCTGCTCGAGCGCGTGATCGAAGACCGTCTTCTCGATGCCGCCGGTGAACGGCCGCGGCACCGACATCTCGAAGAAGATCCCGAACTTCATCTGGCCGCAGGCTAGCAGGGCGTCGGGCACGCGAGTGAAACGCGAGCACCTCGGGGGACGCCATGTGACCGGGGCTACGGACCCGGGCGCCCGGCCTGCCGAACCTCCAGCTCGTGAGGGGGGTTCGATGCGAGCGTACGACGGGTGTCTCCGCGCAATCCTGACCGTGGCGCTGGCGCTCGCTGCGCCGGCTTCCGCCCAGGAGACCACGCGCGGCCTCAAGGTCGCCTTCACCGGCGACCAGAACCTCGGCTCCGATGCCGAGGGTGTGCTCGCGCTCGTGCTCTCGGAAGGCGCCGAGGCCCTGCTCATCCAGGGCGACTTCGACTACGACGACAACCCGGCGGCCTGGGAGGCCATGCTCGACGACGTCCTCGGGCCGAACTTCCCGGTGATCGCCCTGGTCGGGAACCACGACGAGGCCGAGTGGTACGGCGCGGGGGGCTATCAGGAGCGCCTCGCCGAGCGCATGGTGCGCACGGGAATCCCGTGGAACGGGGAGCTCGGCGTCCAGGCCACCGTGAACTACAAGGGCCTCTTCATCGTCCAGACCGCCCCGGACGTCTTCGACAGCGGCTACGACCACGCCGGCTTCATCCGCGCTTCGCTCGCCGCCGACGACTCGATCTGGTCGATCTCGGCGTGGCACAAGCTGATGAACGCCATGCAGGTCGGCGGCAAGGGCGACGAGACCGGATGGGAGGTCTACGAGGAGTCGCGGCGGGGCGGCGCCATCATCGCGACCGCCCACGAGCACTCCTACTCCCGCACCCATCTGATGTCCTCGATGGAGCAGCAGACCGTGGCGAGCACGTCCGAGCCGCTGCTGCTCAGCGAGGACGACCCTGCGACGGGCGCGGACGAGGGGCGCAGCTTCGCGTTCGTCTCGGGCCTCGGCGGGAGCAGCGTCCGCGACCAGGAGCGGGGCGGCGACTGGTGGGCGTCCGTCTGGACCTCGACGCAGGGGGGCGACAACGGGGCGCTCTTCGCCGAGTTCTACGTGGACGGCGACCCGCGCCTGGCGCGCTTCTACTTCAAGGACGTCGCGGGCAACGTTCCCGACGACTTCCGGGTGCGGAGCGACGTCGGTCTCGAAGGGCCGGCGCCCACGCCGGCCCCGACGCCGACCCCCACGCCGGCGCCCACGCCGGCCCCGACGCCGACCCCCACGCCGGCCCCAACGCCGACCCCGACGCCGGCCCCGACGCCGACCCCCACGCCGGCTCCGACGCCGACCCCCACGCCAGCTCCAACGCCGACGCCCACGCCGGCTCCGACGCCGACCCCCACGCCGGCCCCGACGCCCGAGCCGACGCCTCCGCCGCCGCCCGGCGAGTGCGACGACGGGATCGACAACGATGGCGACGGCAAGGCGGACCTCGACGACAAGGGCTGCAAGTCGGCGTTCGATCCGTCCGAGCGCCCCGGCAAGTCCTGGCGGCGCGTCCTGCGCAAGATGGCGCGGGAGGAGGGCGTGTCGATCCGGCGGATGCGCAAGTCACTGCGGGGAACCCAGCAGGAGCAGCGCCTGATCGAGATGGGCATGCCGCAGCGCTGACCCGACCGGATCGCGCGCGGAGACACGCGTAGCGGGCTTCGGCAAGCGCCTTGCATCTCCTAGGCTCGAAGGAGCAAAGGGGAGGAAGCATGGCGACGCTGGAGATTCCCGCGCTCCTACGGCGGATCGCGGCGCTGTGGGTGGCCGTCCTGGCTTGCGGCTGGGCGCTGCCGCTGCACGCTGCGGAGGACGATGTCCGCCTGTGGACGACGGGGGTCGTCTCGGGTGAGCTCCGCAAGGGTCTGCGCGGGAGCGTGGCCGTCCAGGCCCGCTTTCGCGACGACGTCTCCGACCTGGAGCGCGTCGTGGTCAGTCCTTCGCTCACGCTCTCGCTGACGAAGGGCATCGGCGCGACGCTCGGCTACGACGCGCACTTCATCGACTCCCCCGGCGACTCGATCGAGCACCGCGCCTGGCAACAGCTCGGGGCGGTGCAGCCGCTGCTCGGGACGGACGCGCAGGCGCGGTTCCGACTCGAGGAGCGCTTCATCGAGGGCGTGGGAGGGGCGGCGCTGCGCGGGCGCCTGCTCCTCGGGTTCAAGCTCCCGGTGGCCGGGTCCCGCTGGAGCTTCGAGGCGCACAACGAGCTGTTCTGGAACCTCACCTCGCACGGAGGAGGGGGGCCGGACGCGGGGTTCGACCAGAACCGCCTGTTCGTGGGGTTCGGGAGACCGCTCTCGGCATCGACCCGGGCGAGTCTCGGCTATCTCCTACAGTACGTGGACAGGGACGGCAGACCGGATGCCGCGAACCACGCGCTGTCGATCGCCGTTCACTTCTCGCCCTGACGGCCCCCTACGAAGGAGTGTGAGATGCCGGTTCGATCCCTCTCGAACGAATCCCCGGAGTACCGGAAGCTCCGCGCCGAGCTGCTCGAGGCGGAGGTGGCCCTCCAGGAGCAGCGGGAGCGCGTGGCGGCGTTGCGTCGCACGCTGCCTCTCGACACCACGATCGACGACTACGAGTTCGAGGAGATCCAGGACGGCGTTCGCACGTCCGTGCGGCTGTCGGAGCTCTTCGAGGCGCCCGACCACACGCTCGTGCTGATGCAGTTCATGTACGGCAAGAAGCAGCAGAAGCCGTGCCCGATGTGCACGCTCTGGGCCGACGGCTACGACGGCATCGTGCCGCATCTCCGCCAGCGTCTGAGCTTCGCCGTGCTGGTGGCGGGCGACGTCGGCGACTTCTCCGCCTACGCCCGCTCCCGGGGCTGGGGCCACCTGCGCCTCGTCTCCGCCGCGGGCTCGGACCTGAAAAGGCAGCTCGGCTTCGAGGACGAGGACGGCGCGCAGTGGCCCGGCGCCTCGCTGTTCCGGCGCCTCGCGGACGGGCGCCTGGTGCACAGCTACTCCGTGAGCGCCAGCCCGAAGCCAGGGCTCTACCGCGGCATGGACCTGCTCTCACCGCTCTGGCACTTCCTCGACCTCACGCCCGAAGGCCGCGGCGAGTTCATGCCGAAACGCGCCTACGAGCGCTAGAAGTCCTTGTCGATCTTCAGCGACATGCGCCAGTCGATGCGCGTGTGGATCGGAATCGTGGAGCTCAGGGCGCCCAGGTTGCACGCCTCGACGTCGATCTCGTCGCCCTGGAGCAGGGTCATCGGCGACAGGATGAAGTCCGTCTTCCCCTTCCCCTTGTTGAGCTGGTAGAAGAGGTTGTAGAGCGGCAACGTGCTCATGCCGCGCCGCAGCGTGTAGCGGAGCTCCAGACCGTCGGGCAGGAAGTCGCGGTCCTGCTTGAACTCGGGCGTGAGCCGGATCTGCGACTTTCCCTGCGCCGGGTTCCACGAGAGGTCGAGCCCCATCACGTAGGTGCCGATCGCCAGGCAGTTCCCGCCGTCGATCGGATCCCAGGTTTCCACCGAGAAGCGGTGGTCGTACTTGCTGCCCGGTGTCAGGTCACAGCCGAGCCCGACTGCGATCGCGAGCGCAATGCAAAAGAAAGCCGAGGTGCGGAGCCTCATGGGGGGTCCCTCCAGGTCGAAAGGTCCAGGTGCGCTCCCGTCCGACGGAGCGGAGAGCGCGCCCGGGAATTCTGGTCCCGCGTTGCGGCGGAAGTCCAGCACTTCTTCGACGCTGCGGGGCCGTGGGCCCCGCGCGAGCAGCCTGGCCTCAGCGGAAACCGCAAGCGACGGGCGCGAGACCCATGCGCCAGCGAACGCCCCGGAGGGCCACCGCACCCTCATGGACGTTCGGTAGGCTGCCGAGGGCGGGCCAGGCGCCCATGTCGGCGCGAAAGGGCGCTTCGAAGGTGTGGGTGGTCCTCGCCTTGGCGACCTGGGCGTCGTCGAGATTCCATTCGAAGAACGAGCAGATCGAGGTGCCGAACTCGCTCCTGCCCAGGATTCGTGTCGTCACCATGCCGATCATGTCCGAGAGGTTCGGGATGTGGGTGTCGGCGTCCGGGCCGTCGTACCACGAGCCGTGGTAGCGGAAATCGCCCTTCAAGAGGCGCTTCGTCGACACGGGGTTGGGGCCTGGACATACGACGGGCGTCTGCCAGGCGCGGATGATCGCTCCACGCCAGTCGAGGCAGCCGATCTGCTTGGCGTAGCCGTAGAGGTTGCCGCCCGCGACCGCCTGCGCGTCGTCGAGGTACATGCGTACGATGTACGTGTGCCAGCCGGGCCGACCGCTCTCCTGGACGAAGGGGATGCCGAGGATCACCTCGGAGTAGTGGGCGCGGTCGAGCGGTGGGGCCGGGGTGACGGTGACGCCCGAGAAGCTCGCACCGTCGGTCTGGTCGCCCCACAGCAGCAGCACCGGGTGCTTGGTCTTCAGCCAGAAGGACTTGTTCACGGCGAGGACGAAGCCGGGCGGGAGGAGCGCCTCGACCATGCTCCGATCCAGATTGACGACGATCAGGAATCCGTTGTAGGTGCTCTGGATTCCGTCCGAGATCGTCGCCGACCGGATCGGGACGCCCTCGAAGTCGGCGTTGCCGAGGAAGTCGTCAGCCTGTGGGTGCCACCAGAAGTGCCCGCCCACGAGGGCAACGAGCGATCCGGCGAGCACGGCAGCGGCCGCCCAGGCGACCCTTCTGTATCCCATGGCCGAAACCTCGACACCGAGAGCCTACGTCCCGCGCTACCCGCAAGGGAAGAACCGGCCCGGCTCGGCTTCCAATGGCCGTCGACGTGACAGGCTGCCCCCTGGGGATGGCGACCGAAGTACTCGCTCTCGGTCCACTACCTTCGCCGGCGGAGTCGTTGGGCATGGCCGGGAAACGCGAGCGTCCGCCGTCCGAGCCGCTGAGCGGAGAGGATCTGGCCTTCTGGTGGGGCGACCAACCCCGGCAGCGCACCACCATGGCCATGCTGCTGCTGCTCGACCGGCGGCCCCCCTCGGATCGGCTGCGGGGCGCGGTGTGGCGCGCGGTGGAGGCGGTGCCGCGGCTGCGGCAGCGCGTGGTCGACGCCGCGTTCGACCTCGCTCGCCCACGCTGGGAGGACGACCCGAGCTTCGACCTGGACTTCCACGTGCGCCGCTATGCGGTGTCCCACGAAGACGGTATGCCCGAGCACGCGACGTTGGGCGACCTCTTCCACACGCTCGGGCCGATCTACGAGCGGCCCTTCGATCGGAGCCGCCCGCTCTGGGAGCTGATCGAGCTCGACGGCCCGGGGGAAGGATCTGCCGTGTTCTTCCGCCTGCACCATGGCGTGGCCGATGGCGTGGGCGGGAACGCCATCCTGGCAGCGCTGACGGATTCCGAGCCCGAGGCCGCGCCTCCGCCCGCACCGCCCGCAGAGCCCCCGGGTGCCTGGCCGGAGGAATCGCTGCGCGAGCGGATCACCGACGCGGTCGGCCGCCGCATCCGTGAGGACCTGGAGCGCGGCCGCGCGGTCCGCCGGGCCATCTGGAAGGCGGCGGTGCATCCGTCGTCCTGGTGGACCGGCGCTCGCGTGGTTCGGGGCCTCGTGAGCGATCTTTTGGATCCCCCTCCGGAGTCGCCGTTGCGCGACTTCGGCCCCTCGCGGGAGCTGACTGGCTTCGAGATCGCCTTCGAGCCGTTGCGGAAGGCGCGGGCCGCCCTGGGCGGCCAGATGATCGACGTGATGCTCACGGCCGTGGCGCGTGCAACCGCCGCCTGGCACCGGGCCCACGGTCACGGGGACGTGCGCGAGATCACGACCCTGGTGCCGATCAACCTGCGGCCGCGACACGAGCAGGGCCTCCAGGCCGGCACGGGAAACCGGGCCACCGGCGTGATCGTGCGACTGCCGCTCTTCGAGCGCGACGCGATCCCCTGCTTTCGCGAGATCCACGAGCGCGTCGTCGCCCGCAAGTCCGAGCCCCTGGTCGAGCACCTGCCGGACATGTCCGAGCTGCTGGCCGTGCTGCCCCGCCCCCTGTTCCGTTTCCTGTCACGCGCCAGCAGCGAGCAAGTGAACCTGATCGTGACGAACGTGCCGGGGATCATGCAGCCCCGTTACGTCGCCGGCGCCCGCATCACCGCCGGCTACCCCTTCGCGCCGTTGGCCCCCCGCTGCCCCGTCAGCATCGCTCTCTACGGCTACGACCAGCGCCTGTACGTCGGTATCGATGCGGACCGGACGGCGATGCCGGACCTGCCTGCCTTCGAGAAGATGTTACGCGACGCGTTCGCGGAGATCGTCGAGGCGGCGCTGAGGGGCGCCTCTCCGGGCTAGACCGCGTCGGCCGCGCGCTGCAGCATGCGCAGCGGCTCGAGCCAGTCGCTCCGGCTCTCGAAGCCAGCGACGGTCGTCTCGAGTGCGCGCCGAGCCACCGCGGCCCGCTCGATGGCGCTCATCAGGTTCACGGGAATCACCTCGAGATCGGCCGCGGTCGGCTGGATCAGCAGCACGGGCGTGCCGCAACGCTCCACCTTGCGCTTCTCCCACCCCAGTCGGCGACCGAAGCGTCCCCACGCCCGTTCCTCGAGGCGGTGCACCAGGCCGGTGAAGCGATCCACCGGCCCCTCGTAGGAACGTCCCTCCAGGCTCGACATCGGGTTCACGCAGATCACGAGGTCGAGTCCCCGGTTCGCCAGGAGATCGAGATTGGAGACGCTCCACACACCGCCGTCCACGTAGCGACGCCCGTCGATACGGACCGGCGCGTAGAAGGCGGGAATCGCGCACGAGGCGCGCACCGCCCGCGCCACGTCCGTGCGCGGCGCGTCGTGCCGCCCGAGCGCGACACGCTGGCCGCTCTCGAGGTCGACGGCCACGGCCCAGTAGCCGCGTTCGGGCCAACCGCTGGGACAGACCAGCGAGATCAGCTCGCCAATCGTGCGGGTCGAGACGAAGCCCTCGCCGATCAGCCCGGCGACGAACAGCTCGAGCGACGTCGCCCAGGGACGCAGCAGGCCGCGCAGCACGGCCCGAGGGCTCGACAGGACGGGGCGTGGCAGCACACCCGTCGGCGGGAACAGGCGGTCGGTCCACTCCCGATCGGGACGATCCTGGAACCGGCGGGCGGCCGCGGGCAGCGCAGGCAGCTCGTCCGCACTCGGGCGCTCTCCGCAGACGTAGCGGTACATGAGGTCCGAGGGCATGCCGAGGGCGGAGAGCGCGCCGTTCACGGAGCCCGCCGAGGTTCCCACCGTGAGGAGCGCGGCGCCCGGGTCCCAGCCGGAGACCCGGCGGACGCCTTCGAGCACGCCGGTGAGGTAGGCGTTGCCGATCACACCGCCGCCGCCGAGCACAACTCCGATCTTGGGTGTCCGCATGTCCAGCTCGAAGGAGGGTAACGGCCGAGCTCGAGGCGTTCCGGGTCAGGCCACCGAGCGCTCGGTGTCGGCCTCGGCCGGCCCCAGCGCTTTCGCGCGCAGCCGTTCGAACGAGGCCGCCAGATCGCGGACGAACTCGCCGAGGTCGGGCACGCGGTCGGCGTCCCCCGTGCAGCCGAAGCCGAGCTTGCCGTCGTAGGAGAGCACGCTGATCGCGAGCCCCACGTGCTCGATCAGGGGCGGCTGGGCGAACAGCGAGAGCATGCGTGCACCGAGCAGATAGAGGGGGAACTGCGGCCCCGGTACGTTCGTGACCAGCAGGTTCTGCGTGCCGCGCGACATGCCCTGGACGTCGAACGGAACGAACTCGTGGATGCGGTTCAGCAGGTCGATGCCCGCCGCCTGGTTCGACTTCTTGAGGGCGGCCGTGGTCGCATGGATGTCGCGGAGCTGCTCGAGCGGATCCGCCTGCTCGAGCGGCAACCGTACGATCCACGACGAGACGCGGTTGCCGAGCCGATCGGGATCGCCGTCGCGGCGCACATTGACCGGAGCGCTGACTCGAAACTCGAGACGCTCGGGACGCAGCTGCCGGCCGATCAGGAACTCGCGCACCGCGCCCGTCACGATCGTCAGCACCACGTCGTTCAGCGAGACGCCGCGTGCGCGGCGCACGGCCCGCACGGCGTCGAGCGGTAGCTCGAGCCAGTCGAAGACGCGGTGCGGACCGATCGGCCCGTTGATCGGCGTCTCCGACGCGGGCAGCAGCTTGAAGCGCAGCATCTGCGCCAACGCGCGCGCTTCTCCTCCGAGCTCGCTGGCGAGGCCGTTCTCGTCGTTCCAGGCGCGGCGCGCCTCGGCGAGCACACGCCCCGGCAGGCGCAACCGGCGGCGCCAGGTGTCGCGTTGCAGCTCGAACGCAGACGGCAACGGACGCGGCACGTAGCGGGGTGCCTCGCGGATCTCGTACTCGGGCGTGGTCTGGAACAGGGTCTGCATCAGCGCCATGCCGGAGGCTCCGTCGATCATGCAGTGATGCGTCTTGGCGATCAGTGCGAAGCGCCCGCCCTCGAGACCCTCGACCACCCAGGTCTCCCAGAGCGGACGCGCCCGGTCGAGCGGGCGCTCCATCAGATCGGCCGCGAGCCGCTTGAGCTGCTCGTCGTCGCCGGGCCGCGGTAGCGCGATGTGACGCAGGTGGTAGTCGAGGCGAAAGCTCGGATCGTCGACCCAGACGGCGCGCTCCTCGCCCGGAACCCACGCCAGCTTCTGGCGGTAGCGCGGCACGCGGTGCAGCACGGAGGCCCAGGCGCGCTGCACGGTCTCGAAGTCGATGCCGCCGTCTTCGCGCGCGAGCGGGCCGGCCTCGAAGATCTGCAGGCCGGAGCCGTGCATGGGCAGGGCCGGCGTCTCCCACAGCAGGAAGTCGTTGTCCTGCGCCGAGAGTCGCTCGTAGTTGAAGTGCTCCACGCGGGCCTCCCGTCACGTCCCCGGCGCCGACGCGTCGAGCTCGAGGAAGCTCTCCGCGGTGGCCAACACCAGGTCGTGGAGATCCGGAAGTAGGTCCCAGTCGGCGGTGAAGCCGATGCGGAGCGCGTCGGCGTGCGGCAGCACCGCCAGGCGCAAGGCCTGACCGGGCGGCAGCGGCAGGATCGGCAGCATCTCGAGCACCCGCGCGCCGAGCAGGTAGAGCGGCGCCGGGGGGGCGGCGATCGGCGTGAGCGCCAGGCTCGCGAGGCGGCTGCGCAGCTGTCGGCGTGCGAAGGGAGCGAGCAGCGGCGGTCCGAACTCCGCGGCACGCACCAGCAGCTCCCAACTCACCTGCGTCGCCTCGTCGAGGGCGCGGGCGGCCGCGCGCACGCGTGCAGCGGGGTCGCGCTCGGCGATCGCCAGCGTGGTGAGTCGCCAGGCGAGCGGCTCGGCCTCTCCGTCGCTGAAGGGATCACTCGCATCGGGCAGCGCCGCACGCAGCTCGAGATCTCGCTGGAATGCGAGCGGGAGCCCGCGCCGCTCCAGGAAGCGCCCGAGGGCGCCGGAAAGCACGGCGATCCAGAGGGCCTCGGGGCTCACATCGAAGCTCGCCGCGCTGCGGGCGAAGGCGCGGCCATCGAGGGCCAGCCAGTCCACGCGCCGATGCGGGCCGGGCGGCTGGTTGAACGGACTCTCGGATGCGGGCGCCTCGCGCAGCGCCGCCGCAGTTCGCGCCCACCCCTCGCGCAGCTGCTCGGGCTCGCGCGCGGCACGGAGCGCGGCGCGCGCGAGCGAGAGCGGCAGCCCGAGCCGACGACGCAGCGATGCCTCGAGCAGCTCGCGCGCGCCCGGCCGCGGGCGCGGCAGCCAGGTCGGCCCGGGCGAGAAGTCCTTGTCGGGGCCGGGCGCGAGCAGCGCCTCGAGCAGGCCGAGCCCCCACAGCCCCCGCGCGAACGAGACGTGCGCCTTCGCGACCACGGCGCAGCGGTCACCCTCCAGGCCCTCGACGATCCACAGCTCCCAGAGGGGGCGCTCGTGATCCAGGCGCTGTGAGGCGAGCCGGCCGCAGAGCCGCTTCAGCAGCCGCTCGTCACCGGGCACGGGCAGGTGGGTGTGCCGCACGTGGTAGTGGAGGTTGAATCTGTCGTCGTCCACCCAGGTCGGATCCCCACCCAGTGGCGCCTGCGCGATGCGCTTGCGACAGAGCGGCACGCGGTAGAGACGCGACTCGACGAAGGCGCGCACGCGGTCGATGTCCACACCGCCGCCCTCGCGCGTGAGCGGCCCGGCTTCGAGTACGCAGGCGGTCGCAGCGTGCTGCACCACGTGCGGATCTTCGATCTCGAAGGCCAGCCGCTCGCGGGTGTCGAGCGGCTCGAGCTGGGCCATGGCCGCGACCCTCCGCCCCGCGCTCAAGCACGCGGCGTGCCAGACCGCGGGCCGTCGCGGGCATGGGCGGCGTCGCGTGCGGGGCGGTGGGTCGCAGGGCAGCGCGGAGCTGGGGCGTACTGTCTCGCTCCCGGCGATCGGGCGCGGCCCTAGTAGCGGTAGTGCTCCGCCTTGTAGGGGCCCTCGATCGGGATGCCCAGGTACTCGCTCTGGGCGGGCGTCAGCTCGGTGAGCTTCACGCCGAGGTGGTCGAGGTGGAGGCGCGCGACCTCCTCGTCGAGGTGCTTGGGCAGGACGTAGACCTCGTTCCCGTACTTCCCGGTGTTCGCGTGGAGCTCGAGCTGGGCGATCACCTGGTTGGTGAAGCTGCTGCTCATGACGAAGCTCGGGTGG
>JBFIYM010000079.1:0-19228 GCA_041605395.1 Myxococcota bacterium | reverse complement strand
GCGTCGCCTGCCACGAGGAGGACGATGGAACCGAGAAGATGGGTGTTGGCTTACGGTGTCGAAACCGCGGCGGGATCCTTCGAGTGCATCGATTGCGGGCATCGCTACGAGCATCCGGGCCGCGGTCCCCTGCCTCCGTGTCCGCGCTACCGTGACTCGACGCACGGCCGGGCCGGCTGGTCGCCTGCCGAACGTGCTCCAACGGCCGCGCACGAGCGGGAAGCGCGCGAGGCTTGATCGCGACCACGCCGTTCCCAGGCTTCGGCTTTGGGCGGTTGGACGCGATGTGGCAAGATGACCCACCCAGTCTCCGCACGGATCGAACTGTGAGTGCAGCCGAGCCCCCGGTTCCTCGAAGCACACAGGAGCGCGCGCGACGCATCTCCCGCGTTGCGGGGTGGGTGGTGCTCGTGCTCGGCCTCGCCGTCCTGCTCGGCTGGATCTACGAGGTCGAGCTCCTCAAGAGCGTGCTGCCGGGCGCGGTGACCATGAAGCCCAACGCCGCCGTCGGGTTTGTGCTGTTTGGCGCCGCGCTGGTTCTCGGCAGTAGCGAGGACCGACGCCTGCGGGTCGGCGCGAGCGTCACGGGGATGGTGCTCGCGGGCCTCGCGGTGGTGACGCTCGCGCAGGACGTGGTGGGCTTCGAGACGGGCATCGACCAGGCGCTCGTCGACGACGATCAGCGGCCGACCGAGACGGGCCGGCCCGGACGCCCCGCGCCGGAGAGCGCGTTGGCCTTCCTGCTGCTCGCCGGCGCGCTGCTGGCCCGGAACCGAGCGTTCACCTCGCAGGCGCTCGCGTTGGGTGCGTTGGCGCTCGGGAGCCTCTCCCTCCTCGGCTACGCCTACGGGGCGGAGGAGCTCTATCGCTCGCGCGGCATGACGGCGGTGGCGTTGCATACCAGCCTGGGGCTCATCGCAGCCGCGAGCGGCGCGTTGTTCCTGAACGTCCGAAAGGGCGTTTCTGCGGCGCTCCTCGACCCTGGCGAGCCCGGCCGCGAGCTGCGCCGTCTGCTCCCGGTGGCGATCGCCATCCCGATCGCTTCGGGGGCGATCGCGCTGGCGGCCGCCCGCTCGCGGGCCTGGGATCCCGGCCTCGAGGCGGCGATTCTCGCGATCAGTGCGATGATGGCGCTGCTCGGCGCAGCCTTCGTCTCCTTCACCGCCTTGCGCCGCTCGGAGACCCGGCGCCTCGAGGTGGCAGCGTCCCTGGCCGACAGCGAGGCACGCTACCGCCGCAGCTTCGAGAACGTGACGATCGGAATGGCGCATCTCGCTCCCGACGGACGCTGGCTCCGTGCGAACGCGCGCTTGACCCAGCTACTCGGGTACGAGGAGCACGAGCTGCGCGAACGCACGTACGCGCAGGTGAGTCATCTCGAGGACCTCGAGCTCGACGTCAAGGAGTGGGAGCTGCTGCGGCGGGGCGAGATCTCGGAGTACGGAACCGAACGCCGCTTCATCACGAAGGCCGGAGAGCAGGTGGTTGCGGACGTCCGGCTCGTTCGCGAGGAGGACGCCTCCGGCGAGCTGGTGCACTTCATCGCGGTGGTGCAGGACATCACCGGCCGCAAGCTCTCGGAGGCGACGCTCCGCCTCTACGAGCGAGCGCTGGCGGCGACCCAGAACGGGATCGTGATCGTCGACGCCCTGCGCGACGACCAGCCCATCATCTACGTGAATCGCGCGTTCCTGGAGATCACCGGATACGACGTCGCGGAGGTGATCGGAAGGAACTGTCGCTTCCTGAACCAGCAGGCGCGGGACCAGGCGGCGCTCGACGAGATCCGGCGGGCCCTCCGCCGCGGCGACGAATGCTCGGTGCTGCTCCGCAACCATCGCAAGGACGGCGAGGCGTTCTGGAACCAGCTCTCGATCGCGCCGGTCAAGGACGAGCTGGGCAGGCTCACCCACTTCGTGGGCGTCTTGATCGACGCCACCGAGCAGGTGCGAGCGGCCACGGAGCGCGAGGAGCTGCTGCGTTCCGCGGAGACGGCGAACCGCGCCAAGGACCGCTTCCTGTCGGTCGTCTCGCACGAGCTCCGCTCGCCCCTGAACGCGGTACTGGCCTGGACCTCGCTGCTGCGCGATACCAACGAGGCCGCGGGCGTCGCACGTGCCGTGGGGGCGATCGAGGCGTCGGTCCAGAGCCAGACCCGGCTCGTCGACGATCTCCTGGAGGCCTCGCGCATGCAGGTCGGCTCGCTCGAGATCGACCCCGTGCGCATCGAGCTGGTGGCGCTGATCCAGGGCGTGATCGATCAGCTGACGCCCGTGGCGTCCGAGCAGGGGGTGCGGCTCGTCCTCGAAGCGCCCCGCGAGCGCGTTCCCGCGCTGCTCGACCCCGAACGCGCGGCCCAGATCGTCCGCAATCTCCTCGACAACGCCCTCAAGTTCACGCCGCGAGGCGGACGCATCGACGTGTGCCTGCGTCTGGACGGGGCGCAAGTCGTGATCGAGATTCGCGATACCGGGCGCGGCATCGCCGCGGAGGAGCTCGGGCAGGTCTTCGACGAGTTCTGGCAGGGCGAGCGCAAGGGGAGCAGCGGGGGCAAGGGCCTCGGGCTCGGGCTCGCCGTGGTGCGCCACCTGGTCGAGCGTCAGGGAGGGCAGGTCGAGGCCGAGAGCGAGGGGATCGACCGCGGCGCCTGCTTCCGGGTGCGTTTCCCTCGCGCGAGCGACACCGGGGACTCTCGGGAGCGCGGACCGGAGCCGGACGCCTCGCCGTTGCTCCGGGCCGTCGAGATCGTGGTCGTGGACGACGAGGAGGCC
Organism: Myxococcota bacterium; assembly: GCA_041605395.1. Taxonomy (GTDB): domain Bacteria; phylum Myxococcota_A; class UBA9160; order UBA9160; family UBA6930; genus JBFIYM01. The sequence continues at coordinate 16,457 of JBFIYM010000079.1, read as the reverse complement.
GTCGTCGAGTCGATCGTCGCCGCCCTGCGCAAGGAAGGCGCGATCGCGCAGACGGCGCGGTCGGTGCCCGAGGCGCTGCGTCTGTTCGAGCGGGGCGCTCCGGACGTCCTGGTGAGCGATATCGGTCTTCCCGACCGCGATGGCCTCGATCTGATCCGCAGCGTTCGCGAGATGCCGGAGCCAAAGCGCTCGGTGCTCGCACTCGCCGTGACGGGATTCGCGGACCGCTCGGAGCGACGCCGCATCCAACGCGCCGGCTTCGACGCGTACCTGGCGAAGCCGGTCGAGCCCGCTGTGGTCGTCGATCGCATCGTCGCCCTGGCCGGCTGGCTCCGGCAGGACAAGCCGCGCATGCGCCGACTCCTGCTGGTGGGGGACGGGCGCGGGGTGGCAGGCAGGCTCCGCGAGACGCTGGAGGGCTGGGGCCACGGCGTCCGGCAGGCCGAGCCGGAGGCCGCCGTCGCCGCCGGGACCTCCTCCTTCCGGCCCGAGCTGGTGTTCGTCTGTCTCCCGGCGGAAGGGCTGAACGCCGATTCGCTCGCCGAGCGCTTCGCGGCACACGGGCTGAGCGCTCCGATGGTGGGCGTGCTGGACGACGACGAGACGGCCGCCGAGCCGTTCGACTTCGTGCTCCGGACGCCGGTATCGGAGGTGGCGTTGCGCCGTCTCGTGCAGCTGGCCGGGGAGGCGTCGTGACGGGTCGACCCGCAAGGGAGGCAAGGTGACGACGGAACGGACAGAGACTCCGCTCACCGTGCTGATCGTGGAGGACGACGAGAACCTGCGGAGCGCCCTCGAGGCCCTGGTTGCCTCGCAGGGTGCGCAAGCGAAGTCTTGTGGGCGGGCGGAGGAGGCGTCTGCCCTCCTGGCCCAGCAGGAGTTCGACGCGGCGCTGGTCGATCTCACCCTGCCCGACGGCAGCGGGCTCGACCTGCTGGGCCATCCGGACGCACGCGGGAGGCCCGAGTACATCGTCGTCACCGGGGACGCGACGGCGGAGAGCGCGGTCGAGGCACTGAAGCGGGGCGCGCTCGACTACCTGACCAAGCCGGTGGACCGCGCTCGTCTGCGGAGCGTGCTCGAGAACGTGCGCCGCACCCGGGCACTCCGGCATCAGGTCTCCGGCCTGCGGAGTCAGCTGCGCGAGCTCGGTTGCTTCGGCGCGATGGTGGGCCGCTCGGAGGCGATGCAGAAGATCTACGAGCTGATCGAGCGCGTGGCGCCGACCGAGGCGACGGTCTTCGTCGCCGGGGAGAGCGGAACGGGCAAGGAGCTCGTCGCCGAGACCATCCACCGTTTGAGCCGTCGCAGCTCGGCGGACTTCGTGGCCGTGAACTGTGGCGCGATGGCGCCCACGCTGATCGAGAGCGAGCTGTTCGGGCACGAGAAGGGCAGCTTCACGGGCGCCGACCGGCGCCGGGCCGGCTACTTCGAGCGCGCCGACGGCGGCACCCTCCTTCTCGACGAGATCACCGAGATGCCCGCGGAGCTCCAGGTGAAGCTGCTGCGCGTGCTCGAGACGGGCACCGTCACGCGCGTCGGCGGCTCGGAGCCGGTCGCGGTCGACGTGCGCGTGATCGCCGCCTCGAACCGGGATCCCGCGGAGGCCGTGGCGGCCGGCGCGTTCCGGGAGGACCTGCTCTACCGCCTGAACGTGTTCCCCGTCGAGCTACCGCCGTTGCGGAGCCGCGGTGGCGACGTGGCGCTGCTCGCCGAGCACTTCCTGGCCGCGATCAACGCGCGCGAGGGCACGGCCAAGCGCCTGACGCCGGCCGCGCTCGATCGCCTCCAGGCCCAACCGTGGCCCGGGAACGTGCGCGAGCTCAAGAACATCATCGAGCGCGCCTGGATCCTGGCGGACGTCTCCATCGACGCCGACGTGATCCCGAGCGCCGAGGGCGGGACGGCCGAGCCCGAGCCCTCCGTGCTCCACGTGCGCGTCGGCGCTTCCCTCGCCGACGTCGAGCGGCGCATGATCCTCGCCACGCTCGACGCCCTCGGCGGCAACAAGAAACAGACCGCGGCTCGGCTCGGCATCAGCCTGAAGACGCTCTACAACCGTCTGGCCGTCTACAAAGCGCAGCCTGCGGACGACGCGAAGAAGGGTCGCTAGGCGCCTTTCTACAATCCGGTGCCGCCGGCCGGCTGCGGGCCGCCGGGGCGCCTGCAGCGCGCTCCGCGCTTTGGCACGGGAGTTGCTCCCTCCTTCCCGCGAGCGGCGCGCTCCTCGCGCCGCGCCGAAGGAGGAATCATTCATGGAGGGCAAGCTGGACGACCTGAAGGGTCGCATCAAGGAGGCGACCGGCGCACTGCTCGGCGACGACGAGCTCAAGAAGGACGGCAAGAAGGACCAGGCGGCGGGTCGCGTGAAGAAGGCCGCGGACGAGGCGGTGGACAAGGTCCGTGAGGCCACGGACGGCTAGCGCCCGGCTGCGTCTCGACGCGCAGCGCACTCGCGCTGCGCGACTCGCGAACCAGGATTGCCCGCTTGAAGCCGGGGGTGCGTGCGGATGGAAGACCTGGCCGGTGTCTCCTGGCACGACGTGCTGAACAACCTGGTCCAGCTCGGCATCGCCTTCCTGCTGGCGGCGCCGCTGGGCTGGGACCGCGAGCGGAGCGAGCGCGGGCCGGGGCTGCGGACGTTCCCGCTGGTCGCCATCGGGAGCTGCGGCTTCCTGCTCGTCGGACGCGGCTTCCTGGAAGGCTCCGAGAGTCACGCGAGGCTGCTCTATGGCCTGATGACGGGCATCGGCTTCATCGGCGGCGGCTCGATCCTGAAGCAGCACGGCAACGTATCGGGGACCGCCACCGCGGCGAGCATCTGGAATACCGGAGCCATCGGGGCGGCGGTCGCCTGGCACCGCTACGAGATCGCGATCGCACTGGCCCTCGTGAACTTCGTGCTGCTCCGCTTCGGCCGATCGGCCAAGGACCTGCTGCCGCGCGGCGAGGCGACGGGCGAGTCGGACTGAGGCCGCTCTGGCCGATTACGTGTGGTAGAGGAGGCGGTGGAGGAGGCGAAGCGCTGACGCGCCCCTCGCCGAGCAGCCGGAGCGCCTCTCGCCGAGCGGCCGGAGCGCCTCTCGCCGAGCGGCCGGAGCTCGACGCATCGCCTTTCGTAGAAATTGCACCGCTTGCGAAGCCCGGCGTGTCGCGGGCCGTCGCCCGCTGCCCGCTCCGCGCGCGCTCCCTGGCACGCGGCTTGCTTCGTCCACGGACGTATGACCCGGATGGAGACGATGCGGGAGGCGCTCGAGCGGCTCGGGGGGCAGGGCTTCACGGACTCGTTCCGTGCCGAGGAGGCCGGCCTGCGGGCGCTCGAGGCCGATCGACTGTTCCGCCCGGAGCGGCTGGTCGTGGTCGAGGTCGCCCGCTTCGAGGGCGAGAGCAATCCGGACGACGCCGCGATCGTGTTCGCGCTGCGTTCCGAGACGGGGGACGTGCGCGGAACCTGGGTGATGAGCTTCGGCACCCAGCTCGACCCGATGAACGCCGCCTGTCTGCAACGGCTCCGGCCGCAGCGCGGCGGCTCGAAGCGAAACGGAGCGAAACGGAGGTAGCGATGAAGACTCGGCTTGCATGGGTTCCCCTCTCTCTCGGAATCGCGTTGGCGGCGGCGCCGGGGTTCGCCCAGGCCACCGACGTGGGTCGCGAGAACCTGCACCACGGCAAGATCACCGTCATCGACCACGCCGCGAAGTCGTTCACGATCGAGACGCGAACCGGGCCGGAGCAGTTCACGCTGTGGCAGGGGGCGCAGGTGACGGGCGCGGACGAGCGCAAGTCCTTCGACGCGCTCGCGGTCGGGGAGACCGTGGCCGTGCGCTCGATCCAGGACGAGAACCAGCGTTGGCTGGCCCGCAGCGTCCAGGTCGTCGACTCGAACGAGCTCGCGGGGCAGCTCGAGGCGTATCCCGCCGTCGACGTCGCGGACACGGTGACGGTCCGCTCTCTCGACACCGTGGCCGGCGAGCTCCACGTCGCGACGGCGGACGGGCCGCGCGTCTACCAGGTCTCCGAGGAGAGCCGCGTCGTGCGCGGTGGCAACGACGCCGCGATCGGCTCGCTACGCGCGGACGAACGCGTGGTGGTCTCGGCCGAGGAGACCGCGCCCGGTCGCTACCTGGCGAAGGTCGTGACGGTCGTGAGCCAGGGCCCGGCGCCGGTCGACCAGCCCGCCGTCTCCGCCGGACCGGGCCAGTGAGCCGGACGCCCGGCAGAAGCGTGGGGCTCGGCGCGCTCGGCCTGGCCCTCGTCGCGAGCAGCCTGCTCGGCTGCGGGCCCGATCAGCCGCCCGAGGCGAGGCTCGAGGGCGCAGGCGAAGCGCTCGAGGATGCGCGCGGTCGCCTGGAGGAGGCCCGCGAGCGCCACGTCGTGGCGCAGCAGGGGCTCCGGGAGGCCCGCAAGCAACTGCGCCAGGCCGAGCGGGCGGTGCTGTCCGCGGAGCAGCGGCTGTCGCGTCGCGCCACCGAGGTGGCGCTGTTCCGTGCCGTGCAGAAGGCCCTCCTCGAGGACCCGGCCCTGCGCCAGGAGGCGATCTCGGCGCGGGTGGACGGTTCGCGGGTGACGCTCGAGGGAGAGGTCTCCGAGGCGGAGCTGCAGGCGCGCGCGCTCGAGGTGGCGCGAGGCACGCCCGGCGTCGAGCAGGTGACCGACGACCTCGAGGTCGCCGACGAGGCGTCCCCGAGCGAAGGTTGAACGTGCGGGACACGGTCGAAGCCGCGCTCCTCGGCGGAGGGGGAGGCGATGCCCGCGAGGAGGTCCGGGAGCCCGTGCTGCGCGCCGGAACGACCTGCTGGGGCACGCACGACGCCAGCCGGGTGGCCTTCCTGGTGGACGGAGAGGCGTACTTCGGCGCCGTCGCCGACGCCCTCGAGCGTGCACGCGAGCGTGTGTTCCTGATCGGCTGGGACTTCCACACGGGCATGCGCCTGCGGCGGGACGGGCAGGAGACCGAGCTGGTCGAGTTCCTCGACGCGCTGGTGCGGCGGCGCCGCGGCCTCCACGTGCACGTCCTCGAGTGGGACTTCGCCATGCTGTTCGCCGCGGAGCGCCAGGTGCTCCCCGCGCTGCGCTTCGGCGCCCGCACCCACCGGCGCCTCCACTTCGCGCTGGACGGCAACCACCCGCCCACCGCCTCCCACCACGAGAAGCTCGTCGTGGTGGACGACAGCGTCGCCTTCACGGGCGGTCTCGACCTGACCGCGTGTCGCTGGGATTCCCGGGAGCACCGCACCGAAGACCCCCGGCGTTCCGACCCCGGCTTCCCGGACTATGCACCTTTTCACGACGTCGGCGTGGCGCTCGAGGGCCCCGTGGCGGCCGTGCTCGGTCGCTTCGCGCGCGAGCGCTGGGCCGCCGCCACCGGCCGGCGGGCCCGCGCTCCCCGCGGCGGAGCGAGCGCCTGGCCGCCCGCGCTCACGCCGCAGCTGGAGGACGTGACGGTCGGCCTCGCGCGGACCCAGCCCACGTGGGACGACGCCCCAGAGGTCCGCGAGGTCGAGGCGCTCTACCTGGAGTCGGTCCGCCGCGCACGGCGCAGGATCTACATCGAGAACCAGTACCTGACGGCGGCCCGGGTCAGCGACGCTCTCGGCGAACGCCTGCGCGAGCCCGACGGGCCCGAGGTGGTGGTGGTGTTGCCCGAGCGCGAGAGCGGCTGGCTCGAAGCGGCGACGCTCGGCGTGCTGTGGGACCGCATCCTGCGGAAGCTGCGCGAGGCCGACGTGCACGGTCGCCTCGCCGTCGTGTACCCGGCCGTTCCCGGTGGCGTGCGGGTGAACGTCCACGCGAAGCTCATGATCGTCGACGACGAGCTGGTGCGGATCGGCTCCGCCAATCTCGCCAACCGCTCGATGGGCCTCGACACGGAGCTCGACGTGGCGATCGAGGCGCGCGGGGAGGCGCGCGTGGCGCGCGCGATCGCCGCGCTTCGCGACGACCTGCTGGCGGAGCACCTGGGCGCTCGGCCCGAGGAGGTGCATCGGGTCCTCGAGCGCACCGGCTCGTTGCTCGCGACGATCGAGGCGCTCGGCGGAGGTCCGCGCACGCTGCGCCCCCTCGAGCCCGACCCCGAGCCGGCCCTGGCCGAGTGGATCCCGGAGCCGGACGTGCTCGATCCCGAACGCCCCGTCGACTTCGAGGCGCTCTCGGCCGCGCTGATGCCGGAGCCGGTCAGCGACCCGGGCCGGCGACGTTCGCTGCTGCGGCTGGGTGGGGTCGCCCTGGTCCTGGCCGGGCTCGCCGCGCTGTGGCGCTGGACGCCGCTCGCGGACCTGGTCCAGCCGGCCGATCTGGCCGCGCTCGCGGAGCCGCTCCGCGCGAATCCCCTGGGCCCACCCCTCGCCACGCTCGGCATGGCCGTGGCCAGCACGTTGCTGTTCCCGATCACCGCGCTGGTGGTGGCGAGCGGGCTCGTCTATGGCGCGTGGCTCGGCTTCGGCGTCGGCCTGGCCGGGGCCCTGCTCTCGGCGCTGCTCGGCTACGGCATCGGGCGCGTGCTGTGGCGCGACGCCGTGCATCGGTTGATGACGTCGCGTCTCAGGCGGCTCTCGCGGTACGTGGCGGCGCGCGGGGTCTGGGCCGTGGCCACCGTGCGTCTGGTCCCGGTAGCGCCCTTCGGCGTGGTCAACATGGCGGCCGGCGCGTCGCACGTGAGCCTGCGCGACTTCCTGCTCGGGACGCTCGCCATGGCGCCGGGCATCCTCGCCATGACGGCACTCGCGGATCGGCTCAAGCAGGCCGTGATCGACCCGGGCTGGCAGAGCGCACTCGTACTGCTGGCGGTGCTGGCCCTCGTGCTCGGCGCTGGGTTCCTCGTGCATCGCCGGCTCCGTGAGGATGGGCCGCCGGATGCGGCCGCAGCGCCCAACGGCCGTTGAGCGAGGCGGCGAGGCGATCGTTGACCGTGGCGAGCTACAACGTGCACGGCTGGGTCGGCACGGATGGACGCCACGATCCCGAGCGGGTCGGCCGGGTGCTGCGCGAGATGCAGCCCGACGTCGTGGCGTTGCAGGAGGTCCGGGCCGAGCCCGGCGACCGCGCGCCCCTGGACCGCATCGCGGAGGCGCTCGGGGCCCAGGTGGTGCGCGGCGTGACCCTCCAGCTGGGCCTCGGCAGCCAGGGAAACGCGCTGCTCTCCCGGCTCCCGGTCGAGGACGTGCGCCGCGTCGACCTCTCGGTGCCGGGACGGGAGCCGCGGGCGCTGATCGACGCGACGCTCGGGGCGGCCGGGGAGCCGCTGCGGGTCGTGGCGACCCACCTGGGCATCAACGCGGCGGAGCGTCACGTCCAGGCGCAGCGCCTGCTCGCGCATCTCGGCGAGCCGGCGCCGGGCGTCCTCGTGCTGCTGGGGGACATGAACGAGTGGCGACGGGGCGTCGGCGCCCTGCGCCCGCTGCACCGGCGCCTGGGTCGCACGCGCGGCCCGCGCACGTTCCCCGCGTCGGTTCCGTTGTTCTCGCTCGATCGGATCTGGGTGGCGCCGCGTAGCCGGATGCGGCGGCTCTGGGTGCACCGGAGCCCGCTCGCGCGCCGGGCGTCGGACCACCTGCCCATCCTCGCCGAGCTCGCGCTCGGCGCGGCGTAGAACCTGTCAATCGTCCCCGCGCCGCAGTGCGGCGAAGGCCTTCGGTTCCGCGCTGCGCAGGTGCAGGTCGCGTTGCGGGAAGGGGATCTCGATCCCCGATTGGACGATGGCGCGGTTCACGGCGACGGTGAGCTCACTCTGCGTCCGGACCCAGTCCTCGAACAGCGGCGTCCACGCGCGCAGCTCGAAGTCGAGCGAGCTGTCCCCGAAGCCGAGGAAGAGGGCGACCGGCTCCGGATCGACGAGCACGCCCGCGTGGTCCGCCGCCACCTCGCGCAGCAGCGCGAGGACGCGCTCGGGGTCGGTGCCGTAGGCGACGCCCACCTTCACCTCCATGCGGCGCCGCCGGTCCGAGAAGGTCCAGTTCACCACCTGGTCCGAGATGAGGTTGCCGTTCGGCACGATCACCTCCGCTCCCTGGAAGGTGCGAATCGTGCTGGAGCGGATGCCGATGCGCTTCACCTCGCCCAACAATCCACCGACCTCGACCATGTCGCCGATCTGGACGGGTCGCTCGTAGAGCAGGATCAGGCCCGAGACGAAGTTGTTGACGACGTTCTGGAGGCCGAAGCCGATGCCGACGCCGAGCGCGCCGGCGAGCAGGGAGACCCGATTCAGGTCGACGCCCGCCGCCGAGATCGCCAGCAGGAAGCCCAGGAACAGGACGACGTAGTGCACCGTCGACGTGATCGCGAGTGGGACGCCCCGCGCGCTCGGCATGCGGGGCAGCACGTCGTCCTCGAGGATGGTACGCAGCAGGCGTGACAGGGCGAGGGCGCCCACCACGGTGGCCGCGAAGGCGAGCACGTCGCCGAGCGAGACGGCGATGGCGCCGAAGCTCGCCTCGGCGCCGAGCACGGCGGCGATGCGCTCGCCGGTCCACCCCGCCAGGCCGAAGGCGGTGAGTCCCAGGAAGAGCCAGGCCAGCAGGGCGGCGAGGTCGATGAGACGCCGCGACCAGTCCGCGACCTGGGGCCCGTGGCGGCGCACCAGGCCGAGGCGGTTTGCGGCGCGGCTGCGCAGGCCTGCGCGTACCAGCGTGCGCAGGATGCGTGCGCCGCCATACAGCACGACGGCGACATAGGCGGCGCCGAGCACGCCGTCGGCGAGAGCGCGCGCGAGATTCATCCAGCCGCCCAGGTTTGCGAGGGCGGAGACGGCCAGGAGCGCGCCGCCGCCGCGCAGCAGCGGCCGCAGCCAACGCGACACCCGGGCCCCGGGCGGGAGCGTCGCCAGCCGCTCGGGCCGCAGCATCCAGACGAGGAAGGCGAAGGCCCCGAGTGTTTGGAGCAGCAGCACGCTGCGTTCGAAGAAGACCGCCTTGGCCATCACGTCGCGCACGCTGTCGAGCAGCGCGAAGCCGGTCAGCACGTAGACCGCCGGGGCCAGGCTGGGCTCGAGCAGGCGCGGCAGCAGCCGCACGATCGGCACCGCGAGCAGCGCCACGAGGATCGCCTGGGCGAGCCGCGGGGCGCGCGGGTGCAGCAGTGGCGCGAGCGAGATCGCCATCAGCAGGGCGGCCGAGACGGGGCGCTCGAAGACGACGGCCGAGGCCTCGAGGCGGGGATCGTCCGCGCGCCAGGCGGAGGCGCGCCGCCGCAGCGTGAAGGTCGCGAACAGCGCCACCACGAGGATCGCGAGGTGGCTGGCGAGCCGTTCCGTTCGCAGCTCCAGGAAGCGGACCAGGACGCGCCAGCGCGTGGCCAGCGTGTCGGCGAGGTCGCCGGCGGGATCGGCCCGGCCGGCGCCCGCCGCCACCCAGAGCGGCGCGCTGTCGCGCAGCAGCAGCAGGCTGCGGAAGCTGGTCCGGGCCGTCGAGAGCGCCTCGAGCGCCTCGCCGGCGCGCTTCTCCTCCTCGGCGATCCGGGTCTGGAGTGCCAGCAGCTCGTCACGCCGCTTCTCGACGCCGCGCTTGGCCTCGGTGAGCGCCTTGCGCGTCTCGCCGATCCGCGCGAGGACCGCCTCGGGCGCCTGGGCCTCGAGGGCCGCCTGCTCCGTGGCCTTCCAGACCCTGCGCTGGTGCGACAGGTCGTCGAGGGCCGTTTCGAGGGCGGTCAGTCGCTCGGTGAGCAGCGTCAGCGAGGTGCTGAGCTGCTCGCGGGCGAGCTCGAAGCTCTTGACCTCCTCCTCGAGCGCGATCAACGAAGGCGGGTCGGCCGCGAGCGTCTGCGCGCGGCGCGCGCGCTCCTCGAGCAGGCTCGCCTGCTCGGGGAGCAGCGACTCGATCTCGACGATGGCCGGATCCGGCTCGCCCACCGCCGTGAGCTTGCGCGCGGCGCGCTCGGCGGCCTCGCTGGCGGAGGCAATGCGCGGAAGGGCCACGGCCTCGACCGGCTTCGCCTCCGGGGTCGGGGTCGGCTCCGGGGTCGGCGCTGCGGTCGCCGCCGCGGTCGGCGTCGGCTCCTGGGCGAGGGCGACCGGGCCGGGGAGGGCCGCCAGCGCGAGCGCCAGCCCGAGCGCGCTTCGCGAGAGCCCGGGCCTCAAGCGGAGAAGTGGCTCACGTAGGGGAGGGTACCCGCGCGCGCCTCGATCGCGTCGCCTGCGTCGACGAGCACCGCGGTCGCGTTCCAGCTGCCCTCGAGGAGCGCCTTGCGCACGCCGTCGCGGATTCCCGCCGGGACGGTCCCGGCGCGCGAGGTGAGCGTGCGCGCGACCAGGTCGATCACGACCTCCTGGCCCGGGTCGAGCGCCACGGTGTCCATCAGCGCCTCGAGGTCGGCTTCCTCGAGCGTCACGCAGGGGAGTCCGAGCGCGGTGCAGTTGCCCGCGAAGATCTCGGCGAACGAGGCCCCGACGAAGGCCTCGAAGCCGAAGCGCATCAGCGACTGGGGCGCGTGCTCGCGCGAGGAGCCGCAGCCGAAGTTGCGGCCCACGACGAGGATCTTCGCCCCGCGAAAGCGCTCGTCGTCGAGCGGGTGGTCGCCCTTGGCCTGCTCGCGGTCGTCGGCGAAGGCGTGCTCGCCGATGCCGTCGAAGGTGACGCAGCGCAGGAAGCGGGCCGGGATGATGCGATCGGTGTCGATGTCGTCGCCGCGCAGGACGCAGGCGCGCCCGGCCACCCGTTCGAGCCTGGGACTCCGCTCGGCTTCTCCTCGCTGCGCGCTCGCTCCGCTCGCTTGCTGCGTCACTCAGAGGATCTCCCGCACGTCCGTGACGTGCCCCCGGATTGCGGCTGCTGCCACCATCGCCGGGGACATCAGCAGGGTGCGCCCCGTGGGCGAGCCTTGGCGGCCCTTGAAGTTCCGGTTGCTCGACGACGCGCAGAGCTCGCGTCCCACCAGCTTGTCCGGGTTCATGGCGAGGCACATCGAGCAGCCGGGCTCGCGCCAGTCGAAGCCGGCCGCGCGGAACACGGCAGGCAGGCCTTCGGCCTCGGCCTCGCGCGCCACCGCCTGCGAGCCCGGCACCACGTAGGTGCGGACGCCCGGCGCCACCTTGCCCGTCTTCGCCACGCGCGCGGCCTCGCGCAGGTCGCTGATGCGCCCGTTGGTGCACGAGCCGATGAAGGCCACGTCGATCTTCGTGCCGGCCAGGGGCTTGCCGCCGGCGAGCCCCATGAACTCGAGCGCCTCGGCGATCTGGGCGCGCTCCTCGCCGCGCACGTCGGCCACGCGCGGGATCGGCTCGTTCACGCCGCAGGCCTGGCCGGGGTTGATGCCCCAGGTGACCGTCGGCTCGATGTCGGCGCCGGCGAGGGTCACCGTCTCGTCGTAGTGCGCGTCGGCGTCGCTCGCCATGCTGCGCCACCAGGCGACGGCACGCTCGAAGTCCGCGCCTCGGGGCGCGAGCTCGCGCCCCCGGAGGTAGTCGAACGTGATCGCGTCCGGGTTCACGTAGCCGACCCGCGCACCGCCCTCGATCGACATGTTGCAGAGCGTGAGCCGCTCCTCCATCGAGAAGGCCTCGACCACGGGCCCCGCGTACTCGTAGGCGAAGCCGACGCCGCCGTTCACACCGAGCCGGCGGATGATGTGGAGGATCACGTCCTTCGCGTAGACCCCGCCGCCGAGCTTCCCGGTGACCTCGATGCGGCGGACCTGGGGCCGGTTCAACGCCAGGCACTGGGTCGCCAGCACGTCGCGCACCTGGCTGGTGCCGATCCCGAAGGCGATCGCGCCGAAGGCGCCGTGCGTCGAGGTGTGGCTGTCGCCGCACGCGATCGTCATGCCGGGCTGCGTGAGCCCCAGCTCGGGGCCGATCACGTGCACGATGCCCTGCTTGCCGCTGGCCGTGTCGAGGAAACGGATGCCGTGTTCGCGGCAGTTGCGCTCGAGGTGGACCAGCATCTCCTCGGCCAGCGCGTCCCGGAACGGCCGCGCCTGCGAGTCGGTGGGAATGATGTGGTCGACCGTGGCGCAGGTGAGCTCCGGGAAGCGCACCGGGAGCTTCATCTCGCGCAGCATGGCGAACGCCTGCGGGCTCGTGACCTCGTGGATCAGGTGGAGTCCGATGAACAGCTGCGTCTGCCCGTCGGGCAGCTCGCGAACGCTGTGGGCGTCCCAGACCTTGTCGAAGAGGCTCTTGCCGGAGGGCATGTCGGGGATTTAGCAGATGGGGCGGGGCCCTTCCGGGGGCCGGCCCCGCCCGGGAGACGTCTGTCCGCAGCCTTGGCGCTCACGGGCGAGGTCGGTGCCCGTGCGCGGGCCATGCGACGCGAGGACGTCTACCGTCCGACCCCATGGATCTCCTCTACACCGCACACGTCCCGCCCGGCGACGGGCCCTTTCCCACGGTGATCGCGCTCCACGGCTGGGGCGCGAGCGCGCACGACCTGATCGGGCTCTCGCCGATCCTGCACGGGGGCGGCGCGCTCGTGCTCTGTCCCCAGGGGCCGGTGGCCTTCCAGATCGCCGAGGGCGTGTTGGGCTTCGGCTGGTGGCCGATCACGGAGAGCCGCGAGTTGGACCCTGCGGCGTTCGACCGCGCGCGCACCGCCGTCCGCAAGTTCCTCGACGACGCGCTCGCGCGCTATCCGATCGACCGGCGCAAGATCGCGCTGCTCGGCTTCAGCCAGGGCGGCGTGATGGCCTACGACCTCGTGCTGTCGGAGCCCGAGCGCTTTGCCGGGCTGGTGGCGCTCTCGAGCTGGCTGCCCGAGCCGCTCGACCAGGGCATCCCGGCCAACGAAGCGCTCCAGAACTTCCCGGCACTCGTGATGCACGGCAGCCAGGACCCGATGATCCCGGTCGCGCGCGCCCAGGATTCGCGCCAGCGCCTGATGGCCCGCGGCCTCAACGTGCACTACCGCGAGTTCCCGATGCAGCACGAGATCAACCCCGACGCCCTGCGCGAGATGGTCCTGTGGCTCGAAGAGAAGGTGTTCCAGCCCATCCAGCTGGCATGACCGAAACACGGCTGGCATGACGGACACACCGCGGGCATGACGGACGCCTCCGCGTCGCGCCGGATTCCCTACGCGGGCAGCGTCCACGACGAGCGCGAGATCGATGCGGTCGTCGAGGTGCTGCGCGGCGGGGCCAGCGCTCTCCGCATCGGGAAGAACGTGCGGGCCTTCGAGGGCGCCGTGGCGGCCCTGTTCGGCAAGCGCCACGGCGTGATGTGCAACTCGGGCTCCTCGGCGCTCTACCTGGCCGTCGAGCTGCTCGGTCTCGCACCCGGCGACGAGGTGGTGACGCCGGCACTCACCTTCTCGACCGACGTGGCGCCGCTGGTGCGCGCGGGCCTCGTGCCGGTGTTCGTGGACGTCGCAGCCGACACCTACAACCTCGACACGGCCCAGCTCGAGGCCGCGCTCGGCCCGCGCACGCGCGCGATCCTCGCGCCGAACCTGATCGGGAACGCGCCCGACTGGGACGTGGTCCGCGCCGTGGCCGACGGCCACGGCCTCCAGCTGATCGAGGACTCCTGCGACGCGCTCGGCGCCACGCTGCGCGGCAAGCCCACCGGAACCCGCTCGCACATCAGCGTCACCAGCTTCGCGCTCTCGCACATCATCACCGCCGCGGGCACCGGCGGCATGGTGTGCCTCGACGACGCCGCGCTCGCCGACCGCTGCCTGCTGCTCAGGCGTTGGGGGCGGCGCTCGGAGCCGCAGCTGTTCGGCTCGAAGAAGGGCGACAGGCGCTTCTTCTCGTCGATCGGCGGCCTCGAGTACGACAACCTGTTCATCTTCGACGAGCTCGGCTGGAACTTCGAGCCCTCGGAGCTGGCGGCGGCGTTCGGCCGGGTGCAGCTCGAGCGGCTGCCGGGCTTCCTCGAGCGACGGCGGCGCAACTTCGCGCGCCTCGCCGAGCGCCTGGCGCGCCATCCCGAGGTCTTTGCGCTGCCTCGGACGCTGCCCGGCCTGGACACGGGTTGGCACATGTTCCCGGTGCGGATCCTGCCGGCGTCCGGGGTGCGCCGCGCGGCCTTCCAGGCGTTCCTGGCCGAGCGCGGCATCGACAGCCGCATGGTGTGGACCGGCAACGTGCTGCGCCAGCCGGCCTTCGCCTCGATCCCCCACCGTGTCGCGCCCGGCGGTCTCGCGAACAGCGACCGGGTGATGGAGCAGGGCCTCGTGCTGCCCTGCCACCACGGCATGGACGATGCCGACGTCGCCTGGATCGGGGACAGCGTGGACGCCTTTCTGGCGTCCCGCTGAAGGCGCCCGCCCGCTCAAGAGGCCCCCCCGGGACGCCGAAACGAGGGCGTCCCCGCGTGAGCGGCGGAGGTACGCGTGGAGGGGGCCTCGACACGGCAGCACTGGACGCTCGCGCGTCGCCTCACCGCGACCCTGGTCGGGAGCGTGCTGGTCTCCGGCACCCTCGCCTTCCTGGTCCACGACCGGGCGCTCCAGGGCGGCCTGCGCGAGAACGCCGAGGCGCGGCTCGCGAACGCGGCGCGCGCCGGCGAGCTGCTCGTGGGCGAGCACCTGCTCCAGCTCGAGGAGCGCTACCGCACAGTCGCCAGCGCGCCGCAGCTCCATGCCACGCTCGGGCTCGGCCACGCACCGACGTCCCGGCACCTGGCGGAGCGGCTGGGCCGGGAGCAGGACGCCGCGCTGATCGCCTTCCTGGACCCCGACGGCACGCTGCACGCGCAGAGCGGCGAGGCCGGCCTGGCCGAGGCCGTCGGGCGCGATCCCACGGCGCGGCTCGTGCATCACGGCGGCAAGCTCTTCGCCGTGGTGTCCGTCCCGGTTGCGCTCGGCGGGCGACGGACGCACCGCGTGCTGGCCGCGGAGCCGGTGGGGGACGGCCTCCTGGCCCGCTGGTCCGAGCTCTGCGGCGCCCGGCTGCTCCAGGAAGCGCCTCCGCAGGACGGGACCGAGCTGCTGGTGACGCCGATCCGGGCCGCCGACGGTGCCGCGCTCTTCGTCGTGGCCGACCTCGCGCCGGAGCGCGCCGCCCTCGCGAGCGCGCGCCGGAAGCTCGCCGTCGCCGGCTGCGTGGCGCTGGTGATGATGCTGGCCGCTTCCACGCTGCTGGCCCGAAGCCTGGTGCGGCGCATCCGCCGGGTGGGTGACGCACTCGAGCGGATCGGGCGCGGCGAGCTCTCGACCCGGCTCGCGAGCCGTCGCAGCGACGAGATCGGTGACGTGGCGCGCGGTGTGGACCGGATGGCCGCCGAGCTGGCCGCGCGGAGCGACGCGCTGCGCGAGAGCCAGGCGCACCTCGCCAAGGCCCAGCGCATCGCGCGGCTCGGCAGCTTCGAGCTCGACCTCGGATCCGGCGAGCTGATGGCCTCCGACGAGTTCTGGGCGCTCTACGCGCTCGAAGCGCTCGGCGCCGGCGCGCCCGAGCTCACCGAGCGGATCCATCCGGAGGACCGCGGCCCGCTGCTCGAGGCGGTCCGCGACAGCATCGACGCGGGCGTCGGGGGGCAGCTCGACTACCGCATCCGGCTGGCCGACGGCAGCGAGCGCTTCCTGCAGACCCAGTTCCAGGTGGCACGCTCCGACGAGGGCAAGGCCACGCGGCTCGAGGGTACGGTGCAGGATCTGACGGAGCGCGAACGCACGGCGCAGCAGATCCGCTACCTCGCCCACCACGACGGGCTCACCGGCCTCGGCAATCGTCAGCTCTTCGGCGAGCTGGTCGGCCTCGCCACCGCGCGAGCGCGGCGCCGGGGGCGGCGACTCGGCGTGCTGCTCCTCGGCCTCGACGACTTCAAGCGCATCAACGAGACGCTCGGCTACGCCGTCGGCGACGAGCTGTTGCGCGAGGTGGCCGACCGGCTGGTGCGAGGCGCGCGCGAGGCGGAGCCCACGCGGCGCGAGCTCGACCAGGGCTTCGAGCCCGCCGTGGTGCGGCTCGGCGGCGACGAGTTCGCCGTGCTGGTCGGCGATCTCGAGGAGGCGAGCGACCTGGTCGACATGGCCGACCATCTCCTCCACGCGCTCCGACGCCCGTGCCGCCTGCGCGGCCAGGAGCTCGTGGTCCAGGCCAGCGTGGGCGTCGCGATCTGGCCCGCCGATGGCGAGGACGTCGAGGCCCTGCTCAGCAGCGCCGACGCCGCGATGCATCACGCCAAGGGCGACGGCCCGGGGCGCGTCCAGTTCTACGACGCCTCGATGAACGAGGTCGCCCAACGCCGCCTCGCCGTGGAGCTCCGCCTGCGCCAGGCGCTCGAGCGCGGCGAGCTGGCGCTGCACTTCCAGCCCAAGCTCGAGATCGCGAGCGGCCGCATCGTGGGCTTCGAGGCGCTGGCCCGCTGGCACGATCCGGAGCTCGGCGTGGTGTCCCCGGCCGATTTCGTGCCGGTCGCGGAGCAGACCGGCCTGATCGCGCCGCTCGGGCGTTGGGTGCTGGAGGAGGTGTGTCGCCAGCTGCGTGGCGCGGAGCCCGCGCTGGCGCGGGCGGGCGCGCGCGTCTCCGTGAACGTCTCGACGCGCGAGTTCGGCCCGCACCTGGTCGAGGGCATCGCCGCG
>JBFIYM010000078.1:0-20096 GCA_041605395.1 Myxococcota bacterium | reverse complement strand
GCGGAAAAGCGATGGCGCCGTAGACGTCCTGGTGGAGCCGGTTGTAGCCGCCGGCGCCGTAGCGGAGCAGCAGCGGGGTGGGGCGCGTCTGTCCCTCGGCATGGCAGCGCGCGAGGAAGCCGGCGAGGCTGGGCTCGAAGCGCTCGGCGCGCCCGAGCCGCTCCTGCCACCGGTTCGCGATCGCCGCGAGTGGCGCGTAGCACGCCTCCCGGAGCATCTGGACCGGCTCCGGCAGCGGGTAGGCGAGGTAGCGGTAGCGGCCGCGTCCGTAGCGCCGCGGCTCCATCTCGATCGTGGAGCGGAAGCGCGCGTCGTCGTCGAACAGGCGCGCGAGCGCCGTACACGCCCGCGCGCCGAGGAGCGCGCCGGGCAGCGCGAAGCCGCGCGCGTCGAGCTGGGCTTCGACCTCGGCCCAGTCGACGCGCGCGAGCGGGGTGGGCTCCGCCCGCTTGGCTCGCGCTCGCGCCGGCACCCCATGTCAGTAACCGAACACCCAGCCCACGCCAGCGCCGAACGAGGCCTGGAAGATCACCGTGGGCAGCGCGAGCACCGCGATGCCGTGGTGGTGGTGCACGTGGCTCGAGAGGTGGTCGTAGGAATCGAAGTAGTGGCTACAGGGGCCGCAGTAGTAGGCGCTGCCGCCGTGGCCGTAGTGGTGAACCGGATAGCCGTAGGCGTGGCGATCCACGTAGTGTCCGTGGCCATAGCTCCGCCCGTGGTGCCCATGACCGTGGTGCTTGCGGTAGTGCTTCTTGTAGTGGTGCTTGTGGTGCTTCCGGTGGTATTTCGCCTTGTAGTGTTGGCCGCCGGAATACGTCCCGTAGTGCTTGCCATGGTGCTTGCCACCGTGATTTCCGTAGTGCTTCGACGAGTGCCCGTCGTGCTTGCGCCAGCCGTTCGCGCCGGCGGGGGCCGCGGCCAGCATCAGCGCAGCGGCGAGGAGCACGGGGATGGAGAGGCGGGTACGGAGCTTCATGGCTCACCTCCTACGCGCCGTTGGACGCCCCCTGAGCTTCGCTATTCGCGCCCGGCTTGAAAGCCCCCCGCGGGTGGCCCATTCTGCGCCCGCTTCCGGGAGGTCGCATGAACTTCGGGTTCACAGAGGAGCAAGAGCTGCTCCGCAGCGAGGTGCGCAAGTTTCTCGACGCGAGCTGTCCGCTCGAGCAGGTGAGGAAGATCACCGAAGAGGCCGGCGGCGCCGGCTTCTCGCGCGAGCACTGGCAGCACATCGCCGATCTCGGCTGGCTCGGGCTCGCCATCCCCGAGCTGCATGGTGGCGCCGGCCTCGGCTGGGTGGACCTCGTCGTGGTCCTCGAAGAGACCGGCCGGAGCCTGTTCCCGTCCCCGCTGGTGTCGAACACGCTCGCCGCCCATGCGATCCGCCGCTTCGGAAGTGCCAAGCAGCAGTCGCGTTGGCTCCCGAGCCTCGGGAACGGCTCCCGGATCGGCACCGTGGCGCTGCTCGAAGAGGACGGCCTGCCGAGCCCGGACGGCGTGCGCCTCGCCGGGCGCAGCGCCGGCAAGCAGCTCACCCTGACCGGGGAGAAGTGGCTGGTGGGCGACGCCGCCGCGGCCGACCTGATCGTGGTCGCCTTCCGCAAGGGCAAGAGCAAGGAGCTCGGGCTCGCCGTGGTCGAGCGGGGGACGCCGGGCCTCGCCGCCCGCGACCTGCCCGGCATCGACCTCACGAAGCGGCTCGGGCGGCTCGAGCTCGACCGCGTGAAGATCCCGCGCGACGCGGTGCTGCCGAAGGGGAACGCCGCCGCCATCCAGCACCTCTTCGACGTCGGGGCGCTGGCCGTCACCGCCGAGGCCGTCGGCGCCGCGGAGGCCGCGCTCCAGCTCACCAGCGCATACGCCAAGCAGCGCATCCAGTTCAAGCATCCGATCGGCACGTTCCAGGGCGTGAAGCATCCGCTGGCCGAGATGTACGTGGACGTCCAGTCGGTGCAGTCGCTGGTCTACTACGCCGCGTGGTGCGTGGACCACGGGAAGAAGGAGCTCCCGCTCGCGGTCTCCCGCGCCAAGGCCTACGCCAGCGAGGCGCTGCCCCGGCTCGGGATCGACACGATCCAGCTGCACGGCGGCATCGGCTACACCTGGGAGTACGACGCCCACCTCTACCTGAAGCGGGTCAAGTGGCTGCGGCCCGCGTTCGGCGACGCCGACTGGCACTACGAGCGCGTCGCCGCCCTGGGAGGCCTCTGATGGACTTCGACTTCACGCCCGAGGACGAGGCCTTCCGCGCCGAGGTGCGCGACTTCATCAAGAAGTACCTGCCCAAGAAGGGCAGGCCGGAGGAGCTGGCCGAGTGGCAGCGCCAGGCGCGCGCGAAGCGCTATGTCGGCTTCTCCTGGCCCGAGGAGGTCGGTGGCGGCGGCGGCACCCTCTCCCAGCAGGTGATCCTGAAGGAGGAGCTGGCCCGGGTGAAGGCGCCCGCCCTGGGCACCTGCTTCATGGGTCTCGCCTGGGTGGGCCCCTCGATCATCGAGTACGGCAGCGAGGAGCAGAAGCAGAAGTTCATCCCCGACATCCTGGACGGGAAGTACCAGTGGTGCACCGGCTACTCCGAGCCGGGCTCGGGCAGCGACCTCGCCGCACTCTCGACGCGGGCCGTGCGCGACGGCGACGACTACGTCGTGAACGGCCAGAAGATCTGGACCTCGATCGCGATGTGGTCCAAGTGGATCATCCTGCTGGTGCGCACCGAAGCCTCCGAGTCGAAGCACGAGGGCATCACCTGCCTGCTCGTCGAGATGGACAGCCCCGGCATCACGGTGCGCCCGATCAAGAACATGGCCGGTGGCTCCGTGTTCGCGGAGGTGTTCTTCGACAACGTGCGCGTGCCCGTCGCGAATCGGCTCGGCGAGGAAGGGCAGGGCTGGAAGGTGACCGTCTCCGCCCTGGCCCACGAGCGCTCGAGCATCGCCGAGGTGGCCGGCCTCCAGCGCACACTCGACGAGGTGCGCGCGCTCGCCCGCAAGTCGAAGAAGAACGGGCGGTCGGCCGCCGCGGACCCGGGCGTGCGCGCGCGGGTGGCGCGCGCGGACGTCCGCATCGAGGCGATGCGGCTAAACGGCCTGCGCTTCCTGACGCGTCAGCTCCGGGGGGAGCACGTCGGGCCGGAGACGTCGGTCAACAAGCTCCAGCGTGCGAAGCTCGAGGTCGAGCTGGGCGAGCTGGCGCTCGAGATCGAGGGCGGCATCGGGGTGCTCGACCGGGAGGCCGCGCCGGAGAACGGCAAGTGGCAGCGCATGGCGCTCTCCTGGCCGGAGGTGGTGATCGGCGGCGGCACGCCGAACATCCAGAAGAACATCATCGCCGAGCGCATCCTCGGGCTTCCGAAGGACCCGTGAGCGTCGACGAGATCGAAGCGCGCCTGCGCGAAGCCCTCGCCGCCGAGCACGTCGCCGTCGAGGACGAGAGTCGCTTCCACGCGGGCCACGGCGCGACGGGGGGGCACTTCCGCGCCGTGGTCGTCTCGGAGCGCTTCGCCGGGCTCTCGCGCGTGGCCGCCCAGCGGCTGGTCTACGAGGCCCTCGGCGACTGGATGCAGGGCCCCATCCACGCCTTCGCGGTGCGGACCCTGACCCCGGCAGAGTGGCGCGCCGCCCGGGCGTGACAGGCTCGCGGCCCGCGCGTGACAGGCTCGCGGCCCGGGCGTGATAGGCTCGTCGCGTGTGGCTGCTCCACGAGACGCACCAGATCCGCGGCGAGCGCGAGGACGACTTCGACGCGCTGCTGCGCGACGCCTGGATTCCCGGCGTGGCCGGGGTGCGAGGCGCCCGCGTGGGCTGGGTGCTCCGCCACGCCCACGGCACCGGGCCTTCCTATCGCCTGATCACGATCACCGCGCTCGCGAGTCCCGAGGCCTACGGGGCGCTCGCCGAGGCCGCCGCCCGCGGGCCGCTGCGCGACACGGCCGTTGCGCTCGACGCGCTACGCCACGACGTCGAGGCCAAGCTGCTCGAGCCGTTGCCCTGGTCGCCGCTCCAGAAGCTCGACCTCGAGAGCGTCCCGGCGAGCGGCGCCGACCACGCGTTGACGCTCTACATGGAAGACACCGTGTGGCCGCGCGAGGGCAAGCTCGAGGAGTACGTGGAGCGGAGCGGCGCCCACTACGCCACCGAGATGGAGGGCCACGAGCAGGCGGGCCACGCCATGCTCCAGGTCCAGGCGGGCTTTCGCACCGTCTTCGGCAGCGGTCGCCGCCGCGAGATCGTGCTGTGGCAGAAGGTCGTGGACCCGCGCCTGGTGCTCGGCCTGCTCACCCACGAGGTGCCCGCGAAGCTGAAGGCGCCGGGCACCTGGATGAACGACGCACTCGGCCTGCGCGACCAGTGGCAGAGCCGGCTGCTCCGCACCACGCGCTGGTCGCCGCTGGACTGAGGGTCGGGGCGGCGCCAGGGTCGCGGGTCCGGGCGCCGAGCGGGTGGCTGGGTGCGGCGCCCGGAGCGCCCGCTTCGCTAGTGGACCGGCCCGGCCAGCCCCTCGTGGCGCTGCTGCTTGCGCTCCTCGCGGCGCTCGTGCTTCTGCGCGCGATGGTCGGCCCGATGCTCGCGGCGCGCGTCGCGTCGCTCGTGGCGGACCTCATGGCGCTGGTCGCGCCGGTCCTGGCGCACGTCCTGGCGGTGGTCGCGCCGCTCGTGGCGCACCTCACGCCGCTCGTGCTTCACGTCGCGCCGCTGGTCGTGATGGTCGCGCCGACTGACGGCGCGCTCGTGACGGTCGTGGCGCCGATCTTCCTGCCGCGCGTGGCGGTCGTCGCGTCGCTCGTCCCGCCGCTCGTGGCGCACGTCCTGGCGGTGGTCGCGCCGCTCATGGCGGGCCTCCTGGCGGTGGTCGCGCCGCTCGTGTCGCGCCTCGCGGTGCTCGTCCCGATGGTCGCGTCGGGCGTCGCGGCGATCGTGGCGGGCCTCGTGCCTACGGTCCTGGCGGTCGTGGCGCCAGTCGCGCCGGTCGTGCCGCCGATCGACGCGGTCGTGGTGGCCACGGTTCCCGTGGTGTCCACCGTAATGCGAATGGAGGCGACGCGGAACGTAGTGCGGGGCGATGTGGGACCAGGTCCCCCCGTACGGCCGGGCGCAGCGCTGCCAGTGACCGTGGTAGTGCCGCCAGTACCAGCCGTCGTGGAAGTAGACGTTCGGGTAGCCGACGACCGTGTACACGCCCAGACCGGCGTTGTAGACGTGCTGATAGTCACCGTAGTCGTAGGCGCTGCCGTAGATCGGACGGTCGTAGCCGTAGTCCCCGGCGTAGCTGCTCACGCAGCCGACGCCGCCCACCAGTGCGGTCAGGGCGATCGGCAGGAGCATGGACTGGGCTCGCATCGCGTCTCCTTCGCTCGACCCGCTTCGATAGGATAGGGCCTGCGGAGGAGACGACCCGCGGTGGTGGAAGATTCGATCCGAGCCCCGGGCGCGTTTCCGTGCCCCGGGGGCCCGCAGCGCAACGGCAACAGGCCTTCTCGGGCATGAAGGCGGAGGGCACCGCGCTCGTCACCGGCGCCGGCCGCGGCCTCGGCCGGGCGCTGGCGCTCGAGCTGGCGGGGCGCGGCTTCGAGGTGCTCGCCACGCTTCGGGACCCGGACGCGGCGGGCGATCTCGCCGGCGCCGCGGGGCCGGCGGCGCGCATCCGCATCCAGGCGCTCGACGTCACGCGGCCCGAGGCCCTGGTGCTGCCGGAGCGCCTCGCCCTGCTGGTCAACAACGCCGGCGTCGAGACCGCCTACCTCCCGGTGGAGCACGCGCCGCTCGAGGCCTGGCGCAGCGTCTTCGAGACCAACCTGTTCGGCCTGGTCGAGCTCACGCGCCGCGCCATTCCGGCGCTCCGGGCCCACGGCGGCGGCGCGATCGTGAACGTGACGTCCGCCTCCCTGTTGTTCCCGATGCCCTTCTACGCGGTCTACCGCGCCAGCAAGGCGGCCGTCCAGGCCTTCGGGGAGTCGCTCGCGGCGGAGCTCCGGCCGTTCGGCGTGCGCGTGCTCGAGGTGCTGCCCGGCCCGATCGAGACCGACATGCTCACGGGCTCCGACCGGCCGCCCGAGGCCGCGCGTCACCCGCCCTACGCTGAGCTGGCCGCGTGGGCGCACGCGGCGCGGCGCGGCATGAACGGGCAGACCACATCCGCGGGCGAGGCGGCCCGCCGCATCGTCGACGCGGTGCTCGACGAGACGGCCCCGCTCCGGGTCGCCTGCGACGACGTCGGCCAGGGCATGATCGCGGGCGCCGACGGGGCGCCGTACCAGGTGCGTCTGCTCGGCGCGCTCGGCGCGATGCCGGCGAAGGGGCGGGGCGCCTAGAAGGGCCCGTGCTTGGCGGGCCCGTGGCCCTTCTTCTTGCCGTGCCCCTTGCCGTGCTTCGGGCCCTTGGGCTCGTAGTGCTTCACCAGGCCGCCGGGCACGACGTGCGCGTCGACCCGCTTCCAGCGCGCCTTGCGCCAGTCGCCGCAGCGCTCCCAGTGCGAGCCCGCGCGCCGGAAGTAGTGGCCGTCGTGGAAGAAGACGTGCGGGTGCCCGACCACGAGGTAGACCCCGAGCCGGGCGTCGAAGTGGAGGTCGGTGCCGTGGGCGTGCTTGTGCCGGTAGCCGTGCGCGGGCGCCCAGGGCGGCGGGCCGCCCCCGTGCGCCTTGTGGGCCTTCTTCCCATGGTGACCGTGGTCGTGGTGGTGCACGCAGCCGGCGAGGGCGAGCGTGCAGCCGAGCAGGGTGGCGACGAGGGCACGATGCATGGAACCATCCTCCGAGGGCCGAGCCGATCTCATCGGCACGCCGCGGGGAGACCTCGAGTGCAGGAGCACCGCTACGAGCTCGAGATGCCGCACTCGCCCGAGCGCATCTGGGCGTTGATGCAGGACTACGGCAACTGGACGGCGTACGCGCCGATGGTGCTGGCCGTCGAGGTGATCCATCCGGGAGACGCCCGGGGCAACGGGCTGCTGCGACGGGTGATCTACAAGCTTCCGCTCGGCCGCCGCGGGAGCGCCCTCGAGCTGGTGACGGACGTCACGCCCGCACGCGGCTACACCTACACGATGCTCTCCCGCACGCCTGGGAACGACCAGACGGGCCGCCTGACGCTCACCCCGCTGCCGGGGGGCCGCACCCGGCTCGGCTTCGAGGAGCGCTACCAGCTCACGGCGGCGCCCTGGAAGTGGCTCGAGGGCCCGATCTACCGCTTCATCAACCGGCAGAACGAGGCGTCGATGCGGGCGCTCTCGGACTGGCTGAGCGCCCACCCGGAGTACCGGCCGGACCTCGCCTGAGCGGGCGGTTCAGGCGGGTCGGCGTCCAGCCGATCCGACCCCCATGGTCCTTCGTGTGCTCGGAATCGCGCTGCTGGCCGTGAGCCTCTCGGGCTGCTGGGTGCTCACCGAGCTCGACGAGAGCAGCAAGAAGATCGACGCGTACGCCGGCCGGAGCCCCGACGAGGCCCCCGAAGAGGCGCCTGCGGCGGCGCCGGGCGGCAAGCGCCAGCGCATCGGCGAGTACTTCGCGAACCAGAAGAACACGCGCACGCTCACGAAGGGACAGCTGCCCGGGGACATCGTGCGCTGTCAGATCGACGGCGGGACGCAGTTCATGAAGCAGTCCGAGTGCATCCAGCGCGGCGGCACGCCGAAGGGCTGAGCGCGGCCGCTCGCGGCCCCGGCCCTCAGGGGCCCTTCAGGAACTGCTCCGCCCACTCGCGCAGGGTGACCGTGAAGCCCGCGGCGTTCCGGTGGCCGCCGCCGCCGAAGCGCGCCGCGATCTCGGAGACGTCGAAGTCCGCGACCGAGTAGAGCGAGACGTGGACGCGTTCGCCTCGCAGCCGGTAGACGGCGCCGGCGGGCGTTCCGAACGCGCGGCGCTCGGCCAGCTCGTGGCCGATCTCGGCGCGCTGCGTGCGCGCGTTCACCGCCTCGAGGCGCAGGCTGCCGACCTCGACCGGATGGGAAGCCGAGAGCGCGCGGTCGACCTCCATCCGCTGCGCGCGCAGGATCGGCTCGCCCTGTGCGGCGAGCGTCTCCACCGGCGTCTCGGCCAGCCGGCTCCAGATCTCGAAGCTCCGGTGGTGGGAGCCGATGGCCGCGTTCACCTCGCGGCTCCGGGGAAGCGCGAAGCGCCACAGGTCCTGGTCCTCGACGTAGGCGAGCAGGCCGGGAAGCGGCTGCTCGGGATGGAGGTGTTGCCACGCGAGCGCGGCGCCCGAATGGGTGAGGTCGAAGCGCACGGTGTGCCCGTTGCGGTTCATGTGCTCCGCGAGCGAGGCGTCCGCCAGGTAGCGCTCGCGGGCCGAGACGTGGTGGTCGACGACCACGAGCCGCTCCACTTCCTCTGCCAGCTCCGCCCAGGCGTGCTGGGGCGGTGCGATGTCGGCGAACACCACGTGGTCCCCGCGATAGTCGCTGGCGCGGAGCGCGTCGTCGTGGCCGCGCGCGACGTAGAGGCCGTCTTCGCCCCAGGCCTTCCAGGCCGCCCAGGCCGCGCCGAAGCCGTCCGGGCAGCCCGCGTGATAGATGCAGACGCGTCGCATGCGGCTAGCTCCGGAAGCGTCGCGTCAGCCAGTCGACCAGGATCGCGTTCAGGGACTCGGGGTGCTCCTGCTGCGTCCAGTGACCGCAGCGCGCGATCTGGTGCATCTCGAGGTCCGGGCACAGCGCCGGCATGCCGGCCGCCATCTCCGGTCGCAGCGCCCAGTCCCACTCCGCCGTCACCATCAGGCAGGGCCGCTCGACCTTGCCGACGCCGACCTCGGGCGCCGTCTCCCAGTTGCGATCGAAGTTCCGGTACCAGTTGATGCCGCCGCGGAAGCCCGTGCGCGTGAACGTCGTGGCGTAGGTCTCGAGCTCGGCGGGCGTCAGCAGCGCTTCGCCCAGCGTCTCGATCTCCTCGAGCCGCCGGAACGGGTTCATGTCCGGCCCTTCCGCGTCGGCCTGCGCCCGCGCCTGCATGACCTCCGGACCGAAGCCACGCCGCATCAGCTTCTCGAAGACGAGCCGCGCGCGCGGGTCGAGCACGGCCTCGGCCACGCCCGGCTCCTGGAACCACGCGATGTACATGCGTTCGCTCTTGCCGCCGACCGCAGCGCGGAAGAGCTGGACGGGAGGCACCGGCGACCGCGGCAGGTAGGGCGTGTTCACGCCGACGACACCGGCGACCCGCTCGGTCTGGAGGAAGGGCATGGCCCACACCACGAAGCCGCCCCAGTCGTGGCCGGCAAAGACCGCCCGTTCGATGCCGAGCGCGTCGAGCACCCCGGCCAGGTCGCTGGTCAGGTGGTGGATGTCGTAGGCCGCGATCGGCTCGGGCCGGTCGCTCCCGCCGTAGCCCCGCTGGTCCGGCGCGATCACGCGGAAGCCGGCCGCCACCAGCGCATCGAACTGGTGGCGCCACGAGAACGCGAGCTCGGGAAAGCCGTGGCAGAGGACGACCGCGGGTCCCTCCCCGGCGTCGTGCACGGAGAGCCCGATCTCGGGGGCGTCCACACCGGTGGCGACACGGCGCGGGGGCAGGGTGAGACGTTTCGGAGCGGGGAACGGCATGGAACCCGGCAGTATACGGCGAATGCTGCGGCTTCGTTACGTTGCCCGCATGGGCCCCCCGGCGAGTGCGCGAGCCGTGCGCGAGCTGCGCTGTGACTGGCTACGCGTGGTCGCGGGGCTGGCCGAGCGTCCCGGCTTCTGGTGGCTCGACAGCGCCCTCGTCGATGCCCGTCTGGGCCGGTTCTCGTTCGCAGGCGCGGAGCCGTGGGGGGTGCTGCGCAGCTTCGGATCTCGCACGTTGCGGGAGCAGCGACGCGCACGCCACGAGGGCGAGTCGCCCGGGCAGCGGCGCGGCTTCGAGGATCCCCTCGAC
This sequence comes from Myxococcota bacterium, assembly GCA_041605395.1. Classification (GTDB taxonomy): domain Bacteria; phylum Myxococcota_A; class UBA9160; order UBA9160; family UBA6930; genus JBFIYM01. The sequence goes on along the minus strand of JBFIYM010000078.1, from coordinate 10,261 downwards.
GCGCTCCGCGGCTGGCTCGCTCCGGCGCTCTCGGCCGAGGGGCCGCCCGCCCCGGTGCCGTTCGTCGGCGGCGCCGTGGTGGCGCTCGCCTACGAGCTCGGCGCCCCGGCGCCGGCGGGTGCCCCGGTGCTGCTCCCCGAGCTCACCGCCTTCGGCGTCGACCGGCTCTATGCCTTCGACCATCTCGAGGGGCGGGGCTATGCGCTGGCCCTGGGCTTCGCCGCCGAGCCTCGCGCCGCGCAGCGCCGCGCGGACGCCGCTGCGGCCGCGCTCGCGCGCGAGCTTCCGGACGCCACGCCGCCGCCCCCGCCGCAAGGGGACGCCGCACCGCTCGACCTCGCGGGCACGATCGACGCCGCGCGCCACGCCAAGGCCGTGGCCGAGATCCAGGCGCGCATCACGGCCGGCGACGTCTACCAGGCCTGCCTGACCGTCCGACGCGAGGTGCCGTTCGCGGGCGACGCCCTCGCGCTCGCGGGCGCACTGCGCAGCCTGAACCCGGCGCCGTTCGCGTGCCTGCTTCGGCTGCCCGACGCCACCCTCGTCGGGAGCTCGCCCGAGCGCTTCCTGCGCGTCGGGCCCGACCGTTGGGTCGAGAGCCGGCCGATCAAGGGCACCCGCCCGCGCGGCGCCGAGCCGGAGCGGGATCGTGCCCTGCGCGGTGAGCTCGCGGGCTCGGCGAAGGACCGCGCGGAGAACGTGATGATCGTCGATCTCGTGCGGAACGACCTCGGACGCGTCTGCGAGATCGGCAGCGTGCACGTCCCGGAGCTGTGCGCGATCGAGCCCTACGAGACGGTCTTCCAGCTCGTGTCGACCGTGCGCGGCCGCCTGGCCGAGGGTGCGGACGCGCTCGACGCGGTGCGCGCGGCGTTTCCGCCGGGCTCGATGACGGGCGCGCCGAAGCGCGCGGCGATGCGGCTGCTCGCCACCCTCGAGCCGGACCGTCGTGGCCTCTACTCCGGCGCGGTCGGATACCTCGACGCCCGCGGCGGCTGCGACCTCGCGGTGACGATCCGAAGCATCGTGCTCGCCGCCGGCCGGGCCTTCGTGCACAGCGGCGGCGGCATCGTGGCCGACAGCGAGGCAGCCGCCGAGTGGAACGAGGCCCGGGACAAGGCCCGCGCGCTCGAGGCGGCGCTCGCGCGCGCCCGGCCCGTGGACGCCCGCTAGCCGCGGCGGGTCCGGCGGAGGGCGCGTGCGAAGGCGGCCAGCTCGTGGGCCCAGGCCAGGTCGACCCCGGTGTTCTCCCACACGTACACGCCGGGTGCGACGACCGCGCAGCCCTCGGGAGGGCGGGGCCGCGGTCGCAAGCGAACTCGTTGGCGGCGGCCGACCCTAGCTCGTGACATCGTCGAGCTCTCCGGAGGAGCCCGGGCCGCCGGGCAGCGCCAGGCCGATCGCGGCACGGAGCGCGGCCAGGCTGAACGGCTTCTCGAGCAGGCAGGCGGCGCCGAGACGCAGCGCCTCGGCCCGCGTCGCTTCGTCGGGGAACGCGGTGATCAGGATGACGGGCACCCGACGCGATGCGACCCCGAGGCTCTCCAGGAGCTCCAGCCCGGTGAAGACGGGCAGACGGATGTCGGAGACGACGAGGTCGGGCAGCGATGCGGCGTCCCCGTTCACGACGCCCGCCCAGAGGAGGTCGAAGGCGGCATCTCCATCCGGCGCCTCGATCACGCGATACCCGTCGCGTCGCAGGGTCGCCGCGAGCAGGCGTCGCATTTCGGTGTCGTCTTCCACGACCAGGAGCCGGAAGCGGGTGCGCCAGGGCGTCAGCTTCTTGGCGCTCTCCCGTTGCGGGGGCTCTCCCGTGTCCAGCCGTCTCCGCGGTGCAGTCGCTTGCATGCTCGGTCCCCTTTGATGCCCGGTACGCCCGTGTCCAATGCATCGGACGTGCCGACCCCCGGGACCTCGGGAGCGTTCTGGAGGCCCGGCCGCGTTGCCTTTTGCCACGCGGGTCGTTTCGACCCGGTGCTCGGGCGCTCAGGGGCCCTCGCGGAGCTTGCGATAGAGGGTCTTGCGATCGAGCCCCAGGATGCGCGCGGCCAGGGTCTTGTTGCCGCCGACCGACTCCAGCACGCGGGCGATGTAGCGGTGTTCGACCACCTCCAGCGGGACCAGCTCGGCCGGGTCGTCGCTCGCGACCAGCACGTGGGGCCCGGCATAGGAGCGGACCCGCTCGGGGAGGTCGTCGACGAGGACCTGCTCGTGGTCCGTGAGCGCCACCGCGTGCTCGATGCAGTTCGCCAGCTCGCGCACGTTCCCCGGCCAGGCGTAGTGGAGCAGCTTCTCCGCGGCGCCGCGCGAGAGCCCGACCACGGGCTTCCCCGCGCGCTCCGCACACGCGCGCAGGAAGTGCTGCGCCAGCAGCAGCACGTCGTTTCCGCGGGCGCGCAGCGGCGGCACCGCGATGCGGATCACGTCGGGGCGGAAGAACAGGTCCTCGCGGAAGCGACCCTCCTCGACGGCGGCGTCCAGGTCGCGGTTCGTGGCGGCGACGATGCGCGCGTCGAACGGGACCTCTCCCTCGCCGCCCACCGGGCGCACCCGTTTCTCCTGGAGCGCCCGCAACAGCTTGGGCTGCAACGCGAGGGGAAGCTCGGAGATCTCGTCGAGAAAGAGCGTGCCGCCGTTCGCATGCACGAGAAGCCCGCTCCGAGCGCTGCGAGCATCGGTGAACGCCCCACGCGTGTGCCCGAACAGCTCGCTCTCGAGCAGCGGCTCGGGCAACGCCGCGCAGTTGACGGCGACGAAGGGGCCCGCCGGGTTGCGCCAGCGCCGGTGCAGGGCGCGCGCCACGAGCTCCTTGCCCGAGCCGGTCTCGCCCATCACCAGCACGGGGGTGTCTCCCGGCGCCACGCGGGCAACCAGCTCCCGCAGCCGGCCGATGGCCCCGCTCTCGCCGAGTAGCTCGTCGACCGGCTCCTGGGTCCGGGCCCGCAGCCGCTGGACCTCTTCGGACAAGCGCCTGTGCTGGATGGCGCGCTCCAGCCGGAACGCCAGCTCCTCCGCCTCGATCGGCTTCGAGAGGAAGTCGAAGGCGCCGGCCCGGATCGCCGCGACCGCCGTGTCGAGACTTCCGAACGCGGTGAGCACCAGCACCGGCAGCTCCGGGCGGTTCTCGCGCAGCTGGTCGCACAGCTGGATGCCGTCGAGGCCCCGCATGCGCACGTCGGTGACGACCGCATCCACGCCCTCGGCCGCCAGGAACTCGACGGCCGACGCCGCGGATCGGTGGGTGACCACCTCGAACCCGCGACGCGTCAGCTGGCTCTCGAGCAGGGAGCACATCTCGGCGTCGTCGTCGACGATGAGGACTCGGCCCTTCACGCGGCTTCCTGCGGCAACCAGAGGTGGAAGCAGCTCCCGCGGCCGGGCGTGCTCTCGACCGAGATCCAGCCGCCGTGCTCGACGGCGATCCCGAGCGAGACCGAGAGGCCGAGGCCGGTTCCTTCCCCGACGGGCTTGGTCGTGTAGAAGGGATCGAAGACCTGGGGAAGCGCCTCCGCGGCGATGCCGGGGCCTTCGTCCTGCACGTCGATGACGGCCCACGGGCCCGGGTGATCGCTGCGGAGAGGCGATTCATCCGCCTCCCGCCGGCTCGCGACCGTGACCGTGACCCGGCCTCCCTGGGGGCCCGCCTGGATCGCGTTCAGCACGAGGTTGGTCAACGCCTGGTGAATCTGGCTCTCGTCGATCCGGGCGACCACACCCGCGGTCGGGGCATGGCACTCGAGCGAGAGGCGCTGCTTCACCGCCAACGGCTGGAGCAGGTCGACGCTCTGGCGGGCCACGTCGCACAGGTCGCCGGGCCGCTTCTCGCCGCGCCGCTGACGTGCGAAGTCGAGCAGCTGCCGGACGATGCCCGCCATGCGATCGGCCTGGTCCGCGATGATGCGCGCGCACTCGACGCTTTCCTCTTCGCTCTCGACCTCGCCGCTCGCGATCATCTTCGCCCGTCCCGCCACGACGTTGAGTGGCGTCCCCAGCTCGTGGGCCAGGCCCGACGCGAGCTTTCCGACCGTGGTGAGGCGGTCGGCGTGGCGGAGCTGCTCCAGCGCCTCCAGACGTTGCCTGGACTCGTCCACGACGCGTTGCGCGGCCGCTTCGAGTTCGGCGGCCATCTGGTTCATCTCCGTCGCGAGGACCGAGAGCTCGTAGCCGTGAGAGAGAGCCAGCGGCTTCGAGAAGTCCCCCCGCCCGATGCGTCGCGCCTGCGCGACGAGGGCCTCGACGGGCCGCCCCACGACGCGTACGCCCACCAGCCAGGCGACGAGCCCCGCGACGAGGGCCATCACGACGGCCGTGGTGAGCTTGCGGCGGATGCGGTCCCGCAGGTATCCCGCTTCGTGGGTGAGGGGCTCGGTGAGCTCCAGCGCCACGACGGAGCTGCCCGGCACGTCGAGGGGGACGTAGGTGTAGAGGCGGGAGTCGGACTCGTCCTCGTGGCGCACGTGGGTGAGGGCTCGCTCGCGCTCGAGGGCGGCGAGCGCATGGGCGGGAGCCGAGGGGCCGGCGGGGTCCCCCCGCGCGCGATCGAGGTAGACGACGCGGACGTCGAGCGGGCCGAAGCTCTCGTTCGTCGTCTCGATCAGCTCGAAGGCGGCGGCCTCGCCTCCCTCCCGCCAGGCGCGTTCGACGAGTCGAGCCAGCGCACCGCCGAGCATTCGCTCGTCGCGGCGCATGTCGGCGTCGAACAGCGCCAGGTGTGAGGTGACGCCCAGGAAGGTGTCGACCCCGAAGACGACACCCACTGCCAGGAGCAGATACGCGGTAAGCCGCCGGACGAGCCGCATGGACTGCGTGCGGTTAGCCGACGGCCCACGGGTCGTCCACCCGGGCTCGGCCCGTCCGGCGCCGGGGGCGGGGCGATTCTCCACGCGGGGCGGAACGCAGCGGCGCAGGGCCCGCTCCGAGAGCCCGCCCTGGCACGGCGCATGCACGGGGTCGTTCCGGGCAGCCGTCCCCGGGCCGTTTCGGCGCTGGATGGCGGCAGCTCCGAGGAGAGAACGATGAGCGCACCGTCTCCGTCCGTGACCTCGCGGCTGGACGCGCCGCCGCCCCGAGCACTCACGAGCCTGCGGCGTTGGAGGCACCGCCCCACGATCCTGTTGGTCGAAGACGACCACGAGCTACGCCGACTGATGGCCCGAGTGCTGCGGAAGGATGGCTACGACGTGGTCGAGTGCGCGGACGGCGACGGCGCGGTCGACTGGCTCGGCGACGGCGTCTTCGACGGATACTACGAGCGCGTGCCGGCCCTGATCGTGAGCGACGTGCGGATGCCCTACGTCGACGGCTTCGAGCTGCTCGAGGCGATGGGCCTCGCGCCGACGCGGGTGCCGACGATCCTGATCACGGCGTTCCCGGACGCCGAGCTCTACCGGCGTGCCTTCGCGCTCGGTGCGCGAGGCGTCCTCGCCAAGCCCTTCGACCTGGAGGACCTGCGAGCGGTCGTCTGGACGGCACTGCGGCAACAGGGTCTGGGCGCTTCCTAGCGGCCCCGCGCACGCCACGACCGCGGGTGAGGAGTGGTAGGATCCTCCCTCCCCAGGGAGAGGAGGAGACCCGATGCCCCCCCGCGCCCTCGCCTCGCTCGTCTGCGCGTTGTGCCTGATCGGCGCCAGCCCCGCGGTCGCCGACGAGACCTGCCAGTCGCCCTACCTGCCGAAGGTGACCGGGCAGGAGGACTACATCTACGTCTGGACGCTCGGCGTCGAGGGCTGGGGCGACGGCTCCGACAAGCTCGTCACCGTCGGCGCGAACCCCGCGCGGCCCGACCAGTACGGCAAGGTGATCTCCTCCCTCTCCGTGGGCGGCCGCCACGAGGCGCACCATGCCGGCTTCAGCGACGACCGCCGCTACCTGTGGGCCGGCGGCCTCGACGACAGCGCCATCTTCGTCTTCGACACGGGCGCCGATCCCGCCAAGCCGAGCCTGGTGCGCGTCGTGACCGATTTCGCCGAGACCACCGGCGGGCTCGTCGGGCCCCATACCTTCTACGCGATTCCGGGCCGCATGCTGATCACCGCACTCTCGAACGCGAAGAACTGGGGCGGCAAGACCGGCTTCGCGGAGTTCAACAACGACGGCGGCTTCGTGCGCACGGTCTGGCTGCCCGAAGGCGCCCCGTACGGCTACGACGCCCGCGTCAACGCCAACCTGAACCGCATGCTGACCTCGTCGTTCACGGGCCACCGGAACTACATGCGGAACCTCGGCGAGCTGCTCGCCGACCCCGCCTCCTGGTGCTCGGGCGAGAGCGGGGTGCCCACGGTGAGCGCGGATTGCGGCGTGCTGAAGCACTTCGGCACCAGCATGGTCGTCTGGGACTTCCACGCGAGGAAGCCGCTCCAGACGCTCGAAGTGCCGGGCGCGCCGCTCGAGATCCGCTGGGCGCTCCATCCCCGCCACGAGTACGCCTTCACCTCGACGGCGCTGACCTCGAAGCTCTGGAGCGTGCTGCGCAAGGAAGACGGTACGTTCGAGGCCGTCGAGATCGGCGACATCGGCGACCCGGCGAAGGTGCCGCTGCCGGTCGACATCAGCCTCTCCTCCGACGACTCGACGCTCTTCGTCGACAGCTTCATGGACGGGATGGTGCGCGTCTACGACGTCACGAACCCGCGCAAGGCGCGCCAGATCTACGAGCGGAAGATCGGGTCCCAGGTCAACATGGTGTCGCAGTCCTGGGACGGCGAGCGCGTCTACTTCACGTCCTCCCTGCTCGCGAACTGGGACGGCACGGGCCACGCCGACGAGCAGTTCCTGAAGGCGTTCCGCTGGGACGGCAAGACGCTCGAGCCCACCTTCGAGATCGACTTCGCCCAGGCGCAGCTCGGTCGGCCCCACATCATGAACTTCGGAGCCGACGGCTTCCGCGTCGCCCGCCGCTAGCCGTGAGTCGAGACGAGCAGCCCGGGCGCGAAGCGCCGCGTCGACCCTCGCGCTGGCGCCGCCGCCTGGCGCTCGCGGCCGGGGCGGCGGCCGCGCTGCTGCTGGCGCTGCGGGCCGCCCTCCCGTTCGCACTCGAACGCGCCGTTCCGATCGGCGCCGAGCGGTTCGGCCTCGCTGCGACGCTCCGGAACGTGGACCTCGGGCTGCTGCAGGGCCACGTGACGTTGGAAGGCCTGCGGGTGGCGCCCCTCGCGCCCACCACGAGCGGCGCCGAGGCGCCGGAGCTGCTTCGGCTCGGCCGCCTGTTCGTGGATTTCGAGTGGCTCGGGCTGCTCCGGGGGAAGGTCGAGATCGCGGAGCTGCTGCTGGAGCAGCCGGCGCTGGTGCTGGTCCGTGCGGCCGATGGCTACCTGGAGCTGCCGGCGCTCCCGCCCTCGACGGAGCGCGAGCCCGTGGAGCCGCCGGCCGAGGCGCCGGGCGAGCCGATGCCCGTGATCCTTCACTCCTTCACCCTGCGCGACAGTGCGTTCCGCCTGGTCGATGCCGCGGGCGGCGAGGACCTGATCGACCTCCACCTCACGGAGCTCGGCCTGGGAGAGCTCCGGCTGGTCGGCGCCGAGCTCGACCTCGGCGGGCTCCAGCTCTCCGAGCCCCGGCTCGCCGTGCGGCGCGACGTCCAGAACACCCGGCTGGGCGCGCGCGGGGCGCCGGCGGAGGATCCTGCTCCGGCCGACGCGGGGGATCCCGCTCCGGCCGAGGCGGAGGCGCCCGCTCCCGAGGAGGAAGAGGCGTCGGGGCCGCCCGCGCTTCGCATAGACGCCATCGACGTCGAGCGGGCCGAGTTCGCCGTGGTGACCGAGGACGAGCCCATCGCGCTCACGCTGCGGCTCCATACGAGCGACGTCTCGTTCGCCCGCGAGACGCCGTTCCCGTTCGAGCTCCGCATCGAGGTCGGCGACGGCTCGCTGGCCCTGCTCGGCCAGCTCGGGCTCAATCCGCCCCACTGGGACGGCAAGCTGAGCTGGGACGCGCTCGATGTGCCGCTGCTCGTGCGCGCGGCCATGCCCGAGCTGATCCCGTGGATCCGCTCCTGCGCGGCCTCGGGCGAGCTCGATGTGAAGCTCACTCCCCGCGAGCTGCGCGCCAGCGGTGGGGGCAGCATCGACGCGTTCGCACTCGAAGATCCCGAAGAGGAGCTCGCGATCAGCTGGAAGGCCCTCGCCATCGAGCTGCGCGAGGCGACGCTGCCCCTCGGTGCGCCGGCCGAGCCGATGCAGCTCTCCCTCGGCAAGATCACGCTCGATTCGCCCTCGACGCGCTACGTGCTGCCCAACACGGCGTTCGAGCGGCTGGCGGCGATCGCGCGCGGGCCGGCGGAGGGCGAGGGCGCGCCTGCCGAGCCCGCGGCCCCGCCCGAGGCGGCCCCGCCGCCGCCCCGCATCCGCATCGACGCCATCCAGCTCCGGGGCGGGAAGGCCGAGTTCGTGGACCGGTCCGGGGACGAGCCCTACGAAGGCCGCGTGAATGATCTCTCCGTAACGGTCCGCGACCTGCGTCTTCCGGAGCGCACGGTAGGGAAGCTGCGCGTGCGCGGGATCGCGCCCGAGCGCGCTCCCTTCGATCTCACGGCGGCGCTCCCCGGCACGGAGGGCAGCGCCCGCCTCGAACTCGAGCGCCTGCCACTCGCCCAGTTCACCCCCTACGCCTCGCGCGCCGCCGACCTGCGCATTCCGGCCGGCGAGCTCTCCCTCGATACGACCGCGAAGCTGGCGCGCTCCGGTGCCGCGGGAACGGTCGAGTCGAAGCTGCGCGTGCACCGCCTCAGGCTGGACGGCGCCACCGACACCATCACGGTGGCGGGCCTGCCGCTCAGCCTGGTGCTGGCGCTCCTGCGCGATCCAAGAGGGGACATCGCCCTCGGGGTCCCGCTCCGTTACGGCGACGCGGGCACGAAGACCGAGTTCACCACGGTGCTCCGGAGTGCACTCACCGCCGCCATCAAGGGAGCGGTCAGCACGCCCCTCAAGGCGGCCGGCGCCTTCCTGCCGAAGGGCGGGGGCGCCGCGATCTCCTTCGAGCCGATCCCGTTCGCGCCGGGCAGCGCCGCGCTGACCTCGGAGACGCGCAAGCGGCTCGCCTCCGTCGCCCGGCTGCTCGGCGAGCGCCCGGCGCTCGGTCTGACGCTCCTCGGCCGCGCGGGGGCCGAGGATCGCGACGTGCTCGCCGAACGTCTCCTGATCGACCGCGTCGGCGCCGGTGAAGGGCTGGCCGAGCTCGACGACGACCCGTTCTTCGCGCGCCGCCGCATCCAGGCGGCGCTCGAGGCGCGGGCGCGCGGCGAGCCGGGGGCGCTCGCCCCGGAGGACGCGCCACTCTTCGCCCGCTACGTCGCGGCGACCGAGGTTCCGAGCGGGCGCTTCGAGGCGCTCGCGAAGGCGCGGGCCGATGCCGTCCGCGGCCGCCTCGAGGGCAAGCACGGCGTCTCCGCCACGCGTCTCGACGCCGGTGCGGCGCCGGCGCCGGGGGCGCCGGAGGTGGTGCTCGGGCTCCGCCTCGGCTCCGAGGAGGAGCCGGGGGAGGGCGCCGCGGGTGTACGATGAAGGGGTCGAGGGAGGGCTCGCATGCCGCGCGTCATCGACAGCGACCAGCACCTGTTCGAGTACCGCGGGCTCTGGGAGGAGCACGTCGACCCGGGGCTCCGCCACGAGGCGCTCCGCTTCGAGGACGACGCGCTCGGCCACGTGACGCTGCGCTGGCGCGGGCAGGTGCTCGGCGTCGCGGACGTGTCGCTTCCCGGCGAGACCGACGCGATCGGCGAGCGGAGGCGGCGCGAGCGCGAGGGGCTGCCACCCGAGGCCCGCTACGACGAGATCCTGCCGCGCGACTACTGGGACCCGGCCGCGCGGCTCGAGCAGCTCACGGCGATGGGGATCGACGAGGCGCTGCTCTTCCCGAACTACGGCCTCGGTATCGAGCGCACGCTCTCCAGCGATCTCGCGGCGCTTCGCGCGAACCTCGGCGCCTGGAACCGCTGGTGCAGGGAGGTGGCGCGCGCGGGGCAGGGGCGGCTCCATCCGGTGGCCCACCTGACGCTTCGCGACCTACCGTGGCTCGAGGCCCAGCTCGCCGCCCTCGCAGGCGCCGGGGTGCGCACGGCCATGATCGCGCCGGCGCTGGTGGACGGGAAGCCGCTCTCGCACCCCGACCTGGCGCGCGCCTGGGCCGCCTTCGCCGACCACGGGATCGCGCCCGTCTTCCACGTGGCCGACCAGCCCCGGGTATTCGACGACGCCTGGTACACCGAGCGGAACCTGGCACCGGGCACGGGCGAGCTCGCCTCCCGGGAGCCGGGCGTCTTCGC
>JBFIYM010000077.1:0-20329 GCA_041605395.1 Myxococcota bacterium | reverse complement strand
GGTCAAGATGCCCCGTAAAGCCCCGGGCAGGCCCCCAATCTCAGCCGACCGGCAGCAGCAGGCAGAACTCCGTGCCGGACTCGTCGCTCCGGACCACCTCGATCGCGCCCTCGTGCTCCGCCACGATGCCCTCGACCACCGAGAGCCCGAGGCCACTGCCCTCGCCTGCCGCCTTGCTGGTGTAGAACGGCTCGAAGACGCGCTCCCGGTCGGCGGCGGGAATGCCGTGGCCGGTGTCGGCCACACGAACCTCGGCCTCGGCGCCACGGGGCGCGAGAGTCACGCGGAGCTCGCCGCCCTGGGGCATGGCGTCGGCAGCGTTCAGGAACAGGTTGAGGAAGACCTGCTGGAGCCGCTCCGGGTCTCCCTGCACCGCGGGCGTCTCGGTGAACTCCCGCTTCAGCGCGATGCCGCGCCGCACCAGCTTCTCCTGCAGGAAGGCCAGGGTGTTCTCGAGCAGGACGGACAGGTCGACGGGAACCCGCCGCGGTCGCCCGGGCCGCGCCATGTTGAGCAGGCTCTGGAGGATGCGCGAGATGCGGCCGATCTGCTCCTGGATCGTACGCAGGCGCCAGCGGGCGTTGTCCCCTTCCACTGCGCCTTCCAGCAGCTTCGCGTGCCCCTGGATGACGCCCATCGGGGTTCCGATCTCGTGCGCGAGGCCCGCCACGAGCGTCCCGATCGAGGCCAGGCGCTCGGCGGCTCGCGCCCGCTCCGCCGTCTGGCGTAGCGCCGTGTCGCTGCGCTCCAGGTCCTTGGCCAGGCGGCGACCGGAGGCCGCCAGCTCCTTGTTCAGGTACTCGAGATCCCGCTGGTGCCCCGCCATGTAGGCGTCGAGCGCGAGCGAGGCGTCGAGGAAGATCAGACGCTGGAGGGCGAGGAAGGTGGGGCGCAGGCGCTCGAGATCGGAGACGGCGTCGAGCACCACGGGAACCAACAGCGACTGGTAGAGCGCATAGGCCCCCAGCATCCAGGCGGGCTCGACCCCGAGGCGCGCATGCGTCTCACCGATCTCGCGGCGGGAGGCCAGGTACTCGGCATCGATGCTGGGCCCCGCCAGGCTGAGTAGATATTCGCGCTGCTTGGCGAGGAGTCGCCGGGTCACCTCCGGGTCACGCAGGTGCTGCTGTGTCGCGGGAAAGGACAGCAGGTGGCGGTAGAACGCGTCGACGAGCCCCTCGGCCTCCCGCTCGAGCGCGGGTCGGAGGGCGGCGAGCAGCGCGCGCTCCGTGGGCCCGTACTGGAAATACGCCGCGAGCTCGCGGGGCGCGCGGGGCTTCGGCATGGGGCGAGTCTTGGGACGCCGCGCCCCGCTGTCAATCTGGCACGGCCCGTGCACGGTGCCGGGCCATGGCGAGCGACCGGGCGACTTCGCGCCACTACCCGCTGGACCGCGTCAGGGGCCGCCTGCGCGCCGGTCGCTCTCTCGACGACGCCGTCGCGGAGACCGCCCGCGAGGCGGGCTGCCCCGCCGCTCCGCTCGGCGCCGCGGCGCGCTCGTACGCGGACCTGCTCGGCCCTCCGCACGCGACCCGCGTCTGCCGGGGCACGTCCTGCGAGCTGGCCGGCGCCGCGCGCGTCGCCGAGGCCCTGGCCGCCGACGGCCCGGTCCGACCGGCCTACTGCCTCGGTCACTGCCACCGCTCCCCGGTGGTGCTCGATCCCCGGGGTGGCGTTCTCGTCGAGGTCGACCCCTCCCGCATCCTGACGCGCCTCGCCAAGCCGGCGCCCCTTCCGGCCGCACCGCGCATCGACTGTCTGGCACCCGAGCCCATCGTCACCCGTCGCGTGGCGCGTGGGGACTTCTCTCCGCTCGGCAAGGCGCGCGCCGACGGCGCCTGGTCGGTGCTCGAGGCCGCCCTCGAGTGTCCCCCGCAGGCGGTGCTCGCCGAGGTCGAGGCCTCCGGGGAGCGCGGCCGCGGCGGCAGCGGCTACCCCACCGGCGCCAAGTGGCGCGCCGCGGCGCGCCTGCCCGGCCCCCGCGTCGTGATCGCGAACGGCGACGAAGGCGACCCGGGCTCCTTCGTCGACCGCGTCCTGCTGGAGCACGACCCGCACGGCGTGCTGGAGGGGCTCGCGCTCTGCGCCTACGCCGTGGGCGCCAGCGAGGCCGTCGTCTTCGTGCGCTCCGAGTATCCCCGTGCGCTCGAGCGGATGCGGATCGCCGTGGCCGAGGCCGAGCGCGCGGGGCTGCTCGGGGAGCGGCTCTGCGGGCGCGGGCCGCCGCTCTCGGTCGCGGTGATCGAGGGCTTCGGCCGCTACGTGTGCGGGGAGGAGACGGCCCTGATCGCGACGCTCGAGGGAGCGCGGGGTGAGGCACGCCCGCGCCCGCCCTACCCGGTCGAGCGCGGCCTCGGCGGGCGCCCCACCGTCGTGAACAACGTGGAGACGCTCGTCAACGTCCCTTGGATCGTCGAGCGGGGCGCACGGGCCTTCGCTGCGATCGGCAGCGAGGCGTCGAACGGGACCAAGGCGCTCTGCCTGAACGTGGGATTCGCCCAGCCCGGGATCGTCGAGGTGCCCTTCGGCATCCCGCTGCGCGAGGTGATCCAGGACTGGGGGGCCACCCCCTGCCGGAGCGACGAGCTCGCCGGGGTTCTGGCGGGGGGGCCGATGGGGAGCTTCCTCGCCCCGGAGGACTGCGACGTGGTGCTCTGCTGGCAGGCGCTCGCCAAGCGAGACGTGCGCCTCGGGCACGGCGGCCTGGTGGCCGTGCATCACGACGCGGACCTCGCGGCACTCGCCCGGCATCTGCTCGGCTTCATGGCCGCGGAGTCGTGCGGACGCTGCCTCCCCTGCCGTGCCGGCTCGGCATCCGCACACCGGCTCGCGCTCGAGGACCTCCCCGCTCACGCCGCCGCCATCCGCGAGCGCCTCGCGCTCATGCGCGAGGCGAGCCTGTGCGCCTTCGGCCGGGCCACACCGGGCCCGGTCGAGGCGCTCCTCACGCGGATCGTCAGCGGGTGAGCGCCGAGACACGCATCGACGGCCGGTCGCTCGCACCCCGTGCGGGCGAGACCGTGCTCGACGCCGCGGCCCGTCTCGGGATTGCCCTCCCCGCACTGTGCCGCGCGCCGGCGGGCGCACCCGAGGCCGGCTGCCGCCTCTGCCTGGTCGAGGACGAGCGCGACGGGGCCCTCCTTGCCGCCTGCCACACGCCGGTCCGCGCCGGAATGCAGATCCGGACCGGGGGCCCCCGCCTCGACGACCTGCGCCGGCGGGCGCTCGCGCTACTCGTGGAGGAGCGCGCACCGGCGCTGCGCGGCAACCCCACGGGCAGCGAGATCGAGCGCTGGATGCACGCGCTCGGCGTCCCCGGCCGCGGTCTCGCCTCCACGCCCGATGCCAGCCACCCCCTGCTTCGCTTCGACGCGGATCGCTGCGTGCTGTGCCGCCGCTGTGTCGCGACCTGCGCCGACGTCGAGGGGGCTTTCGTCTGGAACGTCGAGGGTCACGGGGGCGAGACGCAGCTGCGCTTCGGCGGGGAGCGCTTCGTCGACAGTGCCTGCACCGGCTGCGGCGCCTGCGTCGACGTGTGTCCGAGCGCGGCGATCGTCGACCGCGACCGCCGTGCAAGTGCCGAGCCCACGCAGCGTACGCGAAGCACCTGTGGCTATTGCGGGGTCGGTTGCCAGGTCGAGGTCGGGACGCGGGCCGGACGGGTGGTTCGCATCGACGGGGTGACGGATGCCGCCGTGAACCGCGGCCACCTGTGCGCCAAGGGCCGCTACGCCCACGCCTGGCAGGCGTCGCCCGACCGCCTCACCCGCCCGCTGCTTCGGCGCGGCGACGTCTTCGAGCCCGTGAGCTGGGAGTCGGCGTTGAAGTTCCTGAGCGAGCGTCTCGACGCCATCCACCGCGAGCATGGCGCCGATGCGCTCGCCGCACTCACGTCGTCCCGTTCGACCAACGAGGCCGCGTACCTGCTCCAGAAGCTCTTCCGGCTGCGCTTCGGCACGAACCACGTCGATTGCTGCGCGCGCGTCTGTCACAGCTCGACGGCGGACGCGCTCCGTGCCTGTTTCGGCACCGGAGCCGCCTCGGCGAGCTACGCCGACATCGAGGAGGCCCGAGCCATCGTCGTGGCGGGCGCCAACCCGACCGAGGCGCACCCGGTGCTCGGCGCTCGCATCCTGCAGCAGACGCGCCGTGGCGCCCGGCTCTTCGTGATCGACCCGCGCGGGATCGAGCTGTGTTCGCTGGCGGCGCACCACCTGCCACTGCGCCCGGGCACCAACGTCGCGCTGCTGAACGCCATCGCGAAGCTGTGGATCGAAGAGCAGGGCTTCGACGCGGCCTTCGTGGAGGAGCGCTGCGAAGGGCTCGCGGAGCTCGCACGGTTCCTGGCGTCGGTCTCGCTCGAGGAAACGGCGGCGACCTGCGGCCTCACCGTGGAGGCGATTCGGGGGTTCGCCCGCGCGCTGGCCGCGGCCGGCCCGGCGCTCTACGTCACGGGCCTCGGCCTCTCCGAGCAGACCCAGGGCGTGGCCTCGGTCCAGACCCTCGCGAACCTCGCCCTGCTGAGCGGTGCCGTGGGCCGGGCCGGCACCGGTCTGCTGCCGCTCCGGGGCCAGAACAACGTGCAGGGCAACGCCGACATGGGTGCGATGCCCGACCTGCTGACCGGCTACCGGGACCTCGGCGACGCCAGCGTGCGCGCCGACTTCGAGGCGCTGTGGGGTGGAGCGCTCCCCGCCGCGCCCGGCCTCCGCTTGCCGGAGATGCTCGAAGCCGCCCGCTGCGGGCGGCTCCGAGCGCTGTGGGTGCAGGGCGAGGACCTGGCGCAGAGCGAGCCCGACCAGACGCGGGTGCTGGCGGCGCTCGAGCGACTCGAGCTGCTGGTGGTTCAGGAGCTCTTCCTCACCGAGACCGCCCGCCGCGCGCACCTGGTGCTCCCCGCCGCGTCGGTCCTCGAGCAGGACGGCACCTTCACGAACGGCGAGCGGCGCGTACAGCGGCTCCGGCCCGCGCTCGTTCCGCCCGGGGAATCGCGGCCCGACTGGCGGGTGATCCGCGACGCCGGGCGCGCGCTCGGCCTCGACTGGTTCTACCCGACGTCCGCGGACGTCCTCGACGAGATCGCCCGAGCCGCACCGGCGCTGTTCGGCGGCCTCGCGGACACGCGCCTCGAGGGCGACGGCCTCCAGTGGCCCTGCCCGACGTCGGACCATCCCGGCACCGCGCGCCTGTACGTCGAGCGCTTCGCGCGCGGGCGAGGCCGGCTCACCGCCCACGCCCACGTGCCGAGCCCCGAAGCCGACGTCGCGGGCTTCCCGCTCACGCTGGTGACCGGCCGGGTCCGCGATCAGTACAACGTCGGCACGATGACGCGACGCACGCCCTTGAACGAGCTCGCACCGCGAGACTGGCTGGAGCTGGCGCCGGGCGACGCCGACGCGCTCGGCCTCCGGGACGGCGAGACGGTTCGGGTCGTCAGCCGCTGGGGAGAAACCCAGGTCGCCGCGCGACGGAGCTCGCGCCTCTCGCCGCGGACCTGCTTCCTCTCGTTCCACCACCCGGAGAGCCATACGAACCGGCTGACCGGCCCGCAGCGGGACCCGGTTTCGCATTGCCCCGAGCACAAGGTCACCGCGATTCGCGTCGAGCGCCTCGCGTGACGCGCTCGCGGTGGACTCAGTCGTAGCCCTCGGCGAGGTCGGCGTAGTCCGGGACGACGCTCCACACGTGGCGCGCCTCGTCCCAGCTTCCGCCCCGCTCGATGGAACAGGCGAAGCAGAGGGTCGTTCCGCCACAGACCGTGAAACCCTCCGCGCCGAACGGGTCGAGCTCGTCCCCGCAGTCGGCGCAGCACTCGGACCGCGCATCCTCGAGATCCTGCGACACGGCTTGCATCGTCGGTGTCCCTCCCCGTTCCACGGCGGGTGCAACGCGCGTGCCGACCCCAGCGCCCAGCGCCCGGCGCAACGGGCGGACTCCGGGGAGCGACGGGACAGCGGTCGCGGGGTGATGCGGCAGATCGCCCGCGGGCCGGCTAGAGGCGCACGCGCTCGCCGTCGCGGGGCACGACCGCCGGAAGCCCGACCTCGCGGTCGATGCGATCCGCCAACGCCGCCGCCGCGTCCGGCTCCCCGTGTACCGTGAAGACCAGCTCGGGCCGCCCTTCGCCCTGGCGCAGCCAGCCCAGGAGCTCGTCGGCGTCGGCGTGGACCGAGAAGGCGGAGAGGTTGCGCACCTCGGCGCGGACCGGGACGTAGCGCCCGCGCATCTTGATCGCTCGCTCACCGGAGAGCAGGCGATGCCCGCGCGTGCCGGGCACCTGATAGCCGACCAGCAGCACGCTGTTGCGTGCGTCGGGCAGACGCTCCGCGAGGTGGTGGAGAACCCGCCCCCCGGTGGCCATGCCGGACGCCGAGACCACGATGAAGGGACCGGCGGTCTTGCACAGCTTGCGGGATGCGCGCGGGTCCCGGACCTCCTCGAGCTGGCGCGGCGCGAGCAGGTCCTCTCGCCCGTGAAGCCCGGGGTGCACTTCGTCCCAGCCCTCTCGGAGCGCTCGCCGGTACACCTGGAGTGCGGCGAGCGCCATCGGGCTGTCGACGAACACCGGGAGCGGCGGAATGCGTCCGGCCTCGGTCAGCGCGCGCAGGTGGAAGAGCACCACCTCCGTGCGGTCCACGGCGAAGGCCGGGATCACCACGACGCCGCCGCGGCCGGCGGTGCGCGAGACCGCCTCGGCGAGCGCCTCGAGCACCTCGGGGTCGTCGTGGCTGCGATCGCCGTACGTGGACTCGATCAGCGTCCAGTCCGCGGCGGGCGCGGGGGCCGGCGGGCGCAGCAGCGGGTGCTCGGGACGCCCGAGGTCACCGCTGAAGGCGATGCGGCGCTCGGGCGGGCCCGCGAGGGTGAGCGTGATCGAGCCCGCGCCCAGGATGTGGCCCGCGTGGCTGAAGCCGGCCCGCACCCCGGGCGCGACCTCGGTGTCGCCGCCGAAGGCGAGCGGCTCGATCCGGCTCGCCGCCTCCTCCCCGTCCTCCTCCGTGTACAGCGGCAGGGCCGGCGCGTGCTTCGAGTAGCCACCCCGGTTTGCATGGAGCGCGTCCTCCTCGTGCAGGCGACCGCTGTCGGGCAGCACGATCCGCGCCAGCTCCGCCGTCCCCCGGGTCGCGAAGACGCGCCCGCGGAACCCCGCCCGCAACAGCGCCGGCAGGAAGCCGCAGTGGTCGACGTGCGCGTGGGTGAGGAGCACGGCATCGAGGAGGCCCGGATCCACCGGAAAGGGCTCCCAGTTGCGCAGCCGCAAGGGCTTCCGCCCCTGGAACAGCCCGCAGTCGACCAGCACGCGCGCGTGCGGCGTCTCGACGAAGAAGCGGCTGCCGGTCACCGTGCCGGCCGCGCCCAGAAACCGCAGCGAAGCGCTCATCCTCAGAACCCGAAGCGGTAGAAGCCGGGCCGGGCCGCGGCGTACTCGAGAGCGAATCCGAGCTGGGCCCGACTCTGCGCGTGGACCTCGAGCAGTGGCTCTCCGCGCGCCACCACGGCGTCGACTCCGCGCAGGATGCGAAGCCCGGCGGACGGGTTCGCCGGCGCGCCGGCCAGCTTTGCGATCGTGTTGATCTCGAGGCAGTCGATCTCGCGCACGCGTCCGTCCCGGGTCGCCTCGACCGGGGCCCGGAACGGCGCCTCGGGGGGAAGCGGGCTCGGTCCCTGGGCCGCGACGATCTCCTCGAACTTCGCCAGGGCCGCGCCGGAGTCGAGTGCGCGCTGCGCGGCGCGATAGCCCCCCGCGTCCCCCACCGTCCCCGTGCACTCGAGCAGCCGCGCCGCCAGATAGAGGCTCTTCTCGCGCAGCTCGGTCGGGGCCTCGGCCTCGCCCTTCAGCACGGCGAGCACGTCGAGCGCCTCGAGGCGCGGCCCGACGCCGCGCCCGATCGGCGCGTGGGCGTCCGTCAGCACCACGTCGACCTGGAGGGCGATGGCCCCGGCCACCTCGCGGAACAGCTCGGCGAGCGCCTCGCCCTGCTCGTGGGAACGGACCTTCGCCGTCGGGCCCACGGGAATGTCGATCAGCGCGTGGGTCGCCCCCGCGGTCTTCTTCTTCGAGAGGATCGACGCGATCATCTGCCCCTCGCTGTCGATGCCCATGGGCCGCTCGACGGTGATCAGCACGTCGTCAGCCGGGGCCAGGTCGAGCGCGCCGCCCCAGACGATGCAGGCCCCGGTTCGCTCCACCACCGAGCGGATGCGCTCGGGCGAGAGCGCGACCTCGGCGAGGGCCGCCATGGTGTCCGCGGTGCCCGACGGGCTCGTGATGGCACGGGACGAGGTCTTCGGCACGGTGAGGCCGAGCGACGCCAGGATCGGCACGACGATCAGCGTGGTGCGGTTGCCCGGGATGCCACCGATGCAGTGCTTGTCCGCCACCACGGGCGCCGCGAACTCGAGCCGCGAGCCGCACGCGATCATCGCCTCGGTGAAGGCGACCAGCTCCCCGATCTCGAGCCGCCGCAGCGCGCAGGCCAGCACGAACATCGAGAGCTCGGGCTTCGCGTAGCGGCGCGCGCAGACGTCGGCGAGGATGGCGTCGAAGTCGGCCCGCGACAGCCGCTCGCCACGCAGCTTGCGACGCACCCGCTCGACGCTCTCCGGGGCCCGCGTGTGGGTGGCCTCGACCGCGGCCCCCTCCGCCAGTCCCAGGTCGCGGAACGCGGCCTCGGAGAGCCCGATCTCGTCCGCCGCCAGGCGGCCGTCGAGACAGAAGTTCAGCACGCCGCTGACCTCGCTCGCCGGCTCCCCGTCCGCCCGTTGGGCGATCACCCGGACCCGGTCGAGCGGCTTGAAGCCGAGAGCGCCCGCCGCCACCGCCTGCTCGGCGATGAAGATCACGTGCTCCGAGAGCGTGTCGATGCCCATGCGTCGCAGCCGGAACATCAGGTCTCTCCGTTCGCCAGGGCGCTCGCGAGCAGGGTCGCGACTCCGATCCCGTTCGTGGGATGGGGAATCGTATCCGTCGACACGATGCGCTCGATGCCCCCTTTCCGGAGCGCCTCGAGGGCCCCCTCCGCGAAGAGGGCATGTACCACGAGGGCGTCGACGGTCGCGACGCCGGCCTGGCGCAGCGCCCGCGCCGCCGCGACGAGCGTGGCCCCGGTGCTCGCGATGTCGTCCACGAGCACCGCGTGATCGCTCCCGGGCGGCAGCCGCGGCAGTGTGAGCGAGACGTCGGCGTCTCCTCGCCGCTGCTTCGTCCCGACGCAGTGGGGCGCGCCGACGCACTTCGCCAAGCGCTCCAGCCACGGCCTCGACTCCTCGTCCGGACCCACCAGCAGGGCGTCGCGGCAGTGCTCCCGCAGCCAGCCCGCGAGCGCCGGGGCGGCGGACAGGGACTGCGCCGCGCCCGGTACGACCTCGGCCAACGTCGCCACCCGGTGCAGGTGGGCCTCGACCGTGACGACACGGTCGAAGGCGCGCCCGAGCAGCTCGCCGACCACGCGCTGGGAGACCGGCTCGCCCGGGCCGAACACGCGATCCTGACGCATGTAGGCCAGGTACGGCGCGACCAACGTCACGGGCCCCGCGCCCGCTCGTCGGAGCGCGTCCGCCGCGAGCAGCACCTCGATCAGCTTCTGGTTGGGGTCGTCGAGCGAACGCACCACGACCGCGGGCGTCGCTTCCGGGGCGCGAACGCGCACGAGGCTCTCGCGGTCCGGGAAGCGATGAAGGACGATGGCTTCGACGCGGGCACCGAGGCACGCCCCGAGCGCGCGCGCGAGCGGGAGCGCCTCGGGAAAGGCGTGCAGCACGGGGCGCGTCAGATGGGGCTCTTCGGCCGCTCTCCGGCGACGGCGCGCCGCAGCGCCTGCAGCACGTCTTCGCGCGCGATCACGCCGACCAGGGCGTCGTCGTCCACCACCGGCAGGCTCTTGTTGCGGGTCCGCACCAGCGTCTCCAGGACCCGCGTGAGCGGCGTACGCGGCGTGACGGTGCTCACCTCCGTGGCCATCACGGTGCGCACGGGCCGCGCCATGATCTCGTCGTACGGCGGGAACATGTGCTTCTCGTCGAAGCGAAAGGCCCGCAGCAGATCGAGCTTGGTGACGACCCCGAGCAGCTCGCCCCCGGGGCCCACCACGGGAAGCGCGTTGAAGTCGTGCTTCTCGAGCAGGGCCTCGGTGTCCGCGAGCGACGTCTCCGGCGAGACCGTGACCGGCGAGCCCGTCATCGCGTCGCACACGCGATAGTCGAGGAACTCGTACATGGGCTGCCTCCGGCGACGTCCGGGCGCGCGCTTCTCAGAGCCGCTCCCGCAGGTGGTCGTAGCCCTCTCGGAGCTCGCTGACCAGCAGCCGCGCCGCCTCGCGAACGTCCTGGCCGTCCTCGCGCAGGCCCTGGCGCGCCAGCTTCAGGCGCCCCTCCAGCTGGTGCCAGCGGCGCTCGAGCTCCTCCCAGCGGTCGCGGAGCTCGGCGCGTCCCAGCTCCACCTGGACCCGCAGCTCGTCGCGGACCCCCCGCAGGTTGTCGAACTCCTCCGTCAGGAATCCCTTGCCGTCGGACATCTCGGACCCTCCCGTTTCACCGAGACCTCCTTCGCACGAAGCGTGCCGGCCTCACCGCGCTGCCGACGCGCGCTCCCCTCTCTCTCGCTCCCGTGCCGGGGCGAAACGCCCCGTTCCGGGACGATTCTCCCCAGCGCAGAGATCGGAGGCGGGCTGCAGAGACCTGGGCGCCGGCCGAACCGCGGTCCAGGCCCGGCACGCACGTTGCACCCTGGCGACGTCAGGAGGACAACGTGGGCAAGACCGCCGGCGACCTGATGACGAAATCCGTGGTTTCGGTGGACCCCGAGACCCCGCTCGGGGAGGTGTATCGCCTCTTCGTCGGCGAGCAGATCCACGGCGCACCGGTGCTGGACGATGAGGAGCGCGTCATCGGCGTGGTGACGAGCAGCGACCTGCTCCGGGCCATCGCCGAGGAGCGCGACACCTCGGTCGCCGGAAGCGACTACCTGCGCGACCTGCTCGAGTTCTCCGGCCCCGATTGGGGACGCGGCCTCACGGACTTCCAGGACCGGCTCGCGCAGCTGACCGTCCAGGACGTGATGACCCCGGAGGCCGTCACTGTCCCGCGCGAGACGCCGATCGCCCAGGTGGCCCGCACGCTCCGCGAACACCGGATCCACCGCGCCTGGGTCGAGGAAGGGGGTCGCCTCTGCGGGGTGATCTCGACGTTCGACCTGCTCCCGATCGTCGAGCAGACGGCCTGAGCCGCTCGCCCGCAGGCCGTCAGGCCGGGGTGGCCAGCAGTGCCAGGAAGTCGCCCTCGGTGAGGATGCCGACCAGGCGGTCGCCCGCGACGACGGGAAGGCAGCCGATCTGGTGCTTGCGCAGCAGCGCGGCGGCCTCGGCCAGGGGCGCGTCCGGATCGACGCTCACGACGTCGCTCGCCATGACGTCCTTCGCCGGACTCGCCGCGAGCCGGGTCTCGTGCGCCTTCTTGCCCTGCCCGAGCGACCAGGCGAGTGCGCCGTGGAAGATGTCGCGCCGACTCACCACGCCGACCACGCGGCCGCCTTCCTCGACGACCACGACGTGGCGGAAGCCCCCCTGCTGCATCAGCTCGTCCGCCACGCGCAGGCGATCGTTGGGTCCCATCGTGCGGACGTCGTCCGTCATCACGTCCCGGACCCGCAGCGAGGCGTCGAGGCTCGCGGGCCGGCGCGCGGAACGCGCGGGCTCCTCCGGAGCGCCCCGCGCGCCATCGGAGGCGCGAACGCCAGCGCCCTCACGGGCCTGGGCGAGCGCATCGTCGAGCTCGTGCTTCAGGCGGGAGACCTCGCGCTCGAACGCCGCCAGGCTGCTGCAGTCCCGCGTCAGGGTCGGGGCCCCGCCGTGACGCGTGAACGCCCACGCCTCGCCGACCGCGATGCGCAGACCGGGCGCACCGGAGCCGACGCCCGGGTCCACGTCCAGCACGAGGTTTCGCGGCTCGCTCATGAGGCTCCTCCGTTTCGATGCCCGGCGACCGAGCAACCTCCGTGCCACTCGTCTGCGCGTGCGGGGGCGTACCGGTAGCGCGCGGAGGCACGCGCGAGTGGCACGGAGCGTCCCTCGGCGCCACGAGCTGGGGCGCACCGCCTCTCCGCGCGGTCCAAAGCGGGCGCACGGCACGCCGCAGCTGGCATGCAGCTTGCGACTCGTCTGCACGAGCGCCGGCTCGTGCAGGAGAAGCCCGAGACAACCAATGGAAAGAGCACCTCGCCGCTCCGAGCCGGGACTCGCGCTCCGCATGCAGCGCGAGCGGCGCGTGATCTCTTCGCAGCACCGTCAGCTCGACGACTTCACGCTGCGGCTCGCGGCCGCGCTCGACGCCGGCGAGGCCGACGCGGCACGCGCCGCCTTCCAGCGCTTCTCGGACGCCCTCGAGGCTCATCTCTCGCTCGAGGACGGGCTCTACTTCCCCGCGCTGCAGGGCCTGCGCCCGGAGCTCCGGAACGATCTCGAGACGCTCACGAGCGAGCACCACGCGCTGCGCGAACGGCTGGCTGGCCTGGCCCGCCTCGTCGAGAGGGGACGCTGCGCCGCCTGCCAGCGGCCGCTCGAACGTCTCGCCAGCGAGCTCGCCGACCACGAGGGGCGGGAGGAAGGCCTGCTCGCCTCGCTTCGCAACGGCCATGAAGGAGTATCGTGATGAGGATCCGGATCGCCGTCCTGCTCTGCGCCCTGGTGTGCCTGCCGGGTGCGGCGTTCGCCGCCGAAGAGGCGTGCGACGCGTGGTTCCCCGACTTCCACTGCGATCGCTCGGGCCGTTTCGAGGGCTTCCACAAGCCGATCGTGGCGCCGTTCCTGTTCGAGGACCCGTTCATCACGACCAACGCCGTGCCGTACTTCATGTGGCACGACTTCCCGGAGCAGTCGGTGTTCGACGGGGGGTCGCTGTATGCCGCGGCGCTGCAGCTCCGCGTCGCGCTGACCGATCGCGTCGCGATCATCGCCACCAAGGACGGGTATGTCTGGAACCGCAACGGCCAGCCCCTGCTGGAGGACAGCCAGGGCTTCATGAACCTCGCCGCCGGGGTGAAGGTGAGGCTCTGGCAGGATCGCGACGCGGACCGGATCCTCTCGGGCGTACTGCGAATCGAGGCGCCGACCGGCAGCAGCGACCAGTACCAGGGATACGGCAACGGCATGGCCATCCCGTCCCTGACCGGAGCGTTCCGCACCGGGCCGGTCCGCTGGATGGCCGATTTCGGCGCGCAGATCCCGTTCGCCGGCGAGAAGCAGTCGAGCTCGCTCTTCTACCATCTCTACGCCGAGGTCGAGGTGGCCCCCTGGCTGAGCCCCTTCGTGCAGATCTCCGGCCTCTACTGGATCGAGTCCGGCGACGGCAAGCTCCCGATCCGCCTCAAGAACGGCGGCACCCTGAGTCTCGGCCAGGTGCAGGGCGCGCTCGGGACGGGCCCCTTCGAGGGCGCCGACGTGGCGAACCTGGGCTCCACCCAGGTGGACAATCTCGACCTCATCACCGCGGCGCTCGGCATCCACGTCCCGCTGAGCGATCATGTCACGCTCAGCGTGGCCTACGAGCGCCCGTTCACGAACCCGAAGGGCATCTTCCAGCAGCGGGTGACGTCGGCGCTCGTCTTCGAATTCTAGGAGGAACGATGCGAAGTCTCGGTCTGCTCTCGGGTGTGGTTCTGGTGGCGACCCTCGCTTGCGGCGAGGCGGAGCCCCGCGCGTCCGCACCGCCTGCGGCACCCTCCACGGCGTCGGCGCCCGCGGCGCCCGCGCCTGCGCCGGCCGCACCCGAGCCCGCCGGGCCGCCGGGCGCGGCGGCCATCGCCGAGGCCGAGCAGATCTTCGCGACGCGCTGCACGACCTGTCATGGGCCGAAGGGCGCGGGCGACGGGCCCGGCTCCGCCGCGCTCGAGCCCAAGCCGCGAAACTTCCAGGACCCGAGCTGGCAGGCGTCGGTGACCGACGAGCATCTCGAGAAGATCGTGATGTACGGGGGCGCCGCCGTCGGAAAGAGCCCGACGATGCCCGGCAATCCCGACCTGATGGCCAAGCCCGAAGTCGTTGCGGCGCTGGTCGCCCACATCCGCGAGCTGGCCAAGTGATCCACCCGCGACCCAGGAGGTTCCCGATGACCGCGACCCGAAGCCTGTTCCCCGCCACTGCCCTCGCGCTGGCCCTCGCCTGCTCGCCGCAGGCGGAATCCCCGCCCGGGGCCGACCCGGGCGCCGCCGCCACGTCCTCGAACGGCTCGATCGCCAGCCTGATGCAGGCGCGCGGCCTCAGCGAGGCCGACGTCCAGGCCGCCCTCAAGACCTACACCCCGACGGGCGGGCGCGACGAGTACGTGCTGTTCGCCTCGGGCGGGCACGCCGGCCAGGTGCTCGCGATCGGGCTGCCGAGCATGCGCATCCTGAAGGTCATCGCGGTATTCACCCCCGAGCCGTGGCAGGGCTACGGCTATGGCGACCAGACGGACGGCCTGCTGGCCGCCGGCAACCGCAACGGCAAGCCCATCACCTGGGCCGACACCCACCACCCGGCGCTCTCCGAGACCAACGGGGAGTACGACGGACGCTGGCTGTTCATCAACGACAAGGCCAATGCGCGCATCGCCGTCATCGACCTGCACGACTTCGTGACCAAGCAGATCGTGACCAGCCATCTGATCGAATCCGATCACGGCGGCACCTTCGTCACGCCCAACACCGAGTACGTAATCGAGCCCGCGCAGTACCCGGCGCCGCTGGGCGGCGGCTACGCCCCGATCGAGGAGTACAACGACCGCTACCGGGGGGCCGTGATCCTCTGGAAGTTCGACCGCGAGAAGGGGCGCATCGACCCCGCGAAATCGTTCGCGATCGAGCTCCCGCCCTACATGCAGGACCTGTCGGACGCCGGAAAGCTCGACAGCGACGGCTGGCTGTTCATCAACTCGTTCAACACCGAGCGCGCCTGGGGCGGTGAAGGCAACCCGCCGCTCGAGTCGGGCGCCTCCCAGAACGACATGGACTATCTCCACATCATCGACTGGCGTGCCGCGGAGCGCGTGGCCCAGGCGGGCAAGACCGAGGAGATCGCCGGCATGCCGGTGATCCGCCTCGACACTGCCATCGCCGAGGGCCTGCTCCACTTCGTGGGCGAGCCCAAGAGCCCGCACGGCGTCGACGTCACCCCGGACGGCAAGGAGATGGTGGTCTCGGGCAAGCTCGACACGCACGCGACGATCTACAGCTTCGCGAAGATGAAGGCCCTGATCGACGCCAAGAAGTACGAGGGCACGGACCCCTACGGCGTGCCGATCCTGCCCTTCGAGGAGTCCATCCGGACGCAGGTCGAGATCGGCCTCGGGCCGCTCCACACGCAGTACGACGACCAGGGCAACGCCTACACCTCGGTGTTCCTGGAGTCGAAGGTGGCGAAGTGGAACGTGGCCGAGGCGAGGATGATCGAGAAGATCCCGGTCCACTACAACGTGGGTCACATCACCGTGGCCGAGGGCGACACGGTGTCGCCCGACGGACGCTTCCTGGTCTCGATGAACAAGTGGGCGATCGACCGCTTCAACGACGTGGGCCCGCTGCTCCCGCAGAACTTCCAGCTGATCGACATCTCCGGGCCGAAAATGCAGCTGCTCTACGACCTCCCGATCCCGCTGGGGGAGCCGCACTACGCCCAGATCATCAAGGCCGACAAGCTGAAGCCGATCTCCATCTACACGCCCGTCGGCATCGACCCGCTCACCGATGAGAAGGACCCGAACGCGGTCGAGGCCACGCAGGAGCGCATCGAGCGGCGCGCCGATGGCGTGCACGTCTACATGACCGCGGTGCGGAGCCACTTCAAGCCCGACGTGATCAAGGTCAAGGAAGGCGACACCGTCCACATCCACCTGACCAACGTCGAGCAGGCGAAGGACGCCACGCACGGCTTCGCGATCGGCTCCCACAACGTGAACGTGAGCATCGAGCCCGGAGAGCACGCGAACATCAGCTTCCGGGCCGAGCGGGCCGGCGTCTTCCCGATGTACTGCACCGAGTTCTGCTCGGCGCTCCACCTCGAGATGGCGGGCTACCTGCTGGTCGAGCCGAAGTGAACGGCCTGAGCCAGCAGCGGGGCGGGCCGAGGTGAGATGCTCGGACGCGGGGCAGGCACGCGCAGCGCCAGGGCGCTCGCGGCGGCGGGGGCGCTCCTCGCCGCCGCGAGCCTCGCCACGCCTGCCGCCGCATGCACGCCGCTCGGCCCCGCCGACGACCTGCCCGCGCAGCTGGCCGAGGCGCGACCGGGCAGCGCGCTGTGCCTCGCACCCGGCGACTACGCGGGCCCCCTCTCGCTTCCGGCGGGCGTGACCCTGCGCGGCCCACGTACGGCGCGCATCCGAGCGGGGCGCGACGGCACGACCGTCCGGTTGGGGGCCGACGGCGCCGCGCTCGAAGGCGTGACGGTCGACGGCAGCGGCGCCCGCTTCGACCTGCTCGACGCGGCCGTCCTGGTCACGGCCGACGATACGCGTGTCGAAGGCGTCCGGATCGTCTCGGCGCTGTTCGGCATCCGGGCCGAGCAGGCGAACCGCGTGCTGCTGCGCGGGAACGAAGTCGTCGGCAACCCCGACCAGGTGCTGGGGCTGCGCGGCGACGGCATCCGGCTCTGGGAGGTCCGCGACTCGACGGTGGCGGAGAACCGGCTCTCGGACTCCCGCGATCTCGTCGTCTGGTACTCACCGGGCAACCGCTTCGTGGGCAATCGCGTGGAACGGGGTCGCTACGGTACGCACTTCATGTACAGCCACGACAACGAGGTGCGCGACAACCGCTACTCGGCCAACGTCGTGGGCGTGTTCGTGATGTACAGCCGCCGCCTGCGCCTCGAGGGCAACCAGATCGAGCACGCCGCGGGTGCGGCCGGGATCGGTGTGGGCCTCAAGGAGTCGGGGGACGTCGTGCTGCGGGGCAACCGGCTGCTCGGCAACACCGTGGGCCTCTACATCGACACCAGCCCGCTCGACCAGACCGAGCACAATCGCTTCGAGGCCAACCGACTGCGCTTCCACGACCGCGCAATCGTCTTCCACGGCACCGTGGACCGGAACCACTTCGTCGACAACGCGCTCGGGGACAACCGCGTCCAGGTCGCGCTCGAAGGGCGTGGCGATGCCCGCGCGGCCGAGTGGCACGGCAACCACTGGGACGACTACAGCGGCTACGACCTCGACCGGGACGGCACCGGCGACGTGCCCTACGCGCTGCGCAGCCTGGCGAACGAGTGGATCGGCCGCATCCCCGCCCTCGCCTTCTTCCGCGGCAGCGCAGCCCTGGCCGCGGTGGAGTGGCTGGGGCGCGCGCTACCCCTGTTCCAGCCGACGACCCTTCTCGTCGATCCGGCGCCGCGCATGCGACCCCGGGAGATCGCCGTTGCAGATTGAGGTCCGGAACCTCGGCAAGCGCTTCGGCCGGGTGGAGGCGCTGCGAGACGTCAGCCTCGAGATTCCGGCCGGCCGCCGCGTGGCGATCGTGGGGCCGAACGGCTCGGGCAAGTCGACGCTGAACCGCGTGCTGCTCGGCCTGCTCGCCTACCGGGGCGAGGTGCGGATCGGGGGCTTCGACGCCTTCCGCGAGCGCCGACGGCTGGCGGCGCACACCGCCTACGTTCCCCAGCTCGCGCCGACGCTGGCCGCCCCGGTCGGTGACTGGGTCCGGCTCGTCAGCGATCTGCGCCGCCTCGACCCGGCCCATCTCGAGAAGACCGCCGCGCGGGTCGGGCTGGACCTCGCAGCGCTCCGCGAGCGGCCCTTCCGCGCGCTCTCCGGCGGGATGCGCCAGAAGCTCCTGATCGCCCTCGCGCTCGCGGCGCCCGTCTCGCTGCTGGTGCTCGACGAGCCGACCGGCAGCCTCGACGCCAGGAGCCGCGAACGCGTGCTCGGGCTCGTCGATGCCCTGCCCCGTACGACGACCGTGCTGCTCTGCTCCCACCGGCTCTCGGAGATCCGCGCGCTGGTGGACGAGGTCGTGGTGCTCGCCGAAGGAAGCGTGGCGAGCCGGGGCCCGGTGGGGCACTTCCTCGACGAGGCCCTGGTGGCCCTGCTGGAGGTGCTGGCCACGCCGGAGGCCACCCCCTGGCTCGAGGCGAACGGCTTCCGTCGCACGGTCGGTGGCTGGTGGACGCGGCCGGTGACCCGGGAGGAGAAGCTCGCCCTGCTGGCGCGGGTCCCCGAGGCCCTCGGCAGCGCGCTGCGGGACTTGACGGTGCGGGAGGCCGAAGCGCTGGCGCTCGCGGAGGGGCCCGATGACGACGCCTGAGCCCCGCCGTCGCTGGCTGCTGCCGACGCTGCTCGCGCTCGGGATCGTCGGCACGCTCGGCGCAGGCCTGTGGCGGGTGGCGGCGCCTCCCGCCGGTCCGGTGGCCGTGCCCTACGACCGCGTCGCCTGTGCCCGATGCCGCATGCTGGTGAGCGATCCCCGCTTCGCCGCGCAGCTGCACGACGCGACCGGCACGGTCCACTTCTTCGATGACCCGGGCTGCGCTCTCCTCCAGCGTGGCGAGGTTTCTGGAGACGCGCGCCTCTACTTCCACGCTGCGGGCGGGTCGCGCTGGCTGCCCGAGAGCGAGGTGGCCTTCGAGCGCGTCGCCGAGAGCCCGATGGCGTACGGCTTCGCGGCCGTTCCCCGCGGCGGTCCCGGCGATCCACTGTCCCCCGCGCAGGTGCTCGCGCTGCTCGAGGCCGCACGCGAAGGGGCGCAGCCGTGAGCCCCGAGCTCGGCGTCCCGGCGCAGGCCCTGCGCGCCGAAGTCGGCGCCCTCGCGCGGGTCGAGCGCGCCGAGGTATGGCGCTCGCGCTGGCTCTGGGTCTGCGTGCTCGTCTACGGCGCGCTCACGGCCCTCTTCGTCGGCGTCGGACTGCGCGAGTCCGAAGTGCTGGGCTTCACCGGTCTCGGGCGCGTGGTGTTCTCCCTGGCCCACGCCCTGGTCTACGTGCTGCCGCTGATCGCGCTGGTCTTCACCGGGCTCGTGGTGACGCGCGCCCGCGAGGACGGCAGCCTCGAGCTCCTGATGAGCCTTCCGGTGAGCCGCGTCCGACATCTGGCCACGCTGACCGCCGTTCGCTGGCTGGCGCTCGCCGCTCCGCTGGCCCTGCTGCTCCTCGGTCTCGGCGTCTTCGTCCGGCTCGGCGGCGGCGGCGTGCCCTGGGGCTTCCTGGCCCAGACGGCGCTCGTCGCGGCCGCGCTGCTCTGGGCCTTCGCGGCGCTCGGCGTCGCCATCTCCTGCTGGGCGCGCTCGAGCACGCGGGCGCTGGCGCTGCTCCTGGTGTCGTGGCTGGGCGCGGTCGCACTGCTCGACTTCGGGGTGATCGGGGTGCTGCTGCGCTGGCAGCTCGCGCCCCAGGCGGTCCTGGTGCTCGCCTGCCTGAATCCCGTCCAGGCCGCGCGCGTGGCCCTGCTCGCCGCGGGCGAGCCCGACCTCGCCACCCTCGGCCCGGTCGGCTTCTACCTGGCCGAGCGACTCGGGCCGGGCGGCCTCGTGGCCCTGGGCATCGGCTGGCCGCTGGGCTTCGGCGCGCTCGCCTTCGGCACGGCGCTGTTCCGCTACCGGCGCGACGATCTCGTCTGACCCTCGCGCTCGCCGGCGAGCGCAGACCCGAACGCTCCGAAGGAGGACCCATGGAACGAGACGCCTTCCAACCCTGGCTCGAACGCCGCCTCGACCTGCGGAGTCGCTGGCTCCTGCTGATGCTGCTGGTGCCCCTGCTGCTGTCGGTGATCGCGCCGATCTGGCGGATGGAATTCGAAGCGCCCCAGTACCCCGATGGCCTCGCGCTCGACATCTACACCTACACCGTGGCGGGAGACGTCCAGGAGGTGAACACGCTCAACCACTACATCGGCATGGCCCGGATCGACCGCGCCGCGCTCTCCGACCTGGCGTTCCTGCCCTTCGCGATCGGTGTCTTCGGTCTGCTGCTGCTGCGCGTCGCCGCACTCGGGGACGTGCGCTCGCTCGCGGACCTGGTGGCCCTCTACACCTACTTCGGGCTGTTCGCCTTCGCGCGCTTCGCCTACACGCTCTACGTCTTCGGGCACAACCTCGATCCGAAGGCGGCGTTCCGGGTGGAGCCCTTCACGCCGACCGTGCTCGGCACCGGCACCGTCGCGAACTTCACGATCACGAGCCTGCCCGCGCGCGGAAGCCTCTACCTGGGCGTGGTCGGGCTGGTGCTGATCGCCATGCTGGTGGCGATGACGCGCCAGCCACGCGCGGAGGCCCTCGCTGCGCGCTGACCGACGCGCCCGGCCGGGTACACTCCTCGCCCCATGCCGCGACGCCTCGCCCTGCTCGCCGTCGCCGGGCTCCTGCTCGGCGCAGCGC
>JBFIYM010000076.1:0-20518 GCA_041605395.1 Myxococcota bacterium | reverse complement strand
GGCGGCGCGCGTGTCGGCGGGCGCCTCGCGCCGCGCGCGCGCCACGGCCTCGTCGCCCGCCAGACGCAGCACCTCGCCGGCCGCCTCGAGCCTTCGCTGTTCGCCCCGCGGCCCGAGCTCGTGGTACGCGAAGTCGATTCGCAGTGCGCGCCAGGCCAGGCTGCGCAGGCGCCGATCCGCAGCGGAGGCATTCGGCTCGGCCTCGAGCACGGCGGCTCCGCGCGCCTCGAGGGCGCCGCGGTCCGCGGGGTCGGGCAGCAGCCGATGCAGGAGCTTCCGCTTGGCGAGCCAGTCGACGCGATCGGCGAGCGCGCCCGGCTCCCGCTCGAGGAGGTCGAGCGTCTCCTCCCACATCGTGAGCACGCGCAGCTTCCAGAGCGCCGGGGCGGGGTCGGAGCCGATCACGTCGCGTACGATGCCGAGCGTGCGCCGCTGGATCGCGAGTGCGCTCAGCGAGCGCCCGTCCCGGAGCTCCAGCGTGTGCTCGAGCGCGGGGTCGTTCGCAACCTCGCGCAGGGTCGCGAGCGGGTGCGCCAGCTCCGGCCAGTCCGCATCCGGCCGGGCTTCGACGGCTTCCAACACCAGCGCGGTCGTGCCGACTCGAAGCACCAGCGACCAGTCGCACAGGTTCGCGTCCCCGTGCATCAGGTGCAGGCGCCGGCGGCGCCCGAACGCGCTCCACGGCCGGAAGAAGGCGTCGCGCAGCTCGAACACCGGCCGTTTCTCCCCGCTCGTGAAGATGCGCGCGAGCGACCGCATGAAAGGCGGTCGCTGCGCGACGCGGAGCAGGGGGCCGCCATCCAGGACCACGCGCCCGGCGCCGCACAGGAGGCTCCGGGTGGCCAGGAAGGCGGTCGCGCAGCGGCGAACGCCGGTGAAGTGGAAGCGCTCGTAGACGAGTGCGTGCAGCGCGATGGCCGGATGGAGCGGCCACTCCAGCCAGGCGAGGCGTCGCATCAGCGCCCCCGGATCGCGCGCCAGGCTGGCCATTCGCTCGAGCCAGGCGAGCAGGCGTCTCGCGCTGCGATCCAGGAACGCGGCGACGCGGGGCAGCCGCGACCCGATCGCCCTCGCGACGAGGCGCGCGGCGCCCGCGACGAGGGGAAGCAGCGCGAGCCCGAGCGCGACGACAGCCAGCGCGATCATCGAGCCCAGTAGCCACGCGAACGCGGGGAGGGTGGCGAGCCAGAGCAGCAGCCAGAGCGGGGCGAGCGCGAGGCGGCGCCGGAGCGGCAGGGGGTCGTCCACCCAGTAGCTCTCGTGTGAGCCGAACGTGTGACCGAGCACGTCCACGTTGTTCTTGCCGATGCGCGCCTCGCCGGCGTAGCCGAGGGCGGGGAGCTGCGCGTTCGCGTCCTCGCAGAGGGCCTCGACCAGCGCGTCCTTGGCGCGCTCGCACGCGAGCAGCGTGAACGGATCCCGGCACTCGGGGCTCGCCATCTCCACCAAGCCGTGCTCGAACGCTTGGGGCGTGGCCTCGTAGTGGAACGAACAGCCGTTCTCAAGGAAGCAGCCAGGCTTCGCACGCAGCAGCGATACAGCGCGCGGCAGGGAGCGGAGCTGTAGCATCAGCGCGGGCTCGAAGAGCTGGAACAGCTCGAGGTTGGTGGGGCGTCGGCCGTCCACCCGCTCGGCACGGCTCGGGTGGTAGACGATCGCGTACTCCGTCTCGATTCCGAAGACTCGCTCGCGCATGGGCGCGGGCATCCTACACCGCAGCGGAGGAAGGGACGGCATGCGCACCAACGCCACGGTTCGAAGGGGGCTGCTGAGGTGTCTGATGGGCCCGCTCGGCTGCCTGATGGGCCTGCTGACCTCGGGGGCACAGGCCGGCGAGCCGGTCGAGACGGCGCTCGGGCCGGTCGTCGACCTCACGCACCCCTTCGACGCCGACACCATCTTCTGGCCGAGCGACCCCGAGGGCTTCGTGCTGGAGCGCGGCACGGAAGGGCGCACGGCGGCCGGCTACTGGTACGCGGCCCATCGCATCCGGCTGGCCGAGCACGGCGGCACCCATCTCGACGCGCCGAGCCATTTCCACGAGGGCGGCAACCCTGCGGACCGCGTCCCGCTCGATCGGCTGGTGGCCCCCGCGGTGGTCGTGGACGTGCGTGCGGCGTGCGCGAAGAACGTCGACCACGCCATCGGCGTTGCCGACCTCGAGCGCTTCGAGGCGGCGCACGGCCGCATTCCGGACGGCAGCGCGCTGCTCCTCCACACCGGCTTCGCCGCGCGCTGGCCCGATCGCGCGCGCTACCTGGGAACGGACGAGCGCGGGGCCGAGGCGACCGAGAAGCTCCACTTCCCGGGCCTCGACCCCGCCGCGGCCCGCTGGCTGGTGGCGGAGCGACGCATCGCCGCAATCGGCCTCGACACGGCGAGCATCGACCCGGGCACCTCGCGCCTGTTCGAGTCGCACCGGATCCTGTTCGCTGCCGGGATCCCGGCCTTCGAGAACCTGGCCGCCCTCGACGCGCTTCCCCCGACGGGCGCCTTCCTGATCGCGCTCCCCATGAAGATCGCCGGCGGCAGCGGCGGCCCCCTCCGCGCCATCGCCCTCCTCCCCGTCCCGTAGAGGTCCCGTTCACCAGGGGTCGGTCCTTTTCCGCAGGGAACTCCGGGCGAGGCGGCGAGCCTGGAAGAACTAACGGAAAAGGACCGGCCCGTTTCTTACGCGGCGCGGAGGACTTCGCGGTGGTAGGTGGGGAGGTCGCGGTAGACGCGGAGCGGGGCGTCGACCAGGGGCGGGAGCAGCGGCGCGTGGGCCGCGGTCGCGAGCGCCGTCACGAAGGCGCGGAGCGCCTTCAGCGGGGAGGCCTCCGGGACGACGGAGAGACGTCGCGGATCGAAGCGATCACTGCGCAGGCGCAGCACGTGGAGCTCGGGCTCCACCTCCGGCGAGAGCAACAGGTCGACGATCAGCACCGGCTTGTCCCCGGAGCGCTCGGAGATCCCTCGCACCCCGGCGAACGCGACGGCGTGCAGGCGCCGGAGCGAGAGGCGCACCGGCTTCCGCCCGGGAACGTCGAGCAGCAACGCGTCGCTCTCGAGGGCACGCGGCAGCGCCTCGCGCACGCGGAGGGTCCGGAGCGGCAGCGCCTCCTCCTCCTTCTCGAGCTCGTCGTCCCGGGGATCCGAGAGCGCCTCGTGGAACGCGTCGAGGAACCCGACCTCTCCGGCCTCTTCCGGGTCCGGCAGGGAGATGGGAGCGGCCTCGAGCTCGGCTTCGAGCTCGATCGCCTCGCCGGGCGCCAGCTCGGGGGTCGGCTCGGCCGCGGGCGTCGGCCCGGCCGCCACCCGGAGCTCCCGCCGCGGACGCCGCTCGGCCGAGACCTGTGCGTGCGGAACCAGGATCACACCGCGCGCCAACACGTCGCGCTCCGCCTCGAGGCGGAGGCCCTCGAGCATCTTCTGGTCCGAAGGCGCGAGGTCGGGCGCGGCCAGTGCGCGCTCGGCGGCGCGGTAGCAGACCACGGGGTCCGAACGACGCGCCGCCCGCGCCACCTTCGACGCCGCGTCGGGCGCCTCCGAGACGAGGGCCGCATGCAGCGCGAGCCCGCTCTCGACGTGGAACCCGGCACCCCTGAGCCAGCGCGCGAGCTGGAGCAGCGGGTCGAGCGCGCCGCGCGGCGCCCGGCCCGTCGCGACCAGCGCACACCACAAGGCCAACGCCGGCTCCCGCCGCCGCCATTCGACGGCCTCCCAGAGCCGCGCCTCGACGACCGCGCGGGAATCGGCGAGACGCCCGGCCGCCGCGGCGTCCCGCAGGTAGGCGCGTGCGAGCTCGGGCTGCGCGGACTCGCCGAGCAGCGCCTCGCGTTGCGCGGGATCCTCCGGAAGCGGCTGCTCGCTCGGCGGCGCGAGCTGCTCGCGCAGGGTCGCCGCCACCGACGTCTCGGAGGGCTCGGCCATGGGGAGCGGCACCTCGATCACGCCCGAGCGGCGCAGCGCGAAGGCCAGCACGACGCCGAAGCCGAAGCTTCCCGCGTGCGCGGCGAGCGCGGCCGTCTCGCCACTCGCGAACCCCGCCAGCTCCCGGCCGACCCAGAGCGCGGCGAGGGCGTAGCCGGGGACGCGCAGCGCCGGCAGCGCACCGTCCGCGACGGCGCTGACGTCCACGCGAGCACGCCCGACGCCCACCAGCACCGCACCGAGCACCCCCGCGACCGCGGCCGAGCCGCCGAGCCAGGCGGTCTCGGCGCCGGGATGGGTCGCCACGAAGATCGTCGCCCCCGCGAGCGCGGCGGCGAAGAAGGCGGCGCCGAAGAGCGCCCGCCCGAGCTGGGACTCGAGCCAGGGCCCGGCCAGCGCCAGGAAGGCGACCGTGCCGAGCAGATGCAGCCAGCCCGCGTGCACGAAGGGATGCGCCACCAGGGCCAGCAGGCGCGGCGCCGCCGGCACGATGCCGTAGCGCCAGCCCGCCTCCGGGTCCCCGACCGAGACGACGGCCGCCGCCGCGGTCAACCCGAGCAGTGCCCAGGTCACCCACGGCCGGCCTTCGGCGCCCTCCCCTCGCTGCGGCTCCATGCCGTCTCAAGCGGCCGAACGGCGGCTTCGCTGAAGCGCAGCTCCCGGGGCTATCCGCTCGCCGGTGGGTCGTTTCCGCCGCGTCGGGTGGGTCGTTTCAACCGCGCCCTTCGGGCGCGAAGAGGTCCACCATGCGCGCGTCGAGCGTGGCCGGGCGGGCGCGCGTGCGCGCCCAGTCGCGCAGCTCCTTCACGCGCTCCTCGTACGTCTCGTAGAGCGGCACCGTCTCCTGGATCGCGTTCGCGAGATCGTTCTCCGACAGCTCGCGACGCTCGGCGAACGCCTTGTAGAGACCGGAGGCCACCACCTGCTCGAGCTCGGCGCCGGAGAGGCGCACGGCCCGCGCCGCCAGCTCGGCCAGCGGATACTGCGCCGGGTCGCGGCTGCGCTTGGCGAGATGGATGGCGAGGATCTCGACCCGTTCGGCCTCGGTCGGCAGGTCCACGAAGAACAGCTCGTCGAAGCGGCCGCGGCGAAGCAGCTCCGGGGGGAGCGCGGTCACGTCGTTCGCGGTCGCGACCACGAAGACGGGCGCCCGCTTCTCGGCCAGCCAGGTGAGGAAGGCGCCGAACACGCGGCTCGCCGAAGGGTCGCGATCGGTCGCGGCGAAGCCCTTCTCGATCTCGTCGATCCAGAGCACCGCCGGCGCGAGCGACTCCGCCACGGCCGTGGCTTCGCGCATCGTCACCTCGGGGCTGCGGGCGCGATCCCCGAAGGCGGCGGCCAGGTCCAGGCGCAGCAGCGGGAAGCGCCACGCGCGCGCCACCGCCTTGGCCGAGAGCGACTTGCCACAGCCCTGGACGCCGAGCAGCAGCAGTCCCCGCGGCACGGGTAGACCGAAGCTCCGCGCCTCGTCGCCGAAGGCGCGCCGCCGCTCCTCGAGCCAGCGCTTGAGCTCGCCGAGCCCCCCTACCTGATCGAGGTCCTCGCGGGCGTCCTGGAACGAGAGGGCCGGCACCCGGCGCAACGCCTTCTGCTTCTCGCGCAGCACGTGGGCGACCGCGCCCTCGTCGAGCGCACCCGCCGCGAGCCACGCCTTGCGGAACACCCGCACCGCCTCGGCGCCGGTGAGTCCCAACGCCGCGCGCACGCAGTCGTCGAGCAGCTCGTCCGGGGGCGGCTTGGACTTCCCGCCGCCGGCGACGCGCTCGAAGAGGCGGCGCAGCTCGCCGGCGCTCGGAAGCGGAAGCGAGAGCCGACTGGCCTCGCGCTCGAGCTCGAGGGGCAGCTCGACGACCGGGCCCAGCAGCACCACGGTCTGGCGGCGCTGGCCGAGTCGCGGCAGTGCGTCGCGGAGGCGCCGGAGCGCCACGGGATCGTCGAGCACCGCCTGGGCATCGAGCACGGTGAGCACGAGCGGCTTGTCGAGGCCCTCGAGCTCGCGAAGCCCCGCGTCGAGCGAGCCCGCTCCCTGTCCGCCGATGCCCGCCGCCAGCGACCAGGTGACGAAGGCGCGCTCCGCCTGGGTGGCGGCGCGCTCGATCACGCGCAGGGCCCGCTCCTCCTCGAAGCTCTCGACCGCGAGCACGCGGTAGCCCGCGCGCAGCAGCCACACCAGCTCCTTCTCGGCGCCTTCGGCCGCCGCGGCCATCACAGGGCCTCCGCGGTGAGACGCACGACCTCCTCGAAGGTCGTGGTGCCGTCGGCGAGCTTGCGGATCGCTGCCTCGCGCAGCGTCTCCATGCCTTCGACGCGCGCCGCATGCGCGATCTCGTTCGCGTCCTTGCCCTCGGTGATGAGCGCCCGCACCCGCCGCCCGATGTCGAGCATCTCGAACACGCCGCTGCGGCCGTAGAGCCCGGTATGGCGGCACTCCGGGCAGCCCTCGCCCCAGCGCGCGGAGAGCGCCTCGCGCCGCTCCACGGGCACCTTGAGACCGAGCGCGTCCACCTGCGGCACGGAGAGCAGGCCATCGACCCCGCA
The DNA here is from genome assembly GCA_041605395.1 of Myxococcota bacterium. GTDB lineage: Bacteria > Myxococcota_A > UBA9160 > UBA9160 > UBA6930 > JBFIYM01. Next base: position 14,068 of record JBFIYM010000076.1, on the reverse strand, counting down.
GTGCGGGCAGATCTTGCGCAGCAGACGCTGCGCCAGCACGCCGCGGAGCACGCTCGCCAGCAGCGGGCGCTCCACCCCGAGCTCCGCGAGGCGGATGATGGCGCCGGCCGCGTCCCGGGTGTGCACGGTCGAGAACACGAGATGGCCCGTCAGCGCAGCCTGCACCGCCATCTGCGCGGTCTCCGGGTCACGGATCTCGCCGACCATGATCACGTCGGGGTCCTGACGCAGGATGGAGCGCAGCGCCGTCGCGAAGCTCACGTCCACCTGGCGCTGCACCTGCACCTGGCAGAAGCGCGGGTCCACCATCTCGATGGGGTCCTCGACGGTGGTGATGTTGACCTCGGGGCCGGCCAGGTAGCGCAGCGTCGAGTAGAGCGTGGTCGTCTTGCCCGAGCCGGTCGGGCCGGTCACCAGCACCAGACCCGACGGCGAGGTGATCCAGCGCTCGTAGCGCTCGCGGTCGTCGCGCGACATGCCGAGCTCGCGGATCTCGGTCATCAGCACGTTGGGGTCGAAGACGCGGACGACGACCTTCTCGCCGAAAGCCGTGGCCAGGCTCGAGACGCGGAGCTCCACCTCGCGGTCGGCCCGCCAGGTCTTGATGCGGCCGTCCTGCGGGCGACGGCGCTCGGCGATGTCCATGCGCGCCAGCACCTTGATGCGCGAGGTGACGGCGCCGTGCACCTTGAGCGGCAGCTTCTCGATGTCGTGCAGGATGCCGTCGATTCGGAAGCGGATCACCGCGCCCTGGTCGCGCGGCTCGAGATGGATGTCGGAGGCGCGCTGGTCGAACGCGTAGTTCAGCAGGTAGTCGACGGCGGCGATCACGTGCTCGTCGCTCTGGCCCGCCAGCTCCTCGTTGCTGCGGAGCTGTACGAAGGGGGCGAGCGACGTCGAGGCGCCGCCGTCCCCGAGCTCCGACTCCGCGCGCGTGACGCTCGAGCGGAAGCCGTAGACGCGGTCGATGATGGCCAGCACGTCGCGCTTGGCCGCGACCACCACCTCGAGCGGACGCCGGATCATCGTCTCGAGCGACTCGCGCAGCGCCGCGTCGAAGGGGTCGGTCACGGCGAGTACCAGCGTCTCACCGCGCTCGGCGATCGGGACGACGGCGTGACGCCGGGCGAACGGCCGGGACAGCGTCTTCGTCACGAGCGCGCCGTCGACCTTGAGCGGATCGATCTTCAGGTAGGGAACGTCGGCCGCCTGGGCGAGGCACTCGGCGATGGTGTCCTCGTCGATCGGCTTCTTTGCGTTGGCCGCGTTCTGGACGCGGGCCGCCGCCACGATCTCGGCCGGGGAGACCTCGTAGCGCGCCGCGGCCTGCGAGCGCACGGAGCCCACCTTCTCGCGCACCACCTGGCTCGCGAGGGTCCGGGCGCGTGCCCCCACGTCCTGGGCGCGCTCGGGGCTGAGCCGGCCGGCCTTCACCAGCAGGGCCAGCAGGTCCTCCAGGCCGACGGCCGCACGGAGCTCGGCCTCGGGCGCGTGCGGCTTCGGAATGGGAGCCCTTATCGGCGGGGGGAACCCCACGATTGAGGGCCGGGGGGCCCGCTCAGCGCCCCGCCCGAGGCTCGGCGAGCCGCGCCACCTCGAGGATGGGCGCCTCGCTCTGCCGCACGCGCGCGAGGATGAGCGCGCCCTCCATCGCTGCGATCACGAGCTCGGCGCGGCGCCGCGCCGCGGCCCGGCGCTCGCCGGCGCGGACGAACACCCCGGCGATCTCCTCGATCCAGGCGTCGATCGCGCGGCGGCCCGCCTCCGTGATCGCCGGAGAGGCCGGCGCGTTCTCGAGCAGCGTCGTCGCGATCGGACAGCCCGACCGGAATTCGGACTCCGCCATCCAGCCCGCCATGGTCCGACAGTAGGCGCGTAGGAAGCGCCTCGGGTCGGCGTGGCGCTCGGCGTGACCCGAGAGCATCTCGTGGATGCGGCGCCCGGCCAGCTCGACGGCGGCCTCACCGAGCGCCTCCTTGCCGCTCGGGAAGTAGTGGTAGAGCGAGCCGCGCGGCGCCCCACTCTCGGCCAGGATCTGGGCGAGCCCCGTCGAGGCGTAGCCCTGGCGCCGGAACAGGCGCATCGCGGCCTCGATGAGCTTCGCCTTGTGGACGGCGGCCTGGGGCATGGGCTCCTCCTCCCGGTGGCGAGATTATGACGATCGGTCTATATCCTCTCCAGCCGCCCGGAGGAGCCCATGGCCAACCCCGCGAAGCTCACCCTCGAGGACGGTGTCGCCTGGATCTCGCTCGACGACGCCAAGGTGAACGCCCTCTCCCCCGCCATGATCGCGGGCATCGAGGCCGGACTCGACGCAGCCGAGAAGGAAGGCGCGGTGGCGGTGCTGCGCGGCCGGCCGGGCATCTTCTCGGCCGGCTTCGACTTCCGCACCTTCGCCGAGGGCCCCGAGGCCGGCCGCGCCATGGTCCGCGCCGGCGCGGAGCTGATCCTCCGCATCCTCGGGTTCCCGCGGCCCGTCGTGACGGCGTGCACCGGGCACGCCTACCCCGCCGGCGCCTTCCTGATGCTGGCCGCCGACCAGCGCTTCGGCGTCCCCGGCGACTTCCGCATCGGCCTGAACGAGGTCGCGATCGGCATGACCGTGCCGCGCTTCGCCGTCGAGCTCGTGCGCCACCGCTGCGTGCCGGCCGCGCTCCCGCGCGTCGCGACGGGAACGCTGCTCGGACCGGAGGAGGCGCTGCGCCTCGGCTACCTCGACCGGCTCGTCGAACCCGACGCGCTCGAGGCTGCCGTCGCCGCCGAGGTCGACCGACTCCGGAAGCTCGACGCCGCCGCGTTCGTCGGAACGAAGGCCCGCCTGAACGGGCCCGTCATCGCGGCGCTGCGCGAGGCGATCGAGCAGGAGTGGCGCGAGCAGACCGGCGCGGCGTAGCCCGGGCTCCGAGTCGGCGCGTAGCGCCGGGCCCGGGGCCCGGCGTATCGTCGGGGCATGAGCCAGCCCGTCCGCTTCGGAGTCACCCTTCCCCAGATCAAGCGCAGCTGGGCGGAGGCGCGCGCCGCCGCCGAGACCTTCGACCAGCTCGGCTTCCACTCGGTCTGGGTGTGCGACCACGTCTACGGGGTCCCGATGCCGCAGCTCCCGATCCTGGAGGCGTGGAGCGAGCTGGCCGCGGTCGCCGCCGTGACGGAGCGGGTCGAGCTGGGCACCCTGGTCACCCCGCCCTTCTTCCGCAACCCGGCGGTGCTCGCGAAGCAGATCGCGACGGTGGACCAGATCTCGAACGGGCGCGCCTTCCCGGGCTTCGGCGCCGGCTGGTTCAAGCCCGAGTTCGAGCAATACGGCCTGCCCTTCCCGTCGACGGGCGAGCGGCTGCGCGCCCTCGACGAGGCGCTCACGATCCTGACCGGGCTCTGGACGCAGGAGAAGACGACGTTCGAAGGCCGTCACTTCTCGGTGACGGACGCGCTCTCGGAGCCGAAGCCGGTGCGGAAGCCGCGCGTGCTGGTGGGCGGCGGCGGTGAGCGCGTGCTGATGGGCATCGCCGCGAAGCACGCCGACGTGTGGAACAACATGGCCGTTTTCCAGGGCCAGCTCGAGAAGAAGGTCGAGGCGCTCCGCCGCCGCTGCGACGAGGTCGGACGCGACTTCGACACGCTCGAGGTCTCGCAGCAGTGCACCGTCGTGATCGCGGAGGACGAGCCCACGGCCAAGGAGCACCTCGCCAAGGCGGGCAAGGTCTACGGCGGCCACATGGGTGCCGCGCTCGCCGACCACGGCATCTGGGGCACGCCCGAGCGCGTGATCGAGTGCATCGAGCGCCACCGCGCGCTCGGCTGCAGCTTCTTCGTGATCGAGTTCTTCGGCCGCGACACCCGCCCCCCCGCCGAGCTCTTCGCCCACACCGTCCTCAAGCACTACGGAGCAGGCTGAAACCACCACGGGGACGGTGTTTAGATTTTAGATTCGCCCCGCGGGTACCGTGCTCCCGCGCAAGCACTTGGCGCGACACGGTCGGTCCGCCATGCTCGACTGCCTCTACCCGGTCCCGCGGAGCCCCGCGTGGCGCGACGGATCCGCCTCGACGGGCCTGCGCTCGCTCACCACGTCATGATTCGTGGCCTCGACGGCGGAGCGCTGTTCCTCGACGCGGACGATCGCCACGACTTCGTGGACCGGATGGCGCGCGTCCTCCCCGCCTGCGGCGCCCGCTGCTTCGCCTGGGCGCTCATGTCCAATCACGTCCACCTCGTGCTCCAGACCGAGTCGGGCTCGCTGACGCGCGTGATGAGGCGCCTCAACACGGGCCACGCCATCCGGCTCAACCGGCGCGCCGAGCGCCGCGGGTACGTCTTCATGGACCGGTTCCGTTCGCGGATCGCCGAGAACGACGCCGATCTGGTCGGCCTGATCCGGTACGTGCACCGCAACCCGCTCGAGGCCGGGCTGGTCGACTCCCTGCGAGCGCTCACGACGTATCCCTGGAGCGGGCACGGCGCGCTGACGGGTACCCGGGCACCTCACGTGTTCGAAGCCGTCGAGGAAGCGCTCTCTCTGTTCGACGACGACCCGGCCCGTGCGCGGACGTCCCTCGCGCGTTGGATGGCCGAGGCCGACGCCGAGCCCGAGGAGGATGGCGCGGATCGGACGGTCCGGCCTCGTTCGAAGCAACCCCTCGGCGACGCGGCCAGCCTCGATGGCCTGGAGGGTCTCCTGCGCAAGGCAGAGACCCACTACGACCTCGAGCGGCACGAGCTCGCCTCCGGGGCCAGGCAGGCGCGAATCGCGCGGGCGCGGGCAGCGCTCGCTCACGTCGCCGTCGTCGAGATGAGCATTCCCGGCGCTGCGGTCGCGCGGGCGCTCGGCGTGAGCCGCGGTGCGATCAGTGCCGCGCTCGACCGCGGGCGGCGCATCTGTGAGGAGGACGGTTTCGGGCGATCCCGGACTCTCCTGCCCCCTCGGGGTGAATCTAAAATCTAAACCCCGTCCCTGTCTGTCTTCCCGTCTTCTTCCGGCTTTCTTCCGGCTCGGTCCCTGCCTGCCTCCCCGCCCTATCTCTCCCGGAGCGCGGTGGCCATCTGGGTGAGGGCGCGGGTCAGGAGGGAGCGCGAGGTAGCGAAGTTGAGGCGCACGAAGCCTTCGCCCGGCGTCCCGAAGGTCGGGCCGTCGCTGAGGCCGACCTCGGCGCGCTCCAGGAAGAACCGGTGCGGCGACGGCGCGAGCGCGAGCTCGCGGCAGTCGAGCCAGGCGAGGTAGGTGCCCTCGGGCGCGGCGTGGCGCACGCCGGGCAGCTCCGCCGCGACGAACGAGGCGACGAAGTCGCGGTTCGCCTCGAGGTAGGCCAGCACCTCCTCGAGCCAGGGGTCGGCGTGGCTCCAGGCGGCTTCGAGCGCCAGGATGCCGAGGCCGCCGAGACCCCCGCGCAGGTGCCGCTCGAAGCCGAGGAAGCGTCGCTTCAGCGCCTCGCTCCCGAAGATCGCGAGCCCCGTGCGCAGGCCGGCGATGTTGAACGCCTTGGAGCCGGCGGTGAGCGTGATGGTGCGCGCCTCGATCTCGGGCGAGAGCGAGGCGATCGGCACGTGGCGGTGCCCGCGGTAGACCAGGTCCGCATGGATCTCGTCGGAGACGATCACCAGCTCGTGCTCGAGGGCGATCTTGGCGATCGCCTCGAGCTCCTCGCGGCGCAGCACGCGCCCACTCGGGTTGTGGGGATTGCAGAGCAGCAGGATCCGGGCCCGGGCAGCCTGCTCGCGCAGCCCCTCGAGGTCCACCTCGTAGCCGCCGGCCGTCTCGCGCAGCGGATTCTCGCGCAGGGTCCGCCCCAGCGTGCGCACCGCACCCAGGAACGGTGGATAGATCGGCGTCTGCACGATCACGCCATCGCCGGGCTCGGAGAACTGCGAGATGGCGACGTACATGCCCTGCACGACTTCACTCAGCAGCTCGACGCGGCGGGGCTCGACCCGCCAGCCGTAGCGCCGCTCCGCGCGTTCCGCGAACAGCGCCGGCAGCCGCGTCGGCCGCGGGTGGAGCGGGTAGCCGGTGTCCCCGACGTCGAGGGCGCGCTGGAGCCGCCGCCGGATCGGCTCGGCCACCGGATAGTCCATGTCCGCGACCCAGAGCGGCAGCACGGAGGGCGGGTACTCCTGCCACTTCTCCCCCGTGCGCTGGCGCAGCACCGCCTCCGAGAGGCGCTCGAGCCGCGCAGGCGGATTGCGGAGCGCCCGCTCGACGCGGTCGAGGGCGGCCGCCAGCGCCCCGGCCCCAGGCAACGGCGCGGTCACACCGGCGCTTCGCAGGTAGCCCGCGAGGTCGCGCCGCAGCTCGCCGAGCGTCCAGTCGAGCGACTCGTGCTCGAGGGGAATCGCGCTGATCTCGTCGCGGCCCGGCGGGTCGAGGTGCCAGTGGGCGCCGTGGGCGAAGCAGTCGAAGCGCAGCAGCTCGCGGCCGTCGTCGGCGGCGCGTACGCGCAGCGTCGGCCCGCCCGCAGGCCCCGGGCTGCGATGCTCCACCTCGAGCCGCACGGGCCCGAGGGTCTCGACTGCGTTCACCGCGTCCACCGACATGGGCGCAGTGTAGCCCCCGCGCCCGAACAGACCCGGCACGACGGCGCGCGCCATGGCGGAGCGATCGAGACCGCCGCCCAGGAAGGCGTCGATCTCGCGGCAGGCCCGCTCGGGCTCCCGCACCAACGCCTCCACGTCGACCTCGAGCAGCCGGACGTCCTCGCGTCCTGCGAGCGCGGCCGTGGCCTCGTCGAGCTGGGCGCGCGTGATCTCGACGAGGCGGTCGGGACCGATCTCGGGCGTCGCACGGGCGTCGCGCGCGAGCAAGCGATCCTGCGAGGCCACCACCGCGGCGACGTCGCGTCGGGCCAGCAGCACCCGGTAGCGCGGCCCCGCCGGCAGGGCGTGCGCGAGCGCGTGCACGACCTTGAGCGCACGCCCCTCGGCCGCACGGACCAACGCCGCGGCGGCGGGATCGCGACCGAGGCGCCGCAGCAGCGCGTGCTCCAGGTAGCCGCGGGGGTTGGCGGCGTCGGGCGGGCGCACCCCGTCGCTCACGGCCGGCACCCCGCCCGCCGCGAGCAGCTGCATCAGCAGCGAGGTCCCCGAGCGCGGCGCACCCGTGACGATCGTTACGAAATCCCGCGCCATCCGCGCACTCTAACCGCCGTGGCGGAATCGCACGCGGGGCGCCGTGGCGGAAACGCAGGCTGGGCGCCGTGGCGGAAAGCTCCCGCACAGCGGCTGTGCGAGGGCTCCGAACCGCTAGATTGCTGCCCGAGCCGCGCCCCGATGAACCGCCAACCGCCGAAGACCGTGGACCCCGCCTCGCTGCCCCGCCACCTCGACACGGCCGAGGCGGAGCAGCGCTGGGACGAGCAGTGGCAGCGGAACGGCACCTACCACTGGGACGCGTCCGACACGGAGCGCCCGACCTGGGTGGTGGACACGCCGCCCCTCACGGTCTCGGGCGCGCTCCACATCGGCCACGCCTTCAGCTTCAGCCAGACCGACATGATGGCGCGCTTCCAGCGCATGCGCGGTCGGAACGTCTTCTACCCGATGGGCTGGGACGACAACGGCGTCCCCACCGAACGGCGCGTGCAGAACCTGTTCCACGTGCGCTGCGACCCGACCCTGCCGCACGACCCCGAGCTGCGCCTGCTCCCGCTCGAAGCGAAGGCGCCCGAGCGAAAGCAGCCGCCGCGGGTGATCTCACGGGGCGACTTCATCGACCTGTGCGCGCGCGTGACCGCCGAGGACGAGAAGGCCTTCCTCGAGGTGTGGCACCGCATCGGGCTCTCGGTCGACTGGCGCACCGAGTACGCCACGATCGACCGGCGCTGCCGGCAGCTGGCGCAGCACTCGTTCTGGGACCTCTTCCAGAAGGGGCACGTCTACACGAGCGACGCCCCCTTCATGTGGGACGTCGACTTCCAGATGGCCGTCGCCCAGGCCGAGGTGGAGGATCGCGAGAAGTCCGGCGCGTATCACGACATCGAGTTCGGCGTCGAGGGCAGCGACGAGCGCTTCGTGATCTCGACGACGCGCCCCGAGCTGCTCGCCGCCTGCGTCGGCGTCACCGCCCATCCCGAGGACGCGCGCTATCGGGGCCTGTTCGGTCGGCGTGCGCTGACCCCCCTGTTCCGCGTGCCCGTGCCGATCTTCCCGAGCGAGAAGGCCGACCCCGAGAAGGGCACGGGCATCCTGATGGTCTGCACCTTCGGCGACGCCACCGACGTCGAGTGGTGGCGCGAGCAGGGCCTCGCACTGCGCCAGGTGATCGGACGCGACGGCCGCCTGCGACCCCTCCAGTTCGGGAGCGGCGGCTTCGAGAGCCTCGACGCCGCCGCCGCGAACCGGGCCTACGGGGAGCTCGCCGGCCGCAGCGTGCCCCAGGCGCGCCGCCGCATCGTGGAGCTGCTGCGCGACCCCGCCGCGGCCGCGAACGGCGGCGGGGCGCCGCTCCAGCGCGAGCCCCGCTCGATCCAACACGCGGTCCGCTTCTACGAGAAGGGCGACAGCCCACTCGAGTTCCTGCCGACGCGGCAGTGGTTCGTGCGCCTGCTCGACAAGCGGGACGCCCTGATCGCGAAGGGCGCCGAGGTCGCCTGGCACCCCGACCACATGCGCAAGCGCTTCGAGGACTGGACCCGGAACCTCGCCTACGACTGGTGCGTCTCGCGTCAGCGCTACTTCGGCGTGCCGATCCCCGTCTGGTACCGACTCGGCGACGACGGCGAGCCCGATTACACCGGCCCCATCGTGGCCGCGCCCGACACGCTGCCGGTCGACCCGATGACGGACGTGCCGCCGGGCTACACCGAGCCCCAGCGCGGCCAGCCGGGCGGCTTCGTCGGCGAGGCCGACATCTTCGACACCTGGTTCACCAGCTCGCTCACCCCCCAGATCGGCTCGGGCGGCTGGCTCGAGCCCGAACGCCATGCGCGGCTCTTCCCCGGCGACCTGCGCCCGCAGAGCCACGAGATCATCCGAACCTGGGCGTTCTACACGATCGCCAAGGCGCTGCTCCACGAAGACCGCGTGCCGTGGCGGCACGTTGCGATCTCGGGCTGGATCCTGGACCCCGATCGCAAGAAGATGTCCAAGAGCCTCGGCAACGTGGTGACGCCGCTGCCGTTGATCGAGCAGTTCGGCGCAGACACGCTGCGCTACTGGGCGGGCCACGCCCGGCTCGGCGTCGACACGGCCTTCGACGAGAACGTGCTCCGCGTCGGAAAGCGCCTGGTGACGAAGCTCTGGAACGCGAGCAAGTTCGTGCTCAGCCAATCCACCGCCGCCGGCACACCGTCCGCTTCGGCGGGCGCGATCACGAACGAGCTCGACCGCGCCTTCGTGGCCGAGCTCGCCGCGCTGGTCGAGCGCGCCACGACGGACTTCGAGGCCTACGAGCACGCCGACGTATTGAAGGCGGTCGAGAGCTTCTTCTGGGCGCGCTTCACGGATACCACGCTCGAGCTGGTGAAGACCCGGGCGCGGGGCGAGGACGCCGCCGGCCGCGCCAGCGCGGTGGCGACGCTCCGGCTCGCGCTCGACGTGCTGCTGCGCCTGCTCGCGCCGTTCCTGCCCTACGTGACGGAGGAGATCTGGTCGTGGGCCTTCGCCGCCGAGCGCGGCGAGCCCTCGATCCACCGGGCGCCCTGGCCCGGCGCCCCGGACTTCCACGACGTCGCGCCGCCCGAGGCCCCGGACAGCCTGAGCGTCGCGATCGCCTGCCTGACCGCCATCAACAAGGCGAAGGCGGACGGCGAGGTCTCGATGGGACGCGAGGTGGAGTCGCTCCGGCTGGCGGGCGCCCCGGGCAGCTTCGCGCGCCTGGCGCGGGTCGCGAGCGACGTCTTCGCCGCAGCGCGGGTGCAGCAGCACCAGCTGGCGCCGGACCCGCAGCTCGCGGACGGCGCCTTCGAGGTGCGCGAGGCCCGCTTTGCTCCGAAGCCGGACGCGGGCGCGCGCGGATGATCCAGGCCGCGATCGAACGTCTCGGCGCACGGGCCACGCACTTCGTGCTCGAGCTCGGACGCATCGGCACGTTCTTCGGGGTGCTCTGGCTCCAGGCGCTGAAGCCGCCCTTCCGCCCTCGCCGACTGGTGCGCGAGATCTACGACAGCGGCGTGCTCTCGCTCGCGCTGGTGTGCGCTTCGGGTCTGACGGTGGGCCTCGTCCTCGGCCTCCAGCTCCACTACGTGCTGGTGCGCTTCGGAGCGGAGGAGAGCCTCGGGGCCGTGGTCGGCCTCACGCTGATCCGCGAGCTGGGCCCGGTGTTGACCGCGCTGCTGGTGACGGGGCGCGCCGGCTCGGCGATGGCCGCGGAGATCGGCGTGATGGCCGCCACCGAGCAGATCGACGGCATGCGCACGCTCGCCGTGGATCCGATGCACTACGTCGTGGCCCCGAAGGCCCTCGCGCTGACGCTCTCGCTCCCCCTGCTCTCCTGCCTGTTCATCGTGTTCTCGATCTTCGGCGCCTACCTGATCGGCGTCGTGCTGCTCGGCCTCGACGCCGGCGTCTACATGTCCAGCCTGGAGCAGGCCGTCGAGTTCGACCCGGACGTCCTCGGAAGCCTCATCAAGGCGCTGGTCTTCGGGGCGCTGATCTCGCTGATCGCCACCTACCGCGGCTATCACAGCGGCCGCAGCGCCGAGGCGGTCGGCCGCTCCACCACCTCCACCGTGGTCACCGCGTCGGTCTGCATCCTGCTGGCCGACTACGTGGTGACCTCGCTCTGGGAGTTCTAGCCATGCAAAGCTCACCGACGCGCGACCTGATCGTCGGCCTCTTCGTGGGGATCGGGCTGCTCGCCGTGGGGTACCTGTCGCTGAACCTCGGCGGCTTCTCGCTCACACCGGACCGCGGCCTCCAGCTCCACGCCACCTTCAACCAGATCGGCGGGCTCGCAGAGCGGGCGCCGGTGGTGGTCTCGGGCGTCCGGGTGGGGCGCGTGAAACGCATCGCCCTTGCCGACGACTTGCGTGCGCGCGTGACCTTCGAGGTGAATGCAGGCCTCGAGCTTCCCGTCGACACCAGCGCCTCGATCCGCACGGCAGGCCTGCTGGGCGACCAGTTCATCGAGCTCGAGCCGGGCGCCGAGGACGCGCTCCTCGGCGAGGGCGACGAGATCGGGTTCACCGAGAGTGCGCTCAGCATCGAGAAGCTGGTGGGCTCGCTGGTACACGACGCCGGCCTCGGCGGCGGGGAGGAGAGTGAGTGAGACACGGTCGGATCGTAACGGCGCTGGCGCTGGCGGCGCTGCTCGGAGCGAGCGCCTGCTCGACCGCACAGGGCCCGGACCCCTGGCGGGGAACCAACGAACCCGTCTTCGAGTTCAACGACGGGCTCGATCGCTGGGTGCTCGGGCCCGTGGCGCGCGGCTGGGACTGGCTGATGCCCGAATTCGTGCTCACCGGCATCGACAACTTCTTCCGCAACCTGGACGTCCCGCGCACCTTCGTGAACGACCTGCTCCAGGGCAAGCCGACGGACGCCGGGCACGACCTCGGTCGCTTCGCCGTGAACACCACGGTCGGCGTCGTGGGGCTGTTCGACGTCGCCTCACGAATCGGCCTGCGCGACAATCAGGAGGACTTCGGACAGACGCTCGGAGTCTGGGGCACCCCGAGCGGCCCCTACACCCTGCTCCCGGTCTTCCCCTTCCGCTGCACGGCGCGCGACTGGCTGGCGTACCCGGTCGACTTCGCGATGGACCCGCTCTTCGTGGTGGGCCTCGCGGTGCGTGGGGTGTTCGGCACGGGGGTCATCGACGTAGTGAACCGGCGCGCCATCAACGACGAGCAGATCGAGGAGAACCGCCGGGAGGCCATCGACTGGTACGTCTTCGTCCGCGACGCTTGCCTGCAGGATCGCGAGGGAGAGGTGCGGGACGACCGCGGCCTGAGCGCCGAAGAGGAGGAGGAGCTGTATGAGTTCGAGGACTAGGCGCTGGCGGTGGGTGGCGGCCGCGCTGGCGTCGCTGCTCGTCGTGGCCGGGGCCGCCGCTGCCGCCCCCGCCGACGACGCGCGAGTCGCCATGCAGCGGACGGTCGACGACGTCCTGGTGGTGCTGGGCGACACCTCCCTCTCGATCCAGGACAAGCGCGATCGCCTCCAGGCGATCGCCACCGAACGCTTCGACTTCGTCACGATGTCGAAGCTGGTGCTGAAGCGCGACTGGAAGCGCTTCGACCCCGCGCAGCGCGACGAGTTCGTCACGCAGTTCAAGGAGCACCTCTCCGCGCGCTACGGCGAGAACATCGGCCGCTACGAGAACGAGGGGGTCGAGGTGACCCGCTCCCAGCCCGAGACCAACGGCGACGTGACGGTAGCGACCGTGATCCGCGGCGGCCGCTACGACGGCACGCCGGTGAACTACCGCCTCCGCAACGCCTCGGACTGGCGCGTGATCGACGTCGTCATCGAGAACGTGAGCCTGGTCTCCAGCTTCCGGAAGCAGTTCGCAGACGTGCTCGAGCGCAGCGGCCCGGAGGGCGTGCTGGAGCGGCTCAAGAAGCGGAACGCCGAGCGCGAAGCGGCGAAGGACGGGCCGGCCTAGGCCTTCCGGCGCGCCCGGACGGCCTCGGCGAGTGTGTCGAGGACGGGCAGCGTGCGCTCCCAGCCGAGGCAGGCGTCGGTGATGCTCTTGCCGAAGACCATCTTGGCCTGCGCGTCCCAGTCCTGGCGACCGTCCTCGAGGAAGCTCTCGAGCATCACACCGAACAGCGCGCCGCTGCCCGCGGCGACCTGGGCGGACACATCCGCCGCCACCTCCGCCTGGCGGGCATGCTCCTTGCTCGAGTTGCCGTGGCTGCAGTCGATCATCAGGCGGTGCGGGAGTGACGCCTTGTCGAGCTGCGCGCAGACGGAGGCGACGCTGGCGGCGTCGTAGTTGGGCCCACTGGCGCCCCCGCGAAGGATCACGTGGGTGTCCTCGTTGCCGCGCGTCGCCACGATCGCGGCGACGCCCTGCTTCGTCACGGACAGGAAATGGTGCGGGTTCGCCGCCGCGCGCATCGCATCCACCGCCACCTGCACGTTGCCGTCCGTGGCGTTCTTGAAGCCCACCGGCATGGAAAGGCCCGAGGCCAGCTCGCGATGCACCTGGCTCTCGGTGGTCCGTGCGCCGATCGCGCCCCACGAGACCAGGTCGGCGATGAACTGCGGGCTGATCGGATCGAGGAACTCACAGCCCACGGGGAGCCCCCGCTCCGCAAGGTCGAGCAGCAGCTTGCGCCCGATGTGGAGCCCCTCGTTGATCGAGAAGCTCTCGTCGATGTGGGGATCGTTGATCAGACCCTTCCAGCCCACGGTGGTGCGCGGCTTCTCGAAATAGACCCGCATCACGATCAGCAGGTCGGCGGCATGGCGCTCGGCCTGCGCCCCGAGCCGGTCCGCGTACTCGAGCGCCGCCTGCGGGTCGTGAATCGAGCAGGGGCCCACCACGACGACCAGCCGATCGTCCTCCCCGCGCAGCACGGCCTGCAGCTTCGCCCGCCCCTCCGCGACGGTCTGCGAGCTGCGCTCGCCGAGCGGCAGCTCCTCCATCAGGATCGCCGGGGGGATCAGCGGTCGCAGGTTCTGGATGCGGAGGTCGTCGGTCTCGAAGATCATGAAGCCTGGAAGCTTAGGGAGGGCCCGGGGCCGCCGCCAAGCGGCCCGGGAGCCGTCGAGCGGCCGGAAGCCGCGCGCCGGGGCGGGGCCGCGCCCGGGTGGGTCCAGTCGCGGCCGGATCCGGCCGATGAGGCGTGCGGGATGTCGGACTCGCCCCAGCTGCTGCTCGGACGCATCGCCGTTCACCTCAAGCTGATCAGCCTCGATCAGCTGACCGAGGCCATGAAGCTCCATGGCCGGGTCGGGGGCGAGAAGCGGCTCGGCGACATCCTGATCGAGCGCGGCATGCTGACCCCGGCCCAGCTCCAACAGGTGCTTCGGGCGCGGCAGCAGCTGATCCTGAAGCAGCGGGCCCGACAGGCGGCGGCCGAGGTCGCGCCCTCCCTGGAGGGCGAGAGCACCGCCCTGGGCGAGACCCGCGCCGCGCCCGCGGCCGAGACGCCCGCGGCGGCCACGCCGGTCCTGCCGGGCGCCGCCGCCG
>JBFIYM010000075.1:0-20648 GCA_041605395.1 Myxococcota bacterium | reverse complement strand
CCGGGTCGGCCCTCGCTGCGCGAGCGCTGGCGCGAGAAGCAGCTCGAGGAGAACCCGTCGCAGCGCGGCAAGGCGGTCGGCCTCCCCATCGTGACCGCAGCGCTGACCCACGGCCTGGCCCTGGTCGGCGACCTCTTCGTCGAGCCGGGCGATCGCATCCTGCTTCCCGACCAGCTCTGGGGCAACTACCGCCTCACCTACGAGGTGCGGCTCGGCGCGAAGATCGTGACCTACCCGTTCTACGCCGGCGCGGGCTTCGATACCAAGGGGTTCGCGCGCGCGCTCGAGCAGAACGCGCAGGAGCGCGAGAAGCTGATCGTCCTGCTCAACTTCCCGAACAACCCGACCGGCTACATGCCGACCGAAGCGGAAGGCGAGGCGATCGTGGCCGCGCTGGTCGCGCAGGCCGAGCGGGGCACCCGGCTCGTGGTGGTGCTCGACGACGCCTACTTCGGTCTCTTCTACCACCTGGGCGGCGCCTCGATGACGGAGTCGCTGTTCGGCCGGCTCGTGGGGCGCCACCCGAACCTGCTCGCGATCCGGCTCGACGGCGCGACCAAGGAGCTGTTCGTCTGGGGCCTGCGCTGCGGCTTCCTGACCTTCGGGCCCGGACGCGCCAACGGCGCCGAGGCCGCCTGCAACGCGCTCGAGGCCAAGGTGAAGGGCGCGATCCGCGGCGGCATCTCGAACAGCCCGCAGCTCTCGCAGACCCTGGTCGAGCGCGCGCTGGCCGGCTCCTCGGTGGACGCGGAGCGCAAGGAGAAGTGCGAGCTGCTGCGCATCCGGGCCGAGAAGGTCTACGAGGTGGCGAACGCGCCGCGCTTCCGCGAGAGCTGGGAGGTCTATCCCTTCAACAGCGGCTACTTCATGTGCGTGAAGCTGCTCGGGGTGGAGGCGGAGGCGCTCCGCGTCCACCTGCTCGACGCCCACGAGACGGGCCTCATCGCCACGGCGAAGTACGACCTGCGCGTGGCGTTCTCCTGCCTCGAGCCCGAGCAGATCGAGCCGCTCTTCGAGACGGTGCACCGCGCCATCCAGGAGCTGCGCGGCAGGGAGTGAGCCCGGCGCGGCACCGCAGCGAGTGAGCGCGGCGTCAGCGCCCGGTGGCAGCGCCGGCTGACAATCCTTCGACCGCGTCGAGCTCGCGCAGGATCGCGAGCGTAGACTCGATGCCGCGCTCCAGGTTCTCGATCGAGACGCGTTCGTTCGCGCCGTGCACGCCCCGCGTCTCGGCGGGGCGCAGACGGCGCGGCACGAAGCCGTAGGAGACGATGCCGCGCGCGCGGAACCAGTGCGCGTCGGTGAAGCCGGCGATCACGCGCGGCACCACGACGCCGGGCGGCGCGCTCTTCCCCGCGACCCGGCGGATCGCGTCCATGAGCGGTGTCTCGGTCGGCGACGCCGCTCCGTCGAAGGCGAGCTCGATGCGGATGTCGATGGCCGGGTCGTCGAGGGTCTCTCGCACGACCTCGACGAAGTCCTCGCAGCGTTCGCCGGGCAGCAGCCGGACGTCGACCCCGGCCCAGGCCTCGGCCGGCAACACGTTGAAGCGCTCCGAGCCCGCCAGCATCGTGATCGCGGCCGTGGTGCGAACCAACGCCGCGCGTCCCCGGTCGGCGAGGAAGCGTTCGCGGAAGCCGGGGTCGAGCGCGAGGGCGCCGCGCAGGCTCGCGTAGCCGGCACGGTCTTCGGGCGCCGCGAGGGGTGCGAGGGCGGCGAACATCTGGGCGACCTCGGGCGTGACCTGCGTCTCGAAGCGCATCGCGGCCACCCGGGAGAGCGCGGCGACCAGCCGGTGGGTGGCGGCGTCCGAGGACGCGCCGGCTCCATGGCCCGAGATCCCCGACGCGGTGAGGCCGAGCCAGCACGGGGTCTTCTCGGTGAACGACACCCCCCAGACGTCCGGGCTGCCCGCCTCGCCCGGCAAGATCCCCCCGCCCTCGGTCAGGAGGTAGCCGGCACCGCCGAGCAGGTCCGGGCGCTCCGCGATCAGGGCCGCGCCGATGCGCCCGCCGGCCTCCTCGTCGGGAGTCCCGAGCAGGATCAGGTCGCGCGCCAAGGGAACTCCGCGCCGCACGAGCTCCACGAGGGTGAGCGCATGCGTCACGGTCACCCCCTTCGCGTCGAGGGCGCCCCGGCCGACGACGAAGCCGCCGCCGACGACGCCAGCGAACGGGTCCACCGTCCAGCCCGTCGGCTCGGCCGGCACCACGTCGAGGTGGGAGAGCAGGATCAGCGGCCGGCCGCCGCCGCTTCCGGGCACCCGGGCCCACACGGCCGCCCGGCCGCTGTCCGCATCCGGCAGCGGGACGACCGCGGACTCGATCCCCTCGGCCGCCAGGAAGTGGGCCAGGTGTTCGGCCAATAGCCCTTCATTTCCGGGTGGATTGCTCGTGTCGATGCGGATCGCATGCGCGAGCAGCGCCGCCGCCCGATCCCCCAGAGTTGGGCTGATTTGCCCCTGCGGGGGGCTTGTCAAACCGCCGCACGCCACCAACAATGCCCCCGCGATCACCCACCGGCTGTGGGCCGTGGCGAATCGAACGCGGTTCCTGAGAAAGGTGATCGGGCGCACACAGTTCCTAGAACGGAAGAAGTATTTAGCACCGGGTCTTGCGTGCCGATGAGGCACCGTGCTCGTCGGCGGCAGGGAGGCCTCCGGCGAGGCGTCCGGAGGGTGGAATGCAGCGAGGCTGGATGAGGCTCAAGCCGAAGAGCGCCGTCGGCGCTGCAAGCTGGGGGAGCCTCGGGTTCGCTGCCCTGCTCGGGGCCGTGGCCAGCTTCGAGCTCGGCTCGCAGCCCGCGCAGTTCACCGGCGCTTCCGTGGTGCCGATCGCGGTCGAGGCGGAGGAAGCCGTCGCGCTCCAGCTTCCGTCGGAGCGGGGATCGGCAGTTGCCGCCGTTGCGTTCGCGCCCGAGCCCGCCGCGCCCGTCGCGATCGAGGTCCGCGTGGCGACGGAGGGCGAGCTGCGTCGCGGTGAGACGCTCGCGAGCTCCCTCGACCGCCAGGGCATCGGCTCCGCCCTCGTGCACGAGATCGCCACCTCGATGCGTCCGGTCTTCGATTTCCGCTACTCGCGCGCGGGCGACCGCTATCGCCTCGAGCAGGACGCGAACGGGCGTGTCGTCGCCTTCGAGTACCAGCGCTCGGCGCTGATGCGGTACACGCTGCACCGCGAAGAGGACGAGCTCGTGCCGGAGCGCGTCGAGCCCGATCTCGCCGTGGAGCGGGCGCGGCTCGCCGGGGTCGTCACCACCAGCCTCTACGATGCGATTCAGGCGCTCGGCGAGAGCGGGGACCTGGCCCACGACTTCGCCGAGATCTTCGCGTGGGACGTCGACTTCTCGCGCTCGGTCCACCCGGGCGACGAGTTCCACATCCTGTACGAGCGCCGCTTCCTGCGCGACGCGGAGGGGCGCGAGCGGTACGTGGGCCCGGGCCGCATCCTCGCCGCGCGCTATGCGAGCGCCAGCACGAGCGTCGACCACGCCGCCATCTACTTCGAGCAGGAGGAAGGGCGCGCGGGCTACTACCGACCGGACGGCAGCGCCGTCGAGCGCCAGTTCCTGAAGGCGCCGCTCACCTACCGCCGCATCAGCTCCAGCTACTCGACCGGTCGCCTCCACCCGATCCTGGGTCGCCGGCGCCCGCACCTCGGGACCGACTACGCGGCGGCGACGGGCACGCCCGTCTGGTCGGTGGGCGAGGGGCGCGTGAGCTACCGCGGCTGGCTCGGCGGCCTCGGCAAGACCGTCAAGATCCGCCACGCCAACGGCTACGAGTCCTGGTACGGACACCTGTCGCGCTACCCGAACCTGCGCATCGGCCAGCGGGTTCGCCAGAAGCAGGTGATCGGCTACGTCGGCTCCACCGGCCTGTCCACCGGCCCGCACCTCCACTTCGTGATGAAGCACAGCGGGCGTCACGTGAACCCGGCCACCATCCGTACCGAGCTGGCCGCGCCGATTCCGAACCAGCGGATGCCCGAGTTCGCTGCCGCCCGCGACGAGCTGCTCACCGCCCTCGACCCGAGCGCGCTCCGCTTCGTGACGAACGAGGCGCTCTAGCCCGCGGTCCCTGGCTTCGCTCGGCTTCGCCTCGCTGCGCGCCGCGCACGAGCCCTGCCGGCCAGCGCGGACCGGTTGCGCGCGGCTTGCGGTGGGGCTTGGGAGGCGCTCTTTCCGGTGCTGGCCGGGCAGCCGCCGGGCAGGCAGCCTGGGCGCCGCTGTGCCAGGATCGCAGCCATGGAGAAGCTGAGGGACCGCCTCGAGGCGCTCGGCCGGGAGCTCGGGGCGCGGGAGGCGGAGCACAAGGCGGCGCTCGAGGCTGCGCGGGAGCGCGCGGCGAGCTTGCGGCGCGCCGTCGAGGAGGGGCTGGCCGGCTTCCGGAAGGGCGCCGCCGAGGCCGGGGCGCCGCACCTGGACGTCGAGGTCAGCGAGCTGCGCCTCGACGACAAGCACGTGCGCTCGGTCGAGTTCGATCTCTGGCGCGGGCGCTACCGGGCCATCGTCACCGTGAAGTCGCGCGGCGACGTGACGCTCGTCGGCCCCTTCCACGCCGGCAAGACCGAAGGGCCCTGCAAGAGCTTCCCCTTCGACGCCGAGGACGAGATCCAGAAGGCGCTCAGCGACTTCCTCGAGCGCTTCCTGACCGAGGCCGTCACCCCGTAGCCCGGGGCCGACGCCCGGCCGCTCGGGCAGGGCAGCCGGCAGGGGGGCGCGGTAGGCTCAGGTGCCCCTCCCCGATCGCTGCGCCGGAGCTCCCCGTGAGTGGACAGCCCAAGACCGAGCCCATCGTGCTGGGCTCCGTCGCCGACCTGATCGACTACGCCCGGGCGGGCGAGAAGCCCCGCGACGCGTTCCGCGTCGGCACCGAGCACGAGAAGATCGGCCTCCGGACGGAAGATCTCCGGCCCGTGCCGTATGCCGGGGAGCGCGGCATCGAGGGTGTGCTCGCCGCGATCGCGGCCGAGGACGGCTGGAGCGCCATTCACGAGGGCGATGCCCTGGTGGCGCTCGAGAAGGACGGCGCGAGCATCACGCTCGAGCCGGGCGGGCAGCTCGAGCTCTCCGGGGCCCCGCTCGCGAGCATCTTCGAGACCTGCGCCGAGTTCCACCGCCACCTCGATCTCATCCGCCGCGTCTCGGAGCCGCGCGGCATCGTCTGGCTCTCGCTGGGTGCGAACCCCCTGCACGAGGTCGAAGCGATCCCGCACGTCCCGAAGCGGCGCTACGAGATCATGCGCAGCTACCTGCCCGCGAAGGGCGAGCTGGCGATGCACATGATGCATCTCACGGCGACCGTGCAGGCCAACCTCGACTACGCGAGTGAGGAGGACATGGCGGCGAAGATGCGCACCGCCATGGGCGTCTCGCCGATCGTGTCGGCGCTGTTCGCCAACTCCGCGCTCCACGCCGGCAAGCCCAGCGGCTTCGTCTCGCGCCGCGTACACATCTGGCGCCACGTCGACCCGGATCGCTGCGGAATCCTGCCCTTCGTCTTCGAGCCCGACTTCGGCTACCGGCACTACGTCGAGTGGGCGCTCGACGTCCCCGTGTTCTTCGTCCTGCGCGACGGGAGCTACCTCCCGACCGGCGGCAAGCCGTTCCGCGAGGTCCTCGAAGCCGGCTTCGCGGGCCGCCCCGCGACCCTGCTCGACTGGAACCTGCATCTGACGACGCTGTTCCCGGAGGTGCGCCTCAAGCAGTTCCTCGAGGTGCGCGGCGCCGACGCCGTGCCCCCCGGGCTGATCTGCGCGCTGCCGGCGTTGTGGAAGGGACTGCTGTACGACGCGGGGGCCCAGGAGGCCGCCTGGCGGCTCGTCGAGCCCTGGTCCCTCGCCGAGCGCGAGGCCGCGCTCGACGCGGTGGCGCGGCGGGGGCTCGGGGCGGAGGTCGCGGGCCGCCCGATCCTGGGCCTGGCCCGCGAGCTGATCGCGATCTCGCGCGCGGGCCTGGCCCGCATCGGGGACGGCTCGGGCGAGGAGCCGGACGAGACCCGCTTCCTGGCCCCGCTGGAGGAGGTCGCGGAGAGGGGACGAAGCCCCGGTGAGGAGATCCTGCTGCGCTGGGAGCGGGAATGGGACCGCTCGCCCGCGCGCTTGATCGAGTACGCGCGCTACTGATAGAGTGGCCGCTCCGGTGCTGCGGCTCGGAACTTCCCCTGGAGGGCCCATGGCCGGGAAAACCAAGATCTCCTTCAGCCTCGAGGATTCCGACCTCGCCTACTTCCGCGCCATCTTCCGCGCGGCCAAGAAGAACGCGGGCGAGGTCGACCGCTCCAAGATCGAGCACGGCGTCCGCAGCCTGATCGAGGACGTCCGGGGCGCCAAGCGCGCGCCGAGCTTCGTGATGGAGGCCGTGCAGACGCTCGAAGACCTGCTCGGCGTGCTCGACGACGAGGACTACGCCGCACCGGCGAGCGTGCACCGCTCGGTGCTCGCGGCGCTCGCCTACTTCGCGGACGCCAAGGACGTGATCCCGGACGACATCCCGATGGTGGGCTTCCTCGACGACGCGATCATGATCAAGATGGTCGAGGAAGAGCTCCGCCACGAGATCTGGGGCTATCGCAAATTCTGCAAGTTCCGCGACGGCGCGGAGCAGCGCCCCTGGAGCCCGGTCGCACGGGGCCGGCTGCCCGGGCGCCTGAAGAAGAAGCGCGACGAGATCCGCGCCGCCATCCGCGAGCGCGAGGAGCGCGACCGCGCCGCATAGCTCGGAGGGCGCGGTGCGCGCTACGCTCCGCCCGCCATGAGCGAACGGCCGCGGATCCTGGTCGTCGACGACGAGGAGGCCATCCTCGAGACGATGACCTTCACCTTCGAGGACGACTACGAGGTGCTCACCTCGCCGTCGGCCCGGAAGGCGCTCAAGCTGCTCGGGGAGAGCGGCCCCGTCGCCGTGGTGATCTCGGACCAGCGCATGCCGGAGATGACCGGCGTCGAGTTCCTGGCGCGCGTCTTCGCGATGCATCCGACCACGGTCCGCATCATCCTGACCGGCTTCGCGGACATGGACGCGATCATCCGCGCCATCAACGATGGCCACGTCTACGCCTACATCACGAAGCCCTGGGAGCCGGACCAGCTCAAGCAGGTGGTGCGGCGGGCCGTGGAGCACCACTCGCTGGCCGTCGAGAACGAGCGCCTGGTGGGCGGCCTGCGCGCCTCGAACCTCTTCCTCGAGGCCGTGATGGACGAGCTCGACACCGGCGCGCTCGCCATCGACGCCGAAGGCGTCGTCCAGGCCGCGAACCGGCTGGCGCGCGAGTACCTGGGCCTGCCCGGGGACGCCCGCGGGCGTCTTCTCGAAGAGGTGCTGAAGGCCGAGGTGCGCGATGCCGTGGACGGCGCGACGAAGACCCTCGAGAGCGACGCGGGCTGCTACCAGGAGGTCGACCTGCCGGTGGGGTCGGGGGTCCGTCTGCGGATCCACGCGCGTACACTCGCGCGCCCGGACGGCGGGGCGCTCGGCCGCGTGATCCTGGCGCGGGAGATCTCGCACGAGCCGCAGCGGCGCCGCTTCGAGGAGATCCTGGACGGGCTGGTCGAGACCGGCGACGGCTCCCTGCGCGAGCGCCTGGTCGAAGCGCAGCAGCAGATCGGGGAGCTGGTCCGCGAGGCCGGCCACGAGGCGGTGGCCTCGCCGGGCCGCGCCGAGCTGCGCGACCGCGCCACCCGCACGCTCACGGCGATCGAGTACTGGCTCGCGGTCGACGACGCCCTGGCACGCGAGGCCTTCCCCGATGCGCAGCCGCTGCTCGATCGCATGCGGCTCGCGAACCAGCGCTGGCCCCAGGAGCGTCTGCCCGACCGCGTGCGCGAGCTCGCGCAGCGCGTGGAGAGCTACTACGAATCCGGAGAGAACCCGAAGCAGCCCGTCCTCTGAGATCGGCTCCGGATCGGGACCCGGCACGGGGGGCATCCCCCGGCTCGAGTTCCGGATCGAGCGCCTCAAGGCGAGCTACCGCTTCACCTACGCGTTCCACGCCCGCGAAGTGCGCTTCGAGCGCGACGTGGGCCAGGGCTACGAGAGCATCTTCCCGGAGACCTTCTCGTTCCGCGCCGAACGTCACGATCCGGCAGAGCTCTACCTGCGCCTCGAAGACCTCTGGACCAACCCGCGGCGCCTGGCGCCCGCTGCCGGCCGCCGCGATGCCGAGGAGCTGGTGCTGCGCCTGCTCGCCGCGCTTCCCCGCGTGCTCGCCGGCGTGATGGAGCGCCTCGACGACGACGAGAGCGCTTCGGCCCTCACGCGCGTGGCCGAGGACGTGGCGGTCTTCGCGCAGATCGCGCTGCGCTTCGTGCGGGACAAGAAGCTCCTCGAGCATCCCCGTGTGCGGATGGCCGACTTCCACCTCTGTGCCCTGGTGACGCGCGCCTTCGACACGCTGGTGCGCCAGCGCGTGCGGGAAGAGTTCCGCAAGGACTACGTCGTCGGAGAGGCCGAGGTGGAGGCCCCCGAGGATCCCACCGACGTCTCGTTCTTCTATGCACTGGCGTCGGGCGACCCGGAGCGGATCGACGCGGCCGTGATGGGGGCGGCCGAGCGCGCGTGGCAGCGCTGGATCGAGAACGTCTGCCTCGACGTCGAGAACGGGGTCTTCGAGGTGGAGAGCTCGCCCTTCGAGGAGCGCCCCGCCGAGGTGCTGAAGGCGATCACGCGCCCGGGCATCCGATCGGTGGACCGCCCCCGGGACCTCAGCCTCTTCCTGCGCAAGCCGGGCAGCCGGGACTGCCTGCGCATCCTGGGACAGCTCGAGACCTGGTTCCTGCGCCAGTACGACGTTCATCACGCCGCCGTGATGCGTCACCACGCCGAGGCGCTCCGGCGCGGGCCGGTGGACCCCGACCGCGTGCTCTCCCGTCACGGGACGCGTACCTACCTGCTGGCGCTGACCGTCCCCGTGCTCCCGGTGCTGGCCGCGGTCTTCCTATACGAGCGAGCTCCTCGCTTCTTCGACTGGCTGGCGGCGATCGAGGTGGCGGGTCTGCTCGGGGTGCTTTCGTGGTTCCTGGTCTACCGCTTCCTGGTCCAGAAGGACGTCACGCTCTTCCACACCTCGGTGCCGCGCATCGGCGCGGGCATCATCGTGGGCTACCTGCCCGTGTTCCTGATCGACGAGGTCTGGGACCTCGCGCGCCAGCCGCTGCCCTACCTGCTGGCGGTGGTGCTGATGCTCGGCTTCGCGATCCTGCTCTACATCTACGTCGAGGTGCAGAGCCGGCTCGGCGACCCACGCCGCGCCTTCGCGCGCGCCGGCGACATCTTCCTGCTCGGCTTGATCCAGTCCGCTGCACTCGGGCTGCTGGTCACGAGCCTGCTCGGGCCGCTGATGGCCGGCCGGAACTGGGGCCTCGCTGCGCTGGGCCCTCTGGCCGAGGCGCGCGGGACGCTCACGCCCTTCCTGGGCGAGCTGCCCCGCGTGATGGGCGTCGACCCGCTCTGGATCTTCCCCTCCGCCGTGCTGCTGATGAGCGTGCTCGCGTTCTTCATCGGCACCTTCCTCCAGCTGCTCTGGGAAGATCTGCCCATCACGGAGCCGCTCTGACGCAGCTTCGGCCCGATGCCGCGCCCGGGGCCGGGCTGCGCTCGCCGGCTCGGGTAAGCTAAAAGGTCGCGCGGAGGAGTCGAATGGCCGAGATCGTGATGTACACGAAGTCCTGGTGCCCCTACTGCGATCGGGCCAAGCATCTGCTGCGCGAGAAGGGCCAGGAGTGGCACGAGATCGACATCGAGGCGGAGCCGGCGCGCCGTGACGAGATGATCGAGCGTTCGGGGCAGAGCACCGTCCCGCAGATCTGGATCGGGGAGGAGCACGTGGGCGGCTTCGACGAGCTCGCGGATCTCGAGCGCCGCGGCCAGCTGGACCCGCTGCTGGGGCGCGAGAAGACGAGCGGCGGCGCGGCCGAGCGCGTCAAGGTGCTGATCATCGGCAGCGGGCCGGCGGGCTACACCGCGGCCATCTACGCCGCGCGCGCCGAGCTCGAGCCCGTGATGCTGGCCGGCCTCCAGTTCGGCGGGCAGCTGATGCTCACCACCGACGTCGAGAACTACCCGGGCTTCCCGGAAGGGGTGACCGGCCCCGACATGATGGAGATGTTCCAGAAGCAGGCCGAGCGCTTCGGCACGCGGGTCCTGATGGAGGACGCCACGCGGGTCGACCTCTCCGTACGCCCATTCCGCGTCGAGAGCGAGGAGCACGCCTTCCTGGCCGACGCGGTCATCGTCGCGACCGGGGCCTCGGCACGCTGGATCGGGCTCCCCTCCGAGGAGCGGCTCATGAACCGCGGCGTCTCCGCGTGCGCCACCTGCGACGGGGCGCTCTACCGCGGGAAGCCCATGGCCGTCGTGGGCGGCGGCGACACCGCCATGGAGGAGGCGCTCTTCCTGACGCGCTACGGCACCAAGGTGAGCGTGATCCATCGGCGGGACGAGCTGCGCGCCTCGCGCATCATGCAGGAACGCGCCCGGAAGAACGAGAAGATCGAATTCATCTGGGACTCGGTCGTCGAAGAGGTGCTGGGCGACGACTTCGTGAGCGGCGTGCGCATCAAGAACGTGAAGACGGGGGCCACCTCCACGCTCGACGTGGAGGCGCTCTTCGTCGCGATCGGCCACAAACCGAATACCGACCTGTTCCGCGGCCAGCTCGACCTCGACGACGTGGGCTACTTGAAGGTCGAGGCCGGCTCGACCCGGACGCGCGTGCCCGGCGTCTTCGTCTGCGGCGACGCGATGGACCCGACCTACCGCCAGGCGGTCACGGCAGCCGGCACCGGCTGCATGGCCGCCATCGACTGTGAACGCTGGCTCGCGGAGCACGGCGGCTAGAACCGAGACCACGGAGGCGGCTCCATGCCGCTCACCAAAGAACGACTCGAGCAGCTCGTCGCGCGGTCCACGGACCTCGTGATCGCGACCGACCGCAAGGGCATCGTCACCTACTACAACGACGGTGCCAAGAAGAGCCTCGGTTATGCGCAGCCGGAGGTGCTCGGGACCTTCGTGGGCCGGCTCTACCCGAGCCTGGAAGAGGCCAAGCGCGTGATGGCGGCGATGCGCAGCGCCGCGCACGGCGGGAAGGGAATCGTCGAGACCTTCCGCACGACGATCCTCTCGAAGGAAGGCGAAGAGATCCCGGTCGCGATCTCCGGCTCGGTGCTCTACGACGAGCGCGGCGAGGAGGACGGCACCATCGGGTTCCTGAAGGACCTGCGCGAGATCCTCCACAACGAGGAGCTGGCCACGCTCGGCGAGGTGGCCATCGGCCTCTCGCACGAGATCAACAACCCGCTCGCGGTGATCCTGAACCAGGCCGAGCTCCTGGAGCGCGACGTCGACGCCCTGGCCGGCGACGGGGACATCTCCGTCGAGGTCGAACGCCTCGACGCGATCCGCCGTGAGATCGCCCGCATCTCGGAGATCCTCGAGCGCCTCGGCGAGATGGTGCGCTCGGAGACCTACGAGACGGTCGACTACATCGGTCCGGCGCGGATGATCGACCTGCGGCCGCGGCGCGCCGGCGACCGCAAGCCCGACCCCCGGCTCGACGGGCTACGCGTGCTGATCGCGGACGACGACATCGGGATCGCCAACACCCTGAAGGAGATCCTCGAGGCCGACGGCTGCCGGGTGGTGACGGCGACGGACGGCCAGGAGGCGCTCGACCGACTCACGGCGAAGCCCTTCGACCTGCTGCTCACCGACGTGGTGATGCCGAAGATGGACGGCCACGAGCTCTTCCTGAAGGTGCGAGAGGTCCAGCCGGAGCTCCCGGTCCTGATGATGACGGCCTTCCACTACGACAAGGACCACATCATCAAGCGCAGCCGCGTGGCCGGCCTCGGCACCGTGATCTTCAAGAAGCCGGTCGACCCCGAGCGCCTGCGCACCGCCATCCTCGAAGCCGTCGCCGCGAAGGGCTGAGTCGGTTCCGCTCCCTCGCGCTAGCGATCGACGCGGTCCTTGGGGACGTTGAAGAGCTGGCCCTTGGCGTTCTTCACCAGGTAGTGGGTCTCCCACTCCTTCAGCACCGTCACCTCCTCGCCGGCCTGGAAGGCGACCTCTTCGACGCCCTCCCCGAGGTTGGGTTGGTGCTTGAGCGTGACTGCCTGGCGGATCGTGGCCATTGCATGGTCTCCCCGGCTGGAGGGCGGGGTTTAGCCCACGAGCGGACGCTGGGCGAGACAAACGGCCACCACCTCGCGCGCGCCAGCCCGGCGGAGTGCCTGCGCCGCGGCCCCGAGCGTGCTTCCCGTCGTGACGACGTCGTCGACCAGCCAGACGCGCGCCGGGGCCGCGCGCCGCGCCGCGAAGGCGCCGGCCACGTTGCGACGGCGGGCGTTCCGCGACAGGCCCGTCTGGCTGGGTGTGTCGCGAAGCCGGGCGAGCAGCACCGGCGCGTGACGCGCCCCGATGGCGCGGGCCGCGCACCGCGCCAGCAGCGCCGCCGGGTTGAAGCCCCGCTCGCGGAGACGCCGCGGGTGGAGCGGCACCGGCACGACGAGCGTCGGAGCGGCGCCCGGCACGCGCGCCGCCAGCTCGGCCATCAGCGTGGAGGCGACGGCCTCTGCGGCCGGGTCGAGGCCCCCGAGGCCGCGGCGCGGGTACTTGAAGCGCCGCACCCACTCGGCACCCCGCCCGTCGTGAACGATGGCGGCGTGCCAGGCCGCGAGCGCCGGCGGTGCGGGACCGAGCTCCGCGGCCGGAAGCGGCGCGCAGGCCGCACACAGCGCGCCGGTGACCACTTCCCGCCCGCAGCTCGCGCAGCGGATCGGGAGCAGCAGGTCGAGCAGGCCGTGCCAGAGCCATCGCATGGCGGGCTCGCACGGGACCGGAGGGGGAGGTCAGTCGGAGGCGGTGATCAGGCTCCGGCCGGTCATCTCCGGCGGAACCGGCAGCGCCAGCAGCTCGAGGACGGTCGGCGCCACGTCGGCCAGGCCGCCGTCGCGAAGGCGGCGTCCCGCCCCGTGCCGCGTCGCCCACCAGATCGGAACCGGGTTGGTCGTGTGCGCCGTATGCGGCTCGCCGGTCCCCGGATCGACCATCTGCTCGCAGTTGCCGTGGTCGGCGGTGATCAGCACGTCGCCGTCGCGCTCGAGGACGGCCTCGACCGCGCGCGCCAGGCAGGAGTCGACCGTCTCCACCGCCTTCACGGCGGCCGGCAGGATGCCGGTGTGCCCGACCATGTCCGGGTTCGCGTAGTTGACCAGGATGAAGGCGTAGTCGTCGGCGTCGAGCAGCTGGAGCAGCTTCTCGGTCACGGTATACGCGCTCATCTCGGGCTTGTGGTCGTAGGTGGGCACGTCGCGCGGCGAGGGAACCAGCACGCGCTCCTCGCCGGGGAACGGCTTCTCGTTGCCGCAGTTGAAGAAGAACGTGACGTGGGCGTACTTCTCGGTCTCTGCGAGGCGGAGCTGCGCGAGGCCGCGCTCGGCCACCAGCTCGCCGAGGATGCGCTGCGGTCGCACCGTGGGGAACGCTACGGGAAGGCCGAACTCCGCGTCGTACTCGGTGAAGCAGACGAAGCGGGCCAGCCGCGGAACCTTCCTGCGCGTGAGCTCTCCGGAAAAGCGCTCCTCCGAGACGCTGGCCAGGGCCGCCGTGAGCTCTCGCGCGCGGTCGGCCCGGAAGTTCACGAACAGCACGACGTCCCCGTCGGCGAGCGGCACGCCGCCGGCCACGACGCGCGGCTCCACGAACTCGTCGCCCTGGTCCTTCGCGTAGGCATCCTCGATCGCCGCGAGCGGACTCGCGGCCGGGATGCCTTCGCCCAGGACGATCGCGTCGTAGGCGCGCTGGATGCGCTCCCAGCGGTTGTCGCGGTCCATCGCGTAGTAGCGGCCGCTCACCGTCGCGACGCGGCCGCCGGCCGCCTCGACGTGCGGCAGCAGCGCCCGCACGTAGCCGAGTCCGGAGCGCGGCGGCGTGTCGCGGCCGTCGAGGAAGGCGTGCAGCACGGGCGCGACTCCCCGCTCCCGGCAGTGGTCGAGCAGGGCTTCGAAGTGCTCCTGGTGGCTGTGGACCCCGCCGTCGGAGACGAGGCCGAGCAGGTGCAGCCGCCCTCCGCTCTCGGCCAGCGCGTCGAAGGCGTCCTGGAGCACCGGGTTCGCGGCGGCGCCGCCGTCTGCCAGCGCCTTCGAGATGCGCGTGATGTCCATGTCGACGATGCGCCCGGCGCCGAGCGTCATGTGCCCGACCTCGGAGTTGCCCATCTGCCCGGGCGGCAGACCCACGGCCTCGCCGGAGGTCTCGATCTTCGCCATCGGCAGCTCGCGTCGGGCGCGCGCGAAGAAGGGCGCGTGGGCCACGTGCGTGGCGTCCGAGGCGCCGCCATCGCCCAGCCCGAAGCCGTCGAGCACGACCAGCAGGACGGGGCCCGCCCCCGCGGACTCCGCTCGCCCCCGGCTCGCTGCGCGCTCCGCTTGCGGGGGAGTCATGTGCGGTTCGCACCGCTGGCGGCGGCGGCGGGCTCCGGGAGCTCGATGCGTTCGGCGTCGCCCCAGAGGCGGTCGAGGTCGTAGTGCTCGCGCGCCTCGCGGACGAAGATGTGGACGATCACGTCGCCGCCGTCGATCAGGATCCAGCGGCCGTCCTCGTAGCCCTCGGTGCCGAGCAGCGTCATGCCGAGCTGCCCCGCGGCCTCGCGGACGGCGTCGGCGATGGCGCGGCCCTGTCGGTCCGAGGCGGCGGTCGCGAGCACGAAGACGTCGGCGAACGAGGTGAGCGGGCCCACGGCCAGCGCCACCACGTCCTCGCCCTTGCGATCCCGGGCGGCCTCCGCGAGACGCCGGGCGCGATCGCGGGTCTCCGGGTTCAAGAGGCCCTCCTCGGGCCGTACACGCCGCTCTTCGTCACGTCTTCCAGCACGGGTTCCGGCAGGAGATAGCGCACGGAGCGTCCCTCCGAGAGTCGCCGCCGCACGTCGGTGGAAGAGATGTCGAGGGCGGTGATCGGCACGCGGCGGATCCAGCTCCCCGCCTCGCGGTGCCGTGCCTCCTGCCCGTCGGCCGAGAGCGCGAAGGCGGCCGCGAGCGGCTCCGGCAGCCAGCCGGCGAGGGCTTCGACGGTCTCCGGGGGCCGGGTCATCACCGCGAAGTTGGCGAGCGTGAGCAGCGTCTCGGGCTCGCGCCAGAGCGGGAGCTCGCCGAAGGCGTCGCTCCCGATGATGAAGACCGGACGCACCGCGAGCCGATCCGCGAAGACCCGCAGCGTGTCCACGGTGTAGGACGGGCCCTCGCGTTCGAGCTCGAGGGCGTCCACCCCGAACGCGGGGTTGTCCGCGACGGCGCGTTCGACCCAGCGCAGGCGCTGCCGCGCATCCGCCAGGGGCTCCGTGCCGTCGCGCTTGAGCGGCGGGTCCGCGCTCGGGACGAAGATCACCCGCTCGAGCCCGAGCGCCTCGCGCACCTCTTCGGCGGCGCGCAGGTGCCCCAGATGGATCGGGTTGAACGTGCCCCCGAAGAGTCCGACGTTGGAACCTCCGCCAGACCCGGCACTCCGCTCGGCTTCGCCTCGCTGCGCGCTTCGCTTCGCTGCGCTTGCCGTCATTCGCGGAGCTGGCCGCTCCCGTAGAGCACGAACTTGCGCGTCGTGAGCTCCTCCAGGCCCATCGGGCCGAAGGCGTGGAGCTTCGAGGTCGAGATGCCGATCTCGGCGCCGAGGCCGAGGCGCTGGCCGTCCGAGAACGCCGTCGAGCAGTTGACGCCCACGCACGAGGAGTTCACCTGCCGCATCCAGCGCTCGATGTTGGCGTGATCGTTGCTCACGATCACGTCCGTGTGCTCGGTGCCCCAGCGCTGCACGTGCTGGATGGCCTCGTCGAGGCTCGGGACCACCCGCACCGCCAGCACCTTGGCCAGGTACTCCTCGGCCCAGTCCGCCTCCTGCGCGGGGACGGCCTCGCCGAACACCTCGCAGGCGCGGGCGCAGCCGCGGATCTCGACGCCCTCCTCGTGGAGCGACTTCAGCACGCCGGGCAGGATGCTCCGGGCCACCGCCTCGTGGCACAGCAGCGTCTCGAGCCCGTTGCACACCGCCATCTGCCGGAGCTTGGAGTCGCGCACGATCGCGCGCGCCATCTCGGGGTCGGCGCTCTCGTCGAGGAATACATGGCAAACCCCGGCGTCGTGCTTCAGCACCGGGATGGAGGACTCCGCGACCACCTTGTCGATCAGGGCCCGGCCGCCGCGCGGGATCAGCAGGTCCACGTAGCGGTCGAGCTTGAGCAGGTGGTCGACGGCCGCGCGGTCGGTCACCGGCACCAGTGCGATCGCGGCGCGCGCCAGGCCGGTGTCGTCGGCCGCGGCCTGGAGCGCCTCGGCCAGCGCCCGGTTGCTGTGGATGGCCTCGGAGCCGCCGCGCAGGATCACGGCGTTGCCGGCCTTCACGCACAGGGCGGCGGCGTCCACGGTCACGTTGGGCCGCGACTCGTAGACCATCGCGATCACCCCGAGCGGAATGCGCATGCGGCCGACCCGCAGCCCGTTCGGGCGGGTGCGCAGCGCCTCGATGCTGCCGACGGGGTCGGGCAGGGCCGCGACCTGGCGCAGGCCGTCGACCATGGAGTCCCACTTGTCGCCGGCCAGGTCGAGGCGCTGGACCAGCGGGGCCGCGACGCCCTTCTCCTCGGCGGCGCGCATGTCCTTCCGGTTCTCCGCGAGGATGCGATCGCGGGCCGCGTCGAGGCGTTCGGCGGCACGCAGCAGCCAGGCGTTCTTGCGGCTCGCGGCGAGGCTCGCCACCTGGTGCGAGGCTTCGCGCGCCTCGCGGGCCAGCGTCTCGATCTGTTCGCGGAGGTCCATGGCGGTGTCTCTAGCGTGTGTCGCCGATCAGGACGAGGTCGTCCCGATGGATCACCTCGTCGCCGTTCGAGTAGCCTAGCACCCGGCCGATCTGGCTCGTGCTGAGGCCCTGGATGCGGCGGACGTCTTCGGCCGCATATGCGGCGAGGCCGCGCGCGAACTCGACCCCGCGCTCGTCCGCGCACGCGACCGGATCGCCGATGCCGAACTGGCCCTCCACCGACACGACGCCCGCAGGCAGCAGGCTGCGGCCCCGCTCGCGCACCGCGCGTACGGCGCCGGGGTCGAGGTGCAGGCGCCCGCGCGGCTTGGCCGTATAGGCGAGCCAGTGCTTGCGGCTGCCGATGCGGCTGCCACTCCTGAACAGCGTGCCCTCCGGCTCCCCGGCGGCGACACGCGTCAGCGTGCCGCGACGCAGACCGTTGGCGAGGACCGTCGCGGCGCCCGAAGCCGCCGCGGCGCGCACGGCCTGGAGCTTCGTGATCATGCCGCCCCGACCGAAGGTCTGGCCCGGCCCCGCGGCCCCGCGCTCCATCTCCGGGGTCAGCGCGTCGATCACGCCGAAGGGCGCACCGCGCGGTCCCTTTTCGTTCGGGGGCTCCGGGTAGAGCCCGTCCACGTCGGTCAGGATCACGAGCAGGTCCGCGCCGACCAGGTTCACCACCGTGGCCGACAGGTTGTCGTTGTCGCCGAAGCGGATCTCCTCGGTCGCCACGGTGTCGTTCTCGTTCACGACGGGCACCACGCCGAGGCGCAGCAGCGCGAGCAGGGTGTGGCGGGCGTTCAGGAAGCGCTCGCGTTCGTCGAGGCCGGTGCGCGTCACCAGCACCTGCCCGGCCTCGCGTCCGGCTCGCCGCAGGTGCTTCCGCCAGAGATCCGAGAGGCCGATCTGCCCGACCGCCGCCGCGGCCTGCTTCTCGGGGATCGAGCGCCCGGGCTGCTCCCAGCCGAGCGTGCGGGCGCCGATCGCGATGGCGCCGGACGAGACCACGACGACCTCCCGGCCCGCCTCGAAGAGCGCCGCGACGTCCGCCGCGAGCCCCCCGACCAGGCCGGGGCGGAGCTTCCCGGCGCGGGTCAGCACGCCGCTCCCGATCTTCACCACGATGCGGCGCGCCGCCCTGGGCTCCTTGCGCAGGCTCATCGGCCCGCCTCGTGGAGCGCGCGCGCCATCGCGCGCACCAGCTCGGGGACGCCCTCGCCGGTCGCCCCGGAGCCGAGCAGGACCTCGCAGCCCGCTTCGCCGAGCCGCTTCACGAGGGGCTCCAGCGTCGCGCGGTCTCCGATCAGGTCGACCTTGTTCAGGAACACCAGCTCGCGGCGCTCGGCCAGCTTCTCCCCGTAGGCCTGGAGCTCGCGGCGGATCACCTGGTACTCGCCGAGCAGGTCGCGCGACGGGTCGAGCAACGCGGCCCCGTCGAGGAGGTGGACCAGCACGCGGGTGCGCTCGACGTGGCGGAGGAAGCGGTCGCCGAGGCCCACGCCCCGGCTCGCGCCCTCGATCAGGCCCGGGATGTCCGCCACGACGAAGCGCTGCTCGTCGCGCTCGACCACGCCGAGATGCGGCTGGAGCGTCGTGAAGGGGTAGTCGGCCACGCGCGGACGGGCCGCCGAGACGCGGCGCAGCAGGGTCGACTTGCCCGCGTTCGGGAGGCCGACCAGCCCCACGTCGGCGAGCAGCTTGAGGGAGAGTCGCACCCGCCGTGCCTCGCCGGGCTTGCCGGGTGTGGCGAAGTCGGGCGTCTGGCGCGTGGCGGTCGCGAAGCGCGAGTTGCCGCGCCCCCCGCGCCCGCCGCGCGCCGCCACGAAGCGGGCGTCGGGCGTGTCGAGGTCGGCGAGGGGCTCGCCGCCGAGATCGGGATCGTAGAGCACGGTGCCCACCGGCACGCGGATCACGGCATCCGCCCCGTCCGCGCCCGTGCGCTGGCTGCCGCCGCCGGGCTCCCCCGGCGCGGCGTGGACCTCGGGCCGGTACTTCTGGTCGCGCAGCGTGGCGAGGTGCGCATCGGCCACGAACACGACGTCGCCGCCCCTTCCGCCGTCACCGCCTGCGGGGCCACCGCGCGGCACGTACTTCTCGCGCCGCCAGGCGACGCAGCCGTTGCCGCCCGCGCCCGCGTGGACGCTGACGACCGCTTCGTCGATGAAGGGCTCGGGCATCGGGGCGTCCGCCCCAGCGAGCTAGCTCGCCGGCTCGACCCGGGCGACCACACGGCCGCGCGAACGGCCGTACTGGACGACACCGTCGACCTTGGCGAAGAGGGTGTAGTCCCTGCCGACGCCCACGTTCGTGCCCGGATGGATGCGCGTGCCCACCTGGCGCACCAGGATGCTGCCGGCGCGAACGGCCTCGCCGCCGTAGCGCTTCATGCCGCGGCGCTGGCCGTTGCTGTCCCGACCGTTGCGGGAGCTTCCCTGGCCCTTCTTGTGTGCCATCGGTTCCTGGCCCTGCCCTAGGCTTCGATCGATTCGACGCGGACCTCGGTGTAGCCCTGCCGGTGGCCCTGCTTGCGTCGGTAGTTCTTGCGTCGCTTCATCTTGAAGACCGTGATCTTCCGGGCGCGGCCCTGGCGGGTGATCGTGCCCACGACCTTGGCGCCCTCGAGCAGGGGGCGGCCGACGCGCGGCTCGCCTTCGCCACCCACGAGCAGCACCTCGTCGAACGAGACCTGCTCGCCGACCTCGCCGGGCAGTCGCTCGACGCGCACGGCCCGGCCGGGTGCCAGACGCACCTGCTTGCCCCCTGTGCGCACCACCGCGTACATCAGGTCTCCTCCGCGAAGCGCCGGAGTATCGGGGATTCGCTAGGTGCGTCAACCGGTTGGGGCGCGGGCTCGGCGGGCGCCTCCTCCGCTCCGGCGGGCGCCTCTCCCGCTCCTGCGGGCGCCGTCTCCACCCCGTCGAGCGTCTCCGCCGCCTCGGGCGGCTCCGCCAGGGCCTCGGGCGCGGGGGCCGCTTCGCTCGCCTCGGGCGCGGGGGCCGCGGCCGGCTCGGCGGCCTCCGCCTCGGGCCGCGGCTCCGCGGGGGCGTCCGGGCCGTCGAGCCAGGGCACCTGGAAGGGCACGGGCACGGGCTCGTCGAGCGAGGTGAGCTCGAACTGCTCCTGGTGGAGGTCGGCGCGCGCCCGCACCTCGATCTTGCGCCCGAGCCGCTCCTCGAGCGCCTCGAGCATTCCGCTCGCCGGCCCGAGCAGCTGCTCGGCCACGCGCCGGCTCACGGTCACCGCGAGCTGGCGGCCGCCGAAGCGCGGCAGGTCCTTCTGGATCTCGCGGAGCACCTTGTGGGCCACGCTCTCCTCGGAGAGCACGTAGCCCTTGCGCTCGCAGTAGGGGCAGGGCTCGCAGAGCGTCTGCACCAGATTCTCGCGTGTGCGCTTGCGCGTCATCTCGACCAGGCCGAGCTCGGAGATCTTCAGGATGTTGGTCTTCGACTTGTCGCCGCGGAGTGCCTCCTGGAGCGCGCGGTAGACCTTGTCGCGGTTCTCGCTCGACTCCATGTCGATCAGGTCGATGATGATCAGCCCGCCGATGTTGCGGAAGCGCAGCTGGTTCACCACCTCGCGCACGGCCTCGAGGTTGGTGCGCAGCACCGTCTCCTCGAGGTCGCGCTTTCCGACGTAGCGGCCGGTGTTCACGTCGATCGCGGTGAGCGCCTCGCTCTGGTCGACGATCAGGTAGCCGCCCGACTTGAGCCACACCTTCCGGCCGAGCGCCTCTTCGATCTCGTTCTCGACGCGGTGCGCGTCGAAGATCGGCTGCGTGCCGCGGTAGTGCGCGATGCGCGGCCGCGGCGCGGCCATGAACTTGTGCACGAAGGCCTGCATCTCGCCGTAGGCATCGG